>NZ_BAAGRP010000071.1:0-111758 GCF_054782895.1 Promicromonospora xylanilytica
CCATCGGGCCCACACCGCCGTCGGGAACCAGCCCCCAGCCACGAAGCTACCGACCGGCGTCACCAACGTCATGACCAGCAACAACTAGTGGGCGTCATCGCGGTCGTGGTGATCGCGCTCGCGATCTTCCTCGTCCTCGCGTTCGTCGCGAGCCGCATCCGGCGGGTGCCGCCGAACGAGGCCCTGATCATCGTGGGCCGCGGCGCAGGAAAGTCCGAGGCCCAGCTCTCGAGCCAGCGCGTCGTCGTGGGCGGCCGGGCCTTCGTGTGGCCGGTGCTGCAGCAGGGCTTCGCGATCTCCCTGGAGCAGCGGCAGATCGGCATCACCGTCGAGGGCGTCGACAAGAACCGCATCAAGATCGCCATCAAGGCATCGATCAACTTCAAGGTGCGTGGCGACGAGGAGGGCGTGCGGCGGGCAGCCCAGCGCTTCCTGTCCCAGCAGCACCTGCTGACCGAGATCATCAAGGAGTCCCTCGAGGGCTCGCTGCGGTCGATCGTCGGCGACATGACGATCGAGCAGATCATCTCGGACCGTAAGGGCCTGTCCGACCGCGTGGTCCAGTCCACGAAGACCGACCTCTCCGAGCAGGGCCTCCAGGTCGACCTGCTCAACATCTCCGACATCTCGACGCCGGGGTCGGACTACCTCGCGAACCTCGGTCGCGCCGAGGCCGCCAACGCCCGGCAGCTCGCGGAGGTCTCCGAGGCGGAGGCCAACCGGGCGTCCGAGTTCGCCGTGATCGAGGCGGCCGAGCAGATCGCCGAGCGCAAGAAGGCGCTCGACCTGAAGCAGGCCACCATCAAGGCCGAGACCGACAAGGCGAACGCCGAGGCAGAGGCCGCCGGCCAGCTCGCCCGCGCCGAGCAGGACCGCCTCGTGGCCCAGCAGGAGCGCGAGGCCATGGCCGAGAAGGCGCGCGTCGAGCAGGAGCGCCTCGACATCGAGGTCCGCAAGCCCGCCGAGGCCAAGGCCTACGCGGAGGTGCAGAACGCCAACGCCCGTCGTGACGCCGAGAACGCGGCCACCGAGGCCGAGGCCTTCAAGCGGACCACCATCGCCCAGGCGAACAAGACGGCGGCGTTGCAGGACGCGGAGGCGTCCGCGGAGTCGGTGCGCCGCGCCGGTGAGGCCGAGCGCGACAAGCAGGTGGCACTCGCCGCCGGTATCGAGGCGGAGGGCCGGGCCCGGGCAGCCGCCGTCGAGGCGGAGGGTCTCGCCGAGGCCGCCACCATCGACGCCAAGGCAGAGGCACTGCGCAAGTACGGCGAGGCCGCCCTGGTGCAGGAGCTCATCGAGCGGATGCCCGACATCGTCCGCGCCGCTGCCGAGCCCATGTCCTCGATCCAGGGCATGACCGTGATCTCGACGGACGGCGCCTCCGCCGTCACGAAGAACGTGGCCTCCGTGATCGGCGAGGGCCAGGGCGTCATCAAGCAGCTCACGGGCGTCGACATCAATCAGCTCATCTCGAACCTCGCCGGCCCGACGAACGGCGTCGGGCCCGACTCGACCGACGCCCCGGGCGCGGCCGAGAAGAACTGACCCCCGGAACGCGTAGAACGTCCCAGACCCTCAGGTCACGCTGGTGACCTGAGGGTCTGGCACGTCGGGACGGTTCCCGGGGTCGCTGCCCCGGGTCGCTCTCCCCGGCGTCACGGCTCCGGGTGGTGCGCGTCGTAGCGCCAGAAGCGGGGGGACAGGCGGACGACCAGCCAGAGCAGCACCAGGCACGTCAGGCCTCCCACGACCGCGGCCCAGCCCTCGCCGAACCACGTCGCCTCGGCGCCGAGGACCATCTCCCCCAGGCGCGGCCCGCCCGCCACGACCACGATGAACACGCCCTGCAGCCGTCCGCGCATGTGGTCCGGCGTCGCGGTCTGCAGGATGCTCTGCCGGAACACGGACGAGATGCTGTCGGACCCGCCGGCGAACGCGAGGGCGATACCCGCCGCGACGACGGCCCAGACGATCGGCCCGTCCGGTGAGCCCCGGCCCACGAGGACGAGGACGAGCCCGAACGCGGCGATCGACACGCCCCACGCCGTGATGGCCCAGATGATCACCTGCCCCTGCTTGCGCATGCGGGTCAGCCCGCCGGAGAACACGCTCGCGAGGATGCCGCCGACGGCGAAGGTCGCGGCGAGCACGCCGGTGGTCGTCTCACCGCCGCCCAGGTAGACGACGCCGGCGGCCGGCCACAGCACGCGCGGAAAGGCGAGCACCATCGCACAGATGTCGACGACGAACGTCGTGCGGACGTTGGGCTGGGTGGCGAGGTAGCGCAGTCCGTCGAAGACCGACCGCAGCCCGACGGCGCGCACCCTGCCCCGGCTGTTCAGCTCGACGGCGCCGGCGCGCTCCGGAGGCACCGGCGGCAGCTTGAACACCGACCACAGGGCCGCGAGGAACAACACCATGTCCAGCGTGTACGCCCAGGCGTAGCCCAGCTGGGCGACCAGCACGGCGCCGATCAGCGGTCCGCCGGTCAGCGCGACGTTCATCGAGAGCGTGGCCAGCGCGTTGGCCGCGGGCAGGAGCTCCGGGGCAAGCAGGCGCGGGATGATCGCCGACCGGGCGGGGTTGTTGATGGCGAACGCCGCGCTCTGCAGAGCGACCAGCCCGTACAGGAGGTGCACCGACTCGACCTCGAACCAGGCCTGCGCCGCGATGCCCGCGACGACGACCCACAGCACGCACGAGGACAGGAGCGAGACCTTGCGCCGGTCGTAGTGGTCCACGAGCGCCCCGCCGTACAGGCCGAGGGCTACGAGCGGGACCAGCGAGAACAGGCCCAGCAGGCCGACCGCGAGGGTGGACCCGGTGAGGGCGTAGATCTGCAGGCCCACGGCCACGATGGTCACCTGCGTGCCGATGTTCGAGATCGACAGCCCGAACCACAGACGCCGGTAGTCCGATGACACCCTCAGCGGCGTGGTGTCGGCGAGCAGGTGACGCATGATGGCGATCGTAGGCCTCGCCCTGGCGACCTGGCCGTGGCGCCCGAGGTGAGGTACGTCTCCCGCGCACGACAGAGCGGGAGGTCAGGACACCCCCCGATGTCCTGAGCTCCCGCTCTGTACTTTCCTGGTCCGCGGGCCGGGGCGCCCCCCAGCGGCGCCCCGACCCTCGAACCTACCGACCCGGGTCTGGGTCGGTCCTCGGTCACGAGTCACCTTGATGGCTCACGACCGGGGACCGGACCCGGGCCGGCTGTCGACCGGTAGAACGTGGTCAAGCCACGCTCTACCGGCGACGTGTGCGGAGCGCCGCGATCCCCAGCCCCATCAGGAGCGAGATCAGCGAAAGCTGCCCCGTGATCATGTGGCCCGTCTCCGCGAGATCCGCGTCGGGCACTACCCGCCGTGCTACCGGCTCCGCCACGGGCTCGGTCACCGGGCGGTGAGGACGGTCGTCCATGTCGCCCGACCGGATGCTCCCGCTGCTGGACGTCGGAACCGAACCGCCCGTGGCGCCCCAGGTGAGGTCGACCCCCTGGACCAGCGGGTGCTCGCCCATCGGCTCGGCGGTGCCGCGGACCGGCTGAACGGCCGCGCGGGCCGGGACAGCGGAGTCGCTCGGCACGTGGCCGACAGGGATCGCCCCCGGCGTTCCTGCGCTGACCGGGTACCCACCGGAGTACCCCGTACGCGGTTCGGTGGTGCGGGGCTCTGTGGTGCGGGGCTCTGTGGTGCCGGACTCGGGTGTCCGCGGCTTCGGTGCGTGCGAGTCGGCGGGAGCGTCGGTTCCCTCGTCGCCGGCACCGGGATGCGCCGGGCGAGGCCCAGGGTCATGACTGCCGGTTCCCGGACGGCCGGGTCCCGCCGTTCCGGGCTTGTCGGTTCCGGGCTTGTCGGTTCCGGGCTCGTCGGTTCCGGGCGTGTCGGTTCCGGGCTCGTCGGTTCCGGGCTCGTCGGTTCCAGGCTCGTCGGTTCCAGGCTCGTCGGTTCCAGGAGGGTCGACAGCTCCGGGCGCATCCGTACCCGGCTCCTCCGGCAGAGGCGCTTCGTCGTCACCCGACGGGACCCCCGTCAGCAGGTCGTCGACCAGGCCGTCCTCGCCCAGTGTCCCGTCGACCACGTCTGCGAGGTCGGCGCTCAGCAGGGACCGGACGATGCCGTCAGGGCCGACGACGTCGTCCGCCAGGCCCGTCTCGTCGCTCGTGCCGACACCGGCGCCCTGAGTCTCGGCTCCCGTGGCCGCCGGAGACGTGGCCGCGTCGAGGTCACCGCCCGTGACGGACGCGTGCTCGGTCGTGGCGGTGGTCTCCTGAGTGACTGGATCCGGCGGACCTTCCCCTGCGGCGTGCGCGGAGGAAGCGCCGACGACCGCGAGGCCGCCCGCGACAAGCGCCGTGTACAGCACCCGTCGGAAGTTCCTGTCCATGAGTCTCTCCTTGGCTGGCGTGGAGCCGACGGCAGATGCACCGTCGGGAGGTGCCGCGCGCGAGGGCGCGGCCCAGCCAGGTCAGGCAGGTGAGACAGGGACGTCCGTGTAGCTGCTCGACAGCTTGCCACGCGACTCGTCGGCCGACACGCCCCAGGAGCGCGCCCGGAAGACGAGCAGGGCGGAGAGCACCGCGACACCGTCGCCGCCGAGCCCCTTCAGCTGCGGTGCGCCGCCGCCCAGGAGACCGGCGGAGGCCGCGACGACCGCGTTCCCCGCACCCCCGGCGAGCGGGAGGCCCGCCCCGAGGAAGCCTGCGCCACCCGCGTGGACGACGCCGGACGTGGCGACGCTCAGGGCGAGCGCGGTGTCGGCCGCGGTGGCGCCTCGCGGGACGCTCACCTCACCGAGCGGTGCGGACCAGGCTCCGGTGGAGGTCCGGTCCATGACCGCGACGTCACCGGGAGCCTGCAGCGCTCCCGGGTACGTCGACTCGGCGTCCACGGCCCGCGTGGTCGGGACCACCGGGCTGAGCCCGCCCGGCACCGCGGGCTGGGCAGGGAACTCCGGCACCAGGCCGCCAGGTACCGGAAGGAGCGGCTCGACGGCCGGGCTCAGCGGCTCGACGATCGGGACGAGAGGTACGACGACCGGAGCGACCGCCTCACCGACAGGCGTGAGGACCGGCGTGAGCGCCTCCGTGACCGGGTCGGTCGCCGGCTTGAGGGCGCCCACGATCGGGGCGCTCACGTCGCCGACGACCCCGGTCACCGGGGAGACCAGGCCGACCACGGGAGCCAGCAGGCCGCCGGTCACCGGTGCGATCGGCTCGGTCACGGCGCCGAGCACGGGTGTCAGTGGCGAGGCGACCTCCCCGACCAGGCCGGTCACCGGCGCCAGCAGACCACCCAGGGCCCCGGTCACGGGCTGAGCGACCCCGCCGACCTGCTCGGTGACGGGCTTGAGGGCGGGGTCGGAGACCTGCTCGACGACCTCGCTGGCGTTCGCGACGGGCTGCTCGGTGAGCCGGGTGACGCTCTCGGCCACCGGTTCGGTCACCGCTGTGCGGACCGGCTCGGTCACCGGCTTCAGCACGCCTTCGGAGACCAGCGCCACGGCGTCGTCGACAGTTGCGGCGACCGGATCGGCGGCGGGCCTGGCTGCCGGCTTCGCGGTAGCCGGCTCCTCGCCTGCCGTCTGTGCCTCCGGCTCGGCTGGCGCGGGCCCGGCCTGCGGCGCGGCATCGGTGGTCGTGCCGGGCTCCGACACGTCCGGCTCCGGCACAACCTGCTCCGGCGCGTCCGGCTCGGGAGCGACCGGCTCCGGCGCGGACTGCTGCGGGGCCACCGGATCGCCGTCGGCCACGGCCTGCCGGGACCCGGCGGCTGTGCTCGGCGCGAGTAGGCCGGTTGCCCGGGCGACGGTCTGCGCCGTCGCATCCACCGTGTCGCCGAGGGCGGAGCCGAGCGGGCCGCGCTCCGCGGCGCCCGAGGGGGCCGCGAGCGTGACGCCGAGCGCGAGGCCCACGGCACTGAGCGCGAGAGTTCCGGCGGCACGCGCGACGGCATGACGGAGGCGGTCCCCCGTGCTCAGCTGCGCGTCCTTCGACATCGGTCTCCCGCTCTCCGGCCCGGTCAGGGCCGCCAGCAGTCATGCATACACATTTAATCTTCGGGGAGCCCCGAAGTTCGGCAACCGCACGCCTGCGGTTTGCGGATCGAGAATTTTGTGCTCCGGAACTGCGACATGTCGGAAGAGGCGCATTATCTCGCCTATCTCGGGGTAATCGACGCGATCTCGGCCCTTGCTCAAAACCTGGGTGAACTGGCCCCGGTCAGCCGACGGTGGCGCCGAAGACGAGACCGAGAGCGTACGTGGCACCCGCCGCCCCGAGCCCGATCGCGACCTGGCGCAGCGCCCGGGAGAGCGGGGACGTACCCGACAGCAGGCCGACGACCGCGCCCGTCACCAGCAGCGCGAGCCCGACGAGGCCGGTCGCGACAAGGACCGCGACGAGGCCGTCCAGGCCGAGCAGGTAGGGCAGCACCGGCACCACTGCACCCGACGCGAAGAAGCAGAAGGACGAGACCGCGGCGCCCCACGCGGTCCCGTGCGTCTCGAGGTCGTCGGCCTCGTCCGCCGACCCCGCCGGACGGTCGCCGGCCGGTGCCTCCTGCACACGCAGCAGCGGGCCCTGGTGCTCGACGGGCGTGACCGCGAGGCGAGCGAGCACGGCGTCGGCGTGCGCCGTCGCATTCTCGACGCTCATCCCCCTGGCGCGGTAGACGAGCGCGAGCTCGTTGGCGTCGACGTCCAGATGCGGCAGCGCGGCACCGGCGGCGGGCGACGGCGACGACGCCTCGAGCAGCTCCCGCTGCGACCGCACCGAGACGAACTCGCCGGCGCCCATGGAGAGCGCCCCCGCGAGGAGGCCCGCGAGCCCGGACAGCAGGACCGTGCTGGTCGCCACGCCGGATGCGCCGATACCGAGCACGAGCGCGAGGTTCGACACGAGCCCGTCGTTCGCGCCGAACACCGCGGCACGGAACGTCCCGGACAGCCGGTTCCGGCCCCTGGTGGCCAGGGCACGCACCACCTCTTCGTGGATCTGCTCGTCGGCCGCCATGGTCACGGTCGCGTCGGCGTCGTGCGCGTACGACGACCTGGCCTCGGCCCGCTGGGCCAGCGCCAGCACGAAGACGCCACCGAACCGGCGAGCGAGGAAACCGAGCGCGCGCGTGCGCAGGTCGCCGCGTACCGGAGCGCCGGCGTCGGGACCGAGGAGCTCGAGCCAGTGCGACTCGTGCCGCTTCTCCGCGCGCGCGAGCGCGAGCAGGATCTCGCGCTCCTCCCCGGAACGCCGGCCGGCGAGGTCCCGGTACACCGCCGCCTCGGCCCACTCGTCCGCGAGCAGCCTGCGCCACCGCCGGATGTCGGCGGGGGTTCGACGGCGTGACGGGTGCAGCCCCTGGGCCCGCTCGGCCGGCGTCGGGGTGCGGTCGGACGTACGCCGTGCCGGGTCACGGGACGGGTCGGAGGGTAGGTGAGGCACTCCGCCATCATGCCCACGGATCGTGGCCCATGGGTTTCGTGGCTCCGGGGCTCCGGGTTCGCGTGGCCGAACTCTCGCCCGTCCGGGTCCGAACCTGCCGCCCCTCGGCCTGCCGTACGGTTTCTCGCGCAGAAGGATGCACAATGGACGCCGTGATCATCGTCAGCACGCACGGGTCGGCCGCACCCGGCGGCGCGATCGGATGGGCGTGGATCAACCACGCGGGTGGCCAGTTCGACTCGGGCGGCGCTGCCCGGGGAAACGACCAGGTGGCCGCGCTCTCGGCCTTGTTGCGCGCGATCGAGGCGCACCCCGGTGACGAACCGCTGCTCGTGGAGTCCGGCTCGCAGTACGCCGTCCGATCCGTGTCCGAGTGGTCCGACGGATGGAAGCGCAACGGTTGGCGGTCGCCGTCCGGCGATCCCGTCCCCAACGTCGACCTGGTGCAGCACATCGACCGCGCCGTCACGGAACGCACGGGACCTGTCCGGTTCCACTGGGTGCGCGGACACGTGGGCAACCCGTACAACGACCGGGTGGACCAGCTCGCGGGCTTCGCCGCGGAGGAGTGGGACGCGGGGCGCGGCGGCGTCGGCGAGATGCTCGTGCCCGACGCCGGGATGATCCCCGACGCCGAGCTGCGCGGTGCCGGCTTCACCGCCGAGGTGCCCGAGACCCGCGCGCCGGTGGCGCCCCCGGCCCCGGTCGGAACCTCGGCCGGGCGGACCTGGGTGTCGGAGACCCTGTTCGACTGACGGTCGAACCAGGACAGGACGAGAAGGCCTGCGGCCCTGACGCGACGTACCTGGTACGCCGGGTCAGGGCCGCAGGCCTCGTTCCGGTCCCGGGCCGGCCACCGCCGGCTACAGACCGAGGAGCAGGAGCTCCTCAGCGGTGCGCGCGTCCGGCGCGACCCGGCCGGCGGTGACCGGCTCGGCGTCGTCCTCGTCGACGTCGTCCGGCGCGGCGGCCGCTCGCACGAACAGCGGGACCGGCTCGGCCGTACGGGCGCGGAACTCGAGCCGGTCTGCGACGGCACGCGCGTGCTGCGCCATCTCGTGCGCGATGGTGACGCTCTCACCCAGGTACGCGCGCGGGTCGATCAGACGACGGATCTCGTCGCGGTCGAAATAGGCGCTCACGGTCGTGTTGCGCACCAGCAGGTCGAGGAACTGCGCGTCGCCGACGGCGGACTCCTGAGCCACCTCGTACACGACCTCGTGCGCCTTCTGCCGCCCGATGCGCTCGCCCAGCTCCATCATGAGCGACTCCGAGCCGATCAGCCCCTCGCTCAGCGCGAGGTTGGCGCGCATCCGCTGCTCGTCCAGCTCGAGACCGCCGAGAATGACGTCGAGCCGGGTCAGGATGTCGCCGCCCAGCACGGTGGCACGCTTGGCCGTCTCCTCGAGCAGGTCGGTCATGCCGCCGTTCGCCTCGTGGTCGTGCTGTATCGACTCGAGCGCCGGCGCGGCGAGCGCGCGGAGCTGGGCACTCATCGACAACAGGTCGAGGGCGAGCTGCGGGTTGCGCTTGTGCGGCATGGTCGAGCTGCCGACCGTTCCGTCCGGGATGGGCTCGAACGCCTCGCCGAACTCCGGCTGCATCATCGAGTAGATGTCCTTGCCGATCTTGCCGGCGGTCCCGGCGACCTGGCCGAGGACGAGCACCAGCTCGACGATGCCGTCGTTGATCGCCCGTGACGGCACCGGCATGGTGCCCAGCCCGAGGTGGTCGGCGACCCTGCTCTCCACCTCGCGCCCGGCGGGCCCGAACGACGCGAACGTACCGACGGCGCCACCCATCAGGACCCGGAACAGGCGGTCCTCGAGGCGCTCCAGCCGGTCGGTGTGGGCCGTCAGCTCGTCGATCCAGACGGCTACCTTGAACCCGAACGTCACCGGCACCGCGTGCTGGCTGTGGGTACGGCCGGCCATCGGCACGGCGGCGGACGCCTCCGCCAGCTTCGACATGCCCCGCAGCACCTTGGCGAGCAGGGCCTTGACCGCGCTGTGCGCGTCGCGCAGGACCAGTACGTCGGCCGTCTGCGTAATGTTCTGGGTCGTGGCGCCCCAGTGCACCCACCCGCCGTGCTCGCGCCCGACCACTCGCGCGAACTCCTCGATGAGCGGCATCAGGGGGTGGCTCGCCGACACCGTCTCGGCCGCCACCCGGGCGAGGTCCAGCTTCTCGATCTGCGCCGCCTGCGCGATGGCCTCTCCCGCTGGTTCCGGGATCAGGCCGACCTCGGCCTCGGCGAGCGCGAGCGCGGCCTCGACGTCGAGTCGCGCCTGGAATCGGTTCTCGACGCTGAAGAGGTGCGCGATACCGGCGTCGGGCACGCGTCCGTCAGTGAAGTGTCGAATCGATTCGCTGTGCATTTCTGAGTTCCCCACTCGGTTGAGTCGTCGTACGTGACCGGACGTGCTGACAGACCTGTCCCTGGTGGGTCCGACCTGCCCCGCGAGCTCCTGATCCATCTCGCACCGGCCGCCGCGGGGCCTTGCCCGCCTGCCCGCCGTGCTGAACGCGCCGTGTCGCCTCTGTACCGGCTGCGCGATGCACCAACCTGCCGTGCGCCGACCCGGCGTTCCGGATCGTGGAAGGAATCGCTTCATCCAGGTTAGCGGAACTGTTTCGGGAATGTAACGCGGGTGAGGTCCGTCACGCGTGCTCCTGCGACCAGCCGGCCCGTGACCTGCGGCTTGACGGCGCCTGACCGCGTGGGGGTGAACTTCTGCGCCACGCCAGCCGTCTCACATGCCGGACCCGGTCGACGGGCCGGCCGGCGCGGACGGTCGGCGCGGGCCGGCCGGCGCGGACCGGTCGGACACACGACCTCGACCACGCAGCGAGCCCGGCCGCACGTGCCGATAGGGCGTGCGGCCGGGCTCTCTGTCGAGGTGGGGCGTTCGGCGCGAGCGCCGGGCGAGTCAGCCCGCAGCCGCGGCGTCGTCGGCCGGGGCTTGGTGCTCCTCATGTTGGGACACGTAGGTGTCGGCGACGCTCCGATGCAGGAGCGTGGTCCGGCGAGGGTTGGCGATGGAGTGGTACTGGGCGTCGTTGGCGTCCGTCATGGTCCTCCTCCGGTGCAGGCGTACGGCGACGGTGCACGTGGTTCACCGCTGATGTGCGGATCAGCCATTTTCGTTGATACCGAGTCGCGCCGTCGACTGAAGAAGCTGTGATATGAGCCTCACCGCTCCGTCAGAACTTTGTCGCGGGCGCGATCGTTGCGGCTACCTGGCCGGGAGCCGGTCACGCCCGCGACGGGCGTCGGACGTGGTGGGTCAGGGGAAAGAGCTGATAGCGGCCCGCGACCAGGCCCCACAGGCCGCTCGGCGCGAGGAGCACCACGGCCACGGCGACCGCACCGAGCACCACGAGGTACCAGGTGCCGAGGGGCGCGAGGGCCTGCTGGAGCACCCAGTACAGGACCGCGCCGACGATCGGGCCCTCGATGGTCCCGATACCGCCGACCACCACGATGAAGATCATGGCCGCAGTCCAGTTCACGGAGTAGATCGACCCTGGGGTCACGCCCAGCGTGCTCAGGGCGATCAGCGCGCCCGCGAGCGCCGCGCCGGCGGACCCGGCGACGTACACGAGGCGGCGGCCGCGGTCCACGGCCACCCCGAGGCTGCTCGCGGCGACCCGGTCGTCGCGGATCGCCGTGAGCCCGAGTCCCACGCGGGAGCGCAGGAGCAGGTAGGTCCCGAGGACGACGGCGACCATGAGCGCCAGCGCGAACCAGTAGACGAAGGCGACCCGCTCCACCCGATCCGTTCCGCGGAATGCGACCAGGGACAGCCCCGATCCGCCGCCGAGACCGTCGATCTGCATGGTGACCAGCCGAAACACCTCGGCCACCACCCAGGTGCCGATCGCGAAGTACCCGCCGGCCAGGCGGAACACGAGGTAGCTCGTCGGCAGCGCGATGGCGCCCCCTACCAGCCCGGCGGCGAGGACCGCCGCCCACGCCGGGGCGCCGACGGCGTCGGCGAGCTGGATCAGGGCATACCCGCCCACGCCGACGTAGGCCTGCTGGCCCACGCTCACCATGCCGCCGTACCCGGCGAGCAGGTTCCAGGTGGTACCGAGTATCACAAGGGCGAAGAGCATCACGAGGCTGGACAGTGCCCCGAGCGTCACCGCGTACGGCACGACGGCGGCGAGCAGCACCACGACGACCAGCAGGCCACCCGCGCCGACCAGGGACCCGCGTCCACCCCTGGTCACGACGGGGCCTGGGCCTTCGGGCGCGGCGGTCTCGGTGGCCGGGTCGACGGCGGGGCGGCTCATGCCGACACGCTCCTCGGCATCAGGCCGCCCGGCCGGACCACCAGCACGGCGAGGAAGACGAGGTGCCCGGCGAGCACCCCGGACTGGGGGTCGATCTGGGCGCCGACCGTCTGGGCCAGGCCGAGCACCACGCCGCCGGCGAGCGTGCCCCACAACGAGCCCAGCCCGCCGATGATCACGGCCTCGAACGCGAACAGCAGCACCAGGTCGCCGTACCCGGGCGAGAACTGCGTGCTCACCCCGACGAACACGCCGGCGAGCGCCAGGGTGGCGAACGCGAGGGCCGTCGCGAGGCCATACATGTGCCTGGGGTCGACTCCCGTCATGGCGGCGGCGCCTGCGTCGTCCGCGACGGCGCGCATCGCCCGCCCTGTCGCGGTGCGCGCGAGGAAGAGCTGGACCGCCGCGATGACCACCACCGCCACCGCAAGGGTGATCAGCGGCAGCACACCGACCGACAGGCCTCCGAGCGGCAGACCTGCCGACGCGAGGCCGCCCGTGGGGATCTTGCGGGTGTCCGCGCTGAAGACCTCCTGGAGCAGGCTGGTCAGCGCGACGGCGACACCGAACGACACGAGCAGCGGCGCCAGCTCGCCCGCGCTGCGCGAACCGCCACGCGTGCGCCTGCGCGGGCCGGCGCTCATGTCTCTGCCCACCTGCGCGAGCGCCGGGTTGAACAGGCCGCGCTGCACCGCGTACCCGAGGGCCGCGAACACCGGGACCACCACGACGACCGCGAGCCACAGCGGCAGCCCCTGCTGCACCAGCACCAGCGAGAGGTAGGCGGCGAGCACCGCGAGCACGCCGTGCGCCAGGTTGACGATGCGCATCACGCCGAAGATCAGCGACAGGCCGCAGGCCAGGAGGGCGTACTGCCCGCCGAGCAGCACACCTTGCACACCGGCGTTGAGCCAGTCCATCGGTCCTCCGGTCTCGCTGGGGTTCTGTCGCGCCGAGGTAGTCATCTGGCGAAGTAGTACCTCTTCGCTACGTGACTACCTCGCCAGGTGACTACCTCGGCAGGTGACTACCTCGGCGGGGTTGGGTGATGCCGAAGTAGGCGTCCGCGACGGTGTCCCGGTCCAGGCCTGCCGCCGGTGCCTCCAGCACGGTCCGGCCGCCGAGCAGGCACTGGACGCGGTCGGCCACGCGCAGCGCCTGGTCGAGATCCTGTTCGACGACGAGCGCGGTGGTGCCCTCCGCCGTGATGCGCCCCACCACGTCGTAGAGCTGGGCCACCACGGACGGCGCGAGCCCGAGCGACACCTCGTCGAGCAGCAGCACCCGCGGGTTCGCCAGCAGCGCCCTGCCGATGGCGACCGCCTGCTGCTGCCCGCCGGACAGGACGCTGCCCCGCCGGTCCCTCATCTCGGCGACCTGCGGGAACAGGGCGTAGACGGTGCGCAGGTCCCACGGTCCGCCGCGTCTCGGGAAGCGCCCCATGAGCAGGTTCTCCTCGACGGTGAGCGACCCGAACACGCGTCGCCCCTCGGGGACGAGCGCGATGCCCCGCCGCACGCGCCGGTGGGCGGGCAGCCGGGTGACGGGCTCGCCGTCGAGCAGCACCGTGCCCGACGTGGGCAGGTGGGTGCCCGCGAGCGCCGCCAGCAGCGTGGACTTGCCCGCACCGTTGGCGCCGAGCACCGCGAGCGTCTCCCCCTCGGCGAGCGAGAGGGCCACGCCGTCGACGGCCGTCAGGTCGCCGTACCGGACCTCCAGGCCGGTCGCCTCGAGCACGTTCACGCGGTCACCTCCCCCGCGGTGGCGCCAGGATCCGCGGTGGCGCCGGGATTCGCGGTCGTGCCCTGGTCCGCGGCCGGCGCCGCGTCGACGGTCGAGCCGAGGTACACCTCCACCACCTCGGGGCTGCGGATCACGTCGTGCGGGTCGCCCTGCGCGATCACCTCGCCGCCGGCGAGGCACATCAGCCGGTCGACGACGTCGAGCAGCGCGTGCAGCACGTGCTCGATCCAGATCACCGCGACGCCGTCGTCCCGCAGACGGCGGACCAGGCGCACGACCTGCGGCAGCTCGCTGTCCGTGAGACCTCCCGCGATCTCGTCCAGGAGGAGCAGGCGCGGACCGGTGGCGAGGGCTCTCGCCACCTCCAGCCGCTTGCGGTCCAGCAGCCGCAGGCTGCCCGACGGCGTGTCGGCCGCCTCGGTCATGCCGGTCACCTCAAGCGCGTGCCAGGCCTGGGTTCTGCTGTGCCGGGAGGCGGCGCGCCGGGACGCGGTCCGCCCGGCGTGCGCCCGGCCGGCGAACGACGCCCCGACGAGCACGTTCTCGAACACGGTGAGACCGCCGAAGGGGCGCGGCACCTGGTACGACCGGGCGATCCCCCGGTCGGCACGGGCGGCGGCGCCGAGCCGGGTGACGTCGTGGCCGTCGAGCACCACGGTCCCCGCGTCGGCCCGCTGGGTGCCCGCGACGATGTCGAGCAGCGTGGTCTTGCCCGCGCCGTTCGGGCCCACGAGGCCGAGTGCCTCGCCCGCGGCCACCCCGAACGACACGTCGCGTGCCGTGACGACGTGTCCGAAGCGCTTGGCGACGCCCGTCACCCGCAGCAGGGGTTCGCTCACCGGAGCGGCTCGACCTCGCCCGCCGTCGGGATCTGCGGGGCGAGCTCGTTGGAGACCACGACGAGCTCGTAGGGGTGCTCGCCCTCGCTCTCGTCCAGGCGCCACTGCCCGCCGACGAGCGGCGTCTTCGCGACGTACGGCGGGACGCCGTCGTCCACGCCCCAGGCGATGTCGCCGACCACCGTGGAGACCTCGAGCGTGGACAGCGCCTCGGTGATCGCGTCCGGCTCGGTGGAGCCGGCCTGCTCGACGGCGGCGACGGTGACCTCGAACAGGGCCTCCGCGAAACCGAGCGGCTGGGTCCACTGCTTGCCCGTGTCGGCCTCGTACCGGTCCGCCAGCTCCTGCGCGGTCTGCCCCGTCAGCGACGAGGTGAACGGCGCAGTCGGGTGCCACCAGACCTCGGAGGTGAGGCCGTCGCCCGCGTTGCCCAGCGCCTCGACCGCGGACGGGAACAGGAGGGCCTTGCCGATGGTCGCGACCTTCGGCTGGTAGCCCTGCTGCCCGGCCTGCTGCCAGAACGTGGTGAAGTCCGGCGGGATCGGAACGCCGACCAGGATGTCGTGCCCCTTGAACGCGGAGAGCTGTGCCGAGAAGTCCTGGGTGCCGTTCGGGTACAGGCCCGGGTCGTCGATGGTGACGCCGGTGTCGGCCGTGAGGGCGGGGAAGTTCGCGCTCCACGCCTGACCGTCCGGGTCGTTCGGGAACAGGCCGGCCGCCTTCTGGTTCGTGTCGACCTGGCCCCACATGTCCGCATACACCGCCGACACGTCCTCGAGACCCCAGAACGCGTGATAGCTGTACTTGAGGTCCGCGGGCTCGTCACCCTCCCGGATGGCGAAGGGCTGCCACGGCGCGACCGTCGAGATGCACGGGACCGAGTTGGCCTCGCACTGCTCCGAGACGGGGTTGGTGATGTCGGGCGTGGAGGACGTCAGCACCAGGTCGACGCCGTCGCCGTTGATCAGCTCGGCCGCCACCTCGCCCGCGCGGGCCGAGCTGGACTGCGAGTCCTTCACGATGATCTCGACGGTGTGCTCGGTGCCGTCGATGGTCACCGGGTGGCCGGCGAACCACTGCTCCATGGCGTCGATCACGTAGGCGTTGGCCTCACCGAACGGCGCCGACGGGCCCGTCTCGGTCGAGACGAAGCCGATCTTCAGCACGTCGTCGTCTCCGCCGCCGGCGCCCACCGCGCCACCGCCGACCTCGCCGCAGCCCGTGAGGACTCCGGCCAGCGCCGCTGTCGACGCCCAGGCCACTGCCACCCGCGCGTTCAGGGACCGTCCGTTGCGAACCATCGTCGTCACTCCAAGTCGGTAGAAGAAGAGCCTGAGGGTGTTCGGTGCCGGTCCGCGGGGGCCAGGACGATGTCGAAGCGGGTGCGGGACCACGTGCTGTCGAGCGCGCGGCCGTCCGGTGTCGGCGTGCCCGCCGGCTGCTCCTGGAAGTCCATGACGAGCGACTCCTTGACCCCGAACACGGAGTCGGCGCCGAGCAGCTCGTCGCCGCGCACGAAGATGTGGGTCACGAGCGTCCGCAGACCCGGCGCGCTCACCATGAAGTGCAGGTGCGCGGCACGCAGGGGCGAGCGGCCCGACGCCGCGAGCAGCGCGCCGACCGGACCGTCGTGCGGGATCGGGTACGGCGTCGGCGTCGTACCCCAGAACCGGTAGCCGCCGTCGGCGTCCGAGAAGAGGTGCGCGCGGCCGGCGGTGCGGTCGTCGGCGTACTGGACGTCGTAGAAACCGTCCTCGTCGGCCTCCCACACCTCGATCCGGGCACCCTGGACCGGGTTGCCCGACGTGTCGGTGACCGTGCCCTCGACCCAGCACGGCTGACCTGTCGCACCGCCGGAGATGTCACCGCCGTTGTCGATGCGCGGGGCGTCGTCCACGAAGAAGGGCCCGAACACCGTGGCCTCGGTCGCGCCTCCGTACGCCTCGTTGTTGATGGCGATCGTCTGCATCGAGGCGCCCAGCACGTCGGACAGCAGGATGAGCTCCTGCCGCTTGTCGTCGGTGATGTGGCCCGCGGCGGTCAGGAACTCGATGCCCTTGGCCCACTCGTCCTCGGTGAGGCGCACCTCGCGCAGGAACGCGTGCAGGTGCCGGGTCAGGGCCTGCATGACGGCCCTCAGCCGCTCGTCGTCGGCGCCCGCGAACGACGCGACCACCTGGTCGGTGAGCTCCTGCTCGCGTGCGGCCTGCTCGGCGGCTGCCTGCTCGGCGGCGGCGGCGGGGTCCGGGACCGGCTCAGGCATCCTGCTCGCTCCGGCCGAGCACCGACCGCAGCGCGTCGCCCAGCTCCCCTGCCGGGTCGCCGGGAAGCGTCTGCGCACGCCACGCGACGTGCGAGTCGGGGCGCACGAGGATCGCCCCCGACTCCTCGACACCCCGCATCCTCGCCCAGTCGTAGTACGTGTCGATGACGTCGCGGCCCGGCCCGATCACCACGGCCTCGAGCGGCACGCCCAGCTCTTCGCCGACCTTCGCGGCGGCGTCGGCCCATGCCTCGCCCGCGATACCGGTGACCAGCGTGAACTGCCCGTACGGCACCAGGTCGTGGGTCGAGCGCTTGTAGCCGTGGACGTCCGCCACCCACACGTGCGGGAACCGCGCCCCGGGGACCGTGGACTGCTTGTAGTAGAGCTCCGGGTCACGCTCGTCCAGGGGCTGGGGCGAACCGTCCGGGACGACGGCGGCCGACTCGTAGAACTGGCCCATGTCCACGCCGTGCGCGTTGAACTCGTAGTGCTTGAGGTCCATCGCCTCGACGAGGGCCTTGCGCTTGGCCTCGCCCGCCGGCGTGTTGGCCTTGCGCTCGTCGATGGCGGCCTGCATCGCCTCGGGGGTCTCGGCGTCGAGCACGCCGAGCACCTCCATGAACCGGAACTCGCCGCCGGACTTGTTCGCCCGCAGCACGATCTGCTCGGCGATCGGCGCACGCTCCGTCGAGTACGTGTCCAGCAGCGACGGCGCCGCCTGGCCGTTCAGGACCGCCGCGATCTTCCACGCCAGGTTGTACGAGTCCTGGACCGACGTGTTGGAGCCCAGCCCGTTGCTCGGCGGGTGCCTGTGCACGGCGTCGCCGGCACAGAACACACGGCCCTTCTGCAGGTGGGTCGCGTACATCTGGTTGTTGCCCCACAGCGAGTAGCCCGTGATCTCGACGTCCAGGTCGTCGACGCCGACGAGCTGGCGCACGATGTCGGCGGCCGCGGCGTCGTCGAGCTGTGGCGGGTCGCCCGCGATGTCGTAGCCCCAGACGATCAGCCACTCGTTCCACGGCCGGACCATGCGGACCAGGCCCGCGCCGATCCCGCCGACGTCGGACCCCGGCTGCAGGACCCAGTACAGGACCGACGGGCGGTGACCCACGAGGTGGGTGAGGTCGGCCTTGAACGTGATGTTCATGGAGCCGGCGATGTCCATGGCGCCCTCGAACGGCAGGCCGATGTCGGCGGCCACCTGGGAGCGCGCGCCGTCGCCGCCGATCAGGTACTTCGACCGGATCGTGTACTCCGTGCCGGTGACTCGGTCGAGCACGCGGGTGCGCACGCCGTCGTCGTCCTGGGTGTGGCTCAGGTACTCCGTGGAGAACCGCGACTGCGTGCCCCGCTGGGTCGCGTTCTTGACCAGGACGGGCTCCAGGTAGGTCTGCGGGATGTCCACGGTGAGCGACGGCGAGGCGAGCCGTGCGTCCGCCTCGCGGGCCGGGTGCGTCTCCCACGTGAGGATGCGGCCGATCTCCTCTCCCGCGATCGTCGTGCAGAACACCGTGTCGCCCACGAGCTCGTGCGGCGTGGCGTCGGCGAGGACCTGGTCCTCGATGCCCAGGTCGCGGAAGATCTCCATGGTCCGCTGGTTGGTGATGTGCGCGCGGGGCGTGTTCGCCGTCCAGCGGTACTTGGTGATCATGATGTTGCTGACCCCGAGGCTGGAGAGGAACAGAGCCGCCGACGAGCCGGCGGGGCCCGAGCCGACGACCAGCACGTCGGTCTCGACGACGACGTCGGTGGCGGTCCCGGTACCGGTTCCTGTGCTGGTGGCGGCGGTGCTGGGCAGTGCGGTCTCGGGCTGACCGTCATCGAACTCAGGCATGAGCACAGGATGGCGTGAGACCACCGTCCAGAAAAGGGCAAACCAGTAATATTTCGCAGAAAGTTCTGGTGCGGGCGACGAGCAGAGGTGCGTGTCACCGCCGGACGCAGGATGCTCGTCACATGCCTGCCCAGCCGACCCCGCTCAAGCCCTCGCGCGACCCACAGCTCGTGCTCCTGCGGCACGGTCAGACCGAGTGGAGCGCGAGCGGGCAGCACACGGGGCGCACCGACCTGCCGCTCACCACGGCCGGCGAGGAACAGGCACGAGTCGCCGGAACGATCCTCGCCGACTACGAGTTCGCGGCCGTCTACACATCCCCGCTGCTCCGGGCCCGCCGGAGCGCGGAGCTGGCTGGCTACCCCGACGCGATCGTGGACGACGACCTGGCCGAGTGGGACTACGGGCCTGTCGACGGCCGCACCTCCGCCGACGTCTCCGAGGAGCTCGGGCGGGAGTTCCTCATCTTCGACGACGGGGTGCGGATCCTGCCGCCGTCGGCCGAGCACGGCGACGGGCGCGAGGGCGAGACGCTGGGTCAGGTGGCGGTGCGGGCCGCGCGGATGGTGGCGCGGGCGGAGGAGACGCTCGCGGGCCGGACCGGGCCGGACGGTGGCGGCGACGTGCTGCTCGTCGCGCACGGCCACCTGCTGCGCGTGCTCGCCACCGTCTGGCTCGGCGTGGACCCGCGGCTCGGCTCCCGGTTCGAGCTGGGTACCGCTGCCGTCTGCCTGTTGGGGTACGGGCACAACCTGCGCACCATCGAGGGATGGAACCTGGCCGCGCAGTAGATCCCGGTCACCCCGGTAAGGCAGTATTCGCGGAATGAGGGAAGAGCACCTCGCCGACGGCGAGACCATCGTGATGCAGCTCCGCACCCACCCGAAGAAGGTCATCAAGCCGGTCCTGCTGCTCCTGCTGCTGCTGGCGGTCCTGGTCGCGGTGTGGGTGCTGCCGCTTCCCGTGGACGGCATCGTGCTCTGGTTCGCGACGCTCGTGCTGGTGGTGCTCGGCCTGGCGGCCGCCGCCGCGCCGTTCCTGCGCTGGCGCACGACCCGCTACATCATCACCAACCAGCGCGTCGCGCTGCGCACCGGGATCCTGACGCAGACCGGCCGGGACATCCCGCTCTACCGGATCAACAACGTCACGTTCGAGAAGCAGCTCAGCGACCGGATCTGGGGCTGTGGCACGCTCGTGATCTCCGACGGGACCGACCAGCCGGGCATGGTGCTCGACGACGTGCCCGACGTGGAGTCGGTCCAGCGCGCCCTGCAGGACCTGGTGCGGCAGGGCAAGCAGCTCAGCGACGACTGAGGCCGGTCCGGGAGGTCATTCCGGAGGGTCGGGCTCCAGGACGGCGGCAAGGTCGGAGCCGGCCCGCAGCAGGTCGACGGTCCGGCCGGCGATCTGATCGAGACGGACGTCGAGGATCCGCTCGGCCTCGGCGACCCCCTCGGCGATCCCGTCGACCTGGCGCAGCGTCGAGACGACGTCCCGCACCGCCGGGATGCCGTACCCGCTGCCGCGCAGGGCGGCCACGACGCGTGCCTCCCGGATCGCCCCGGCACGGTACTGACGGGCGCGCAGGCTGGTCACCCGATCCGGGACGGCGAGCCCTTCCTGCTCCCAGAACCGCAGCGTGGAGGTACGTACGCCGAGGGCGGCTGCGAGCTCCGTGATGGTCATGGGGTCGGCGTCCGGCGCCGGAAGTACCTCCGAGTCCTCGGACACGGCCTCGGCCTGGATCGCGCGCAACGCCCGCCGCGCACGGAGCGCCTCGTCGCGCTCGCGTGCGAGCTGCACGTGCACGGCGCCGATCGCGGCGGCGGCGTCGGCGAGGGGCGTGGTCCGGGGTGGGGTGCCCTCCACGGCAGGCGTGCTCCCGGCGGGCGTGCTCCCGGCGAAGAGGCTGGCGAGGAGACGGCGGGCGGCCACGGGCCCGGCCGCACGCGCGAGGCCTCGGTACGCACGCAGTGCCTGGACGTGGCGGGCCGTATAGGTCCGGTAGCCGTTGGCCGCACGGGTGGCAGGCGGGAGCACACCCAGGCGCTCCAGGTCGCGGACCTGCTGCACGGAGTAGCCCGACTCCCGCGCGACGTCGGCGGTACGGAGCGGGCGGATCTCTCGCGTCATGCGCACAACCCCACATAAGCACTTGAAGGTGATGCTTGAAGCATGAACACCGGGACAAGTATCGACCGGATCGTCGCCACCGTCGCGCGGCTCGAGGGCTCCCTCGTCGTGGCCCCTGCCGTCGGCGACCCGAATTTTCCTGAGCTGGCCTGGGGTGACGCATTCTTCTACTACTCACCGGACGGCGAGATGCCCAGGACCGTGCAGCCCTACGGGACCGTCGTCACCAAGAACTACCCGGACGACACCGAGTCGGACCTCGACATGCCCGGCCGGTGGCGCGTGAACATCCATGTCGGCCGCGCGTCGTTCCGGACGCTCACCGGGCAGGGCGGCGGGCACGGCGCGGACGCCGCTGTGGACCACGCAGCCGACGACGTCGTGCTACCGCACCCGGTCTACGGGAACGCCGACTGGGTCTGCGTCGTGAACCCCGGACCGCGTACGGTCGGCACGGTGCTGCGCCTCCTGCGCGAGGCGCACGCCGCCGCCCGCGTCCGGTTCGATCGCCGGCACTGAGACCCAGCACGGGGCCGTGGTCGCAGCAGCCGCTCGGACGAGCACGAGCCCGTTCTCGCCGGGGCGGATCAGGCCGCCTGCTCGCTGCGGCGCAGCATGTCGGCGCTCAGCCGGATCTCGCCCACGGCGTGCGCGTCCAGCAGCCGCCGGGCGAGCTTCTCGAGCGTGTGCGGGTCGGCGGCGTCCTTCTCGCCGGCCCGCTCGGACCGCACGCTCGTCGCCAGGTCCTCGTCGCGCACGACGCCGTAGCGGGCGGCGAACCAGTCCTCGATGGTCACTCCGTGCACCGGCGTCTGCACGACGTCGAGGGTGTCGCCGGCGCCGATCTCGCCGTTCTCCACCACGCGCAGGTAGGCGCCCGTGCGGTTCGCCTGCGTGAACCGGCGCACCCAGCGCTGCTCGCCGAGCCGGCGCGCGAACGTCTGGCAGGGCACGCGCGGCTGCGTCACCTCGAGCAGCGTGGAGCCGATCCGCCAGCGTTCGCCGATCACCGCACCGTTCACGTCCAGCCCACGAACGCGGAGGTTCTCGCCGAACAGGCCGGGCGGCACCGGGCGGTCCAGCTCGGCCGACCAGTAGTCGGCGTCCTCCTGCGCGTAGGCGTAGACCGCCTGGTCGGGGCCGCCGTGGTCCTTGCGGTCCGCCTGGAGGTCCGCGTACAGCCCGAGGGGCCGGACCTTGACGCGCCCCTCGACGGGACGCTTGTCGATCGCGGTGACTCCTACGGTGCCGGCGTCTGGAAGCAGGACGTGAACGCGGCAGACCGCGAGGAGCTCAGGCATGCGCACATGCTCTCACCCCCGTCACACCCGCTTGCCGTCCGGGAGGGGCAGCGGGTCCATCCACTGGTCGTTCGCCGTGAGGTCGATGCCGAACTCGCCGGCGAAGCGCATGCGCGTACCGGCCAGCACGCCGTCCACCGACTCGTCGAGGTCGTAGACCCGTGCTCCGCGCAGCCGGTTCCGCTCGGCGCCCGAGAGGCCGTAGGTGCCGAACCCGGTGTTTCCCGCGTAGCCGAGCTGAACGCCGTAGTAGTCGCCCGAGTACGTGTTCACGTGGTCGTGACCGCAGAAGACGCCGCGGACGTCGCCACGGTGCTGGATCGCCGAGAACATGCCGGAGTTGAACGGTCCCGGGCACTCCTCCTCGTTGCGCTCACCCTCGATGCCGTGCCGGGCCTTGCCCCGCTCGTGGTCGGCGTCGGTACGTCCGTCCACCGAGCCGAACCACATGAAGCGGTACTCCCACAGCGGGATGTGGATGAACATCAGCGCCGGGACCACGTGCCCGGCCTTGCGCTCGATCTGCACGGAGGTGTCGTAGTACCACTTGACCTGGTCCATCCGCAGCCAGTCCCACGTGGGATAGCCCTCGAAGTCCTGGCCGGCCAGCGTCTCCGGGGCGTAGCGCCCGGAGTCGAGCAGCCAGAGGTTGAACGCGGGCCGGCCGTTCCTGCCCGCGATCAGCAGGTTCGAGTTGCCCTGGCCCGTCACGCCGCGCGCCGTCGGGCCGTTCACGTTGTAGCGGTAGGACCGGTAGAAGGCCAGCATGTCTGCCTCGTCGAGGCCGCTGTCGGGCGTCGAGTCCTCGTCGTGGTTGCCGAAGGTGATGGCCCACGGCACCTCCCGCTCCTCCATCGGCTGCACCACGTTGTTCATCGCCTGGCGCATCTCGAGCGGGGTGTCGCAGCCGCCGGTGATGTTGTCGCCGTTCAGGATCACGAGGTCGGGGCGCTCGTCGTCGAGCACCGCCCGCATCAGCTCGAGGGTGCGGCGGTCGATCTTCTCGTCGTCCTGCGTGTCGTTGAACTGGACGATCTTGAACTTCCCGTCCCGCCCGAACCGCAGCCCGCGCTGCGGGTGCTGCGTGAGCTGGGCGGCCTCCGCCGGTGCCGCGCCGCCGGCGGCCACCGCCGTCGCGGCACCCGCCGCGCCGAGGCTGCTCAGGGACAGGAACGTCCGGCGGTCCACGCCGCCCTCGGCGGTCTGCGCCAGGTCGCTGCCGGTCAGGTCGCTGGCCGCCGGGTCGGTCTCGCCCGGCATGCCGCCGGGAATCTGCTCGCTCATGCCGACGACGATCGGAGGCCCGGCTGGCGGCCGTCCGACCGGCGGGTGGACCCCCGATGACGGTCTGCTGAACGCCTACCGCTCGGCTCGCTCGCCCGCCCCCGCCCGCCGGACCGCGCGCGTGATCGCGTAGACCACCAGGATGACCACGACGAGTCCGGTGGTCGCGGCGATCTGGGACCGGGCGGCGGAGTCGGACAGCATGAGGCCCACCACGGCGAGGAGCGCCACCAGCGTGGCCCACGAGAGCCACGGATAGCCCCAGGCGCGCAGACGCAGCGGCTCGCCGCTCTCCGCGGCTGCGGCCTCGAGCCGCGGCCGCAGCCGCAGCTGCGAGACGACGACCAGCAGCCACACCACGAGCAGCGCCGAGCCGACGGCGTTGAGCAGCACGCCGAGCAGCGACTCGGGCAGCAGGTAGTTCAGCAGCACCGCGACGACGCCGAAGAACACCGACACCAGCACCGCCACCCACGGCACGTCGCGGCGGGAGACCCGGGTCGCGACCGTCGGCGCGTCACCGCGACCGCCGAGCGAGAAGAGCATGCGGGACGTCGCGTAGACGTTGGCGTTGAAGGCGCTCAGCAGCGCGAGCACCACGACGACCTCCATGAGCCGCGCCGCGCCGTCGAACCCCGCCATCTCCAGCACCGACACGAACGGCGACTCGAGGCGGGCGGCGTCCGTCCAGGGGATCAGCGCGACCATGATGGCCACCGAGCCCACGTAGAAGAACAGGATGCGCCAGAGGATGGTGCGGGTGGCCGTCGCCACCGCCGAACGCGGGTCGCGGGCCTCTGCGGCCGCGATCGTGACGATCTCGATGCCCCCGAAGGCGAACACGACGGTGAGGAGGCCGGCGGCGATGCCAGGCAGGCCTTCCGGTGCGAAGCCGCCGTTCGCCGCCCAGTCCCCCAGGACGCTCCCGGACACCGGCACCACGCCGACCACGATGAGCAGGCCCAGCACCAGGAACCCGACGATCGCCGCGACCTTGATGGTCGCGAACCAGAACTCGGCCTCGCCGAACTGGCGGACGCCCACCAGGTTGATCGCGCCGAACACGGCGACGATGGCCGCCGCCACGACCCACTGCGGCACCGCGGGCCACCAGCCGTGCACGATGCCGGCCACGCCCGTCACCTCGACGCCGAGCACCATGACGATGGTGAACCAGTACAGCCAGCCGATCAGGAACCCGGCCCAGCGGCCCAACGCCGCCTCCGCGTACACGGAGAAGGAGCCGCTCGACGGGAGCGCGGACGCCATCTCCGCGAGCATCCGCATGACGAGCACCACGATCGCGCCGGCGATCGCGTAGCTGAGGAGGACGGCGGGCCCGGCCGCCGCGATGCCCAGGCCGGAGCCCAGGAACAGCCCCGCCCCGATGGCGGAGCCCAGGCCCATCATCGTCAGGTGCCGGGGGCGCAGCCCGTGGGCGAGCTGCTGGCTCAGGTCGTCGGTAGTGCTCACGACCGACCACGGTAACCCGAGCGGAGGCGTGCCCGGGCCGCTGCGGATGTGAGTGCGGCACCCCCGGTGAGAGAATTCTGCACGTGACCGACTCCGCACCCACCCCCGCGCACGCTGGTGAGAACCACGCCGTGGAGGAGGAGGACTACGGCCTCGAGACGCCGCTGACCGGCCACCCCGAGCCGCTGCCGCACGTGGTCGTGGTGGGCGGCGGGTTCGCGGGCATGGCGGTGGTCAAGGCGTTGCGGGACGCCCCGGTGCGGATCACGCTGATCGACCGCCGCGTCTACAACACGTTCCAGCCGCTGCTGTACCAGGTGGCGACCGGCGGGCTGAACCCCGGCGACGTCACCTACTTCCTGCGCGGCCTGCGACTGAAGCAGAAGAACGTGCACGTGGTCCACGAGCACCTCGTCGAGGCGGACCACCAGGCCAAGAAGATCCGCCTGCTCAACGACCACTGGGTCAGCTACGACTACCTCGTCGTGACGGCCGGCGTGACCACCAACTTCTTCGGGACGCCCGGCGCCAAGGAGTACGCGTTCCCGATGTACTCGCGGTCGCAGGCCATGCGCATCCGCGACAACCTGTTCATCCGGCTGGAGAAGGCGGCGAAGTCGAAGCGGGTCGACGACGGCCTCCGCGTCGTCGTCGTGGGCGGCGGCGCGACCGGGGTCGAGGTTGCCGGGGCGCTCGCGGAGCTGCGCACCGCCGGCCTGGCTCCCGCCTACCCGGAGATCCACGGCGACGCGTTCGAGGTCAAGGTGGTCCAGCGCGGCGGCGAGATCCTGAAGGCCTTCGCGCCCGAGCTGCGCGCCTACGCGGCCAAGGAGCTGTCCCGGCGCGGTGTCTCGCTGCACCTGGGCGCCGGTGTCGCCGCCGTGGAGCGCGACGCGGTGGTCCTCACCGACGGCACGCGCATCCACGCCGACCTGACCGTCTGGTCCGCGGGCGTGCACCCCCACGAGGAGGTCTCCGCGTGGGGCCTGCCGCAGGACGAGGGCGGCCGCATCAAGGTGGGTGAGGACCTGCAGGTCGAGGGCCTGCCGGGCGTCTTCGCCGCCGGCGACATCGCCGTCTCGCCCGCCGACCTGCCGCAGCTGGCCCAGCCGGCCATCCAGGGCGGCACGGTGGTCGGCCGCAACATCGCGGCGTTGCTGGCGGGCGGCCCGGTGCAGGAGCTGCAGTACGTCGACAAGGGCACGATGGCGGTGATCGGGCGTCGCGCCGCGATCGCCGAGATCAACCTGCCCGGCGGCAAGCCGCTGCGGATCACCAAGGGTCTGGCCTGGCTGGTCTGGCTGTTCGTGCACATCATGTCGCTGATCGGACCCCGCAACCGGGTCACGACGCTCGCCGGCCTGGTCACCCGCTATGGCTTCCCGTTCCACCGGAGGCCCATCCCGATCGTCGGCGACGTGCCGACGGTCCGCCCGCCCAAGCCCGGCGTCTGACGGCGCGTTAAGCGATTCACCCCCTGGCTCCTCGCGCACCCGCGCGGGGACGCTTCGAGCGTCGTACCGGCACGTACACCTCGAAGGGGAGGCACCATGAGACCCATCCGCGCGACCACCTCCGCGGCCGCGGCGATCCTCGGCCTGCTGCTCGTCCCGCTGCTCGGCCAGCCGGCGGGCGCGGCGGCACCCGCGGCTCCCGACGGCGGCGCCGAGGCAGACGCCCCGAACGCCGTCGGCCTCCACGTCTCGGGCGGCCGGCTCGTCGAGGGCGACGGATCACCCCTGCTGCTGCGCGGCATCAGCCACGCCCACACCTGGTACGCCGGGGAGACCGGGTCGTTCGCCGAGATCTCCGCCGCCGGCGCCAACGCGGTGCGCGTGGTGCTCAGCGACGGGACGCGCTGGACGCGCAACGGCCCGGAGGACGTCGCGGGCGTCGTCGGCCTGTGCGAGGAGAACCGGCTGATCTGCGTGCTGGAGGACCACGACACGACCGGCTACGGCGAGGAGGCCGCGGCCAGCACCCTCGACACGGCGGCGGACTACTGGATCTCGCTGCTGCCGGTCCTCCAGGGCACGGAGGACCGCGTGCTCGTCAACCTCGGCAACGAGCCCTACGGCAACGACGCCGCGGTCAACGCGAGCTGGGCCGCCGACACGAGCGCCGCGATCCAGCGTCTGCGTGACGCCGGGTTCGAGCACACGATCGTCGTGGACGCGCCGTCCTGGGGCCAGGACTGGCAGGGCATCATGCGGGACTCCGCGGCCGACGTGCTCGCCGCCGACCCCGACGGCAACACGGTGTTCTCCGTGCACATGTACGGCGTGTACGACACCGCCGCCGAGGTGACCTCCTACCTCGACGCCTTCACGAGCCAGGGCCTGCCGATCATCGTCGGCGAGTTCGGGCACGACCACTCCGACGGCAACCCCGACGAGGACACGATCATGTCGTACACCCGGTCCCAGGGGATCGGCTGGTTCGCCTGGTCCTGGAGCGGCAACGGCGGCGGCGTCGAGTACCTGGACATGGTGACCGGGTTCGACCCCGCGCAGCGGACCTCGTGGGGCAACCGGGTGATCACCGGACCTGACGGCCTGGCCGAGACCTCGGTGCGGGCGCGCGTGTTCGACTGACGGCGTGGGTGCTTGCGTCCTGTATCGACGGGTGTCAACATAGAGACATGTCGATACAGGGCTCAGGTACCGAGCCGGCCACGTCGGCCGAGGCGCACGCGATCGGCGCCGACGCCGCCGCCGGCCTCGCGGCGACCCTCAAGGCGATCGCCGACCCGCTGCGCCTCCGCATGCTCTCGGCGATCGCCACCTCGCCCACCGGTGAGACGACGGCGGGCGAGCTCGCCACCCTGACCGCCGTCTCGCAGCCCACGGTGTCACACCACCTCAAGGTGCTGCGCGACGTGGGCCTGCTCACGTCGGACCGCCGCGGTACCTGGGTCTGGTACCGCATCTCCCCCGCCTACCGTGGCGCGGTCACCACGCTGCTCGACCGGTTCGCCCCCGCGGCCGTCGAGGTGCACGGCGCACAGGCGGGAGCCTCGGGGGCCGGGACCCACGAGGTCACCGGGCTCGGCGACGTGGACGCCGCCCTCGACCGAGTGGCCGCCTCGCTGTCCGCACGCTTCATCGGCACCCCCGATCGCGAGTGCTACCGCGTGGTCAGGGAGTCCTACACGGCGCTCGCCCGGCGCGGCGGCAGCGCGGCACACCTCGTCCCGCTCACCGAGCACTTCGCACGGCAGCGCATCGTCGACGCCGAACGCGCGCTGGCGGCGGGCTCCGACCGCGCGCCGCAGGTGCTCTTCGTGTGCGTCGCCAACGCCGGCCGGTCGCAGCTTGCCGCCGCCCTCATGCGGCACTACGCCGGCGACCGGGTGGTGGTCCGGTCGGCGGGCTCGGCGCCGGCGAGCGACGTCCACGCCGCCGTGCGCGGCATTCTCGAGGAGCTCGGTGACGGCGCCGCCGCCGACGTCGTCGACGACGTCACGCGCTTCTACCCCAAGCCCCTGACCGACGACGCCGTCCGCGCCGCCGACGTCGTGGTGACCATGGGCTGCGGCGACGCCTGCCCGGTGCTGCCCGGCAAACGGTACGAGGACTGGATCGTCGGCGACCCCGCGCTGGCCTCCCCCGCCGGGGTGGCCGCCATCCGCGACGAGCTGGACCGGCGGGTGCGCGAGCTGCTCGCCGTGCTGCTGCCGGCCGAGGACGCCCTGACCACCCGAGGAACCCGATGAGCTCCCTGCCCCTGCCGAGCACCCCCCTGAAGATCGTCGTCGTCGGATCCGTGGCCGCCGGAACTTCCGCTGCCGCAAAGGCCCGCCGCAACACGGAGACCGCGCAGATCACCGTCTACGAACGGGACCACGACATCTCGTACTCCGGCTGCGGGCTGCCCTACT
Source organism: Promicromonospora xylanilytica (assembly GCF_054782895.1). NCBI lineage: Bacteria > Bacillati > Actinomycetota > Actinomycetes > Micrococcales > Promicromonosporaceae > Promicromonospora > Promicromonospora xylanilytica. The sequence continues at coordinate 28,497 of NZ_BAAGRP010000071.1, forward strand.
TCATCGGCGGTGCGGTCGAAGACATCGATGACCTCACCCCGCGTGACCCCGCCTGGTTCAAGGCGCGGTACGACGTCGACGTGCGCACCGGGCACGACGTCGTCGCGGTCGACGCCGACGCCAGGACCGTCACGGTGCGGGACCTGGCCACCGGCCGGACGTTCGTCGACCCCTACGACGAGCTGGTGCTCGCGACCGGCGTCCGCGCCGTCGTCCCGCCCATCTCGGGAGTGGACTCCCCCGGGGTGTTCTCCGTGCGCACTCCCACCGACGCGCGCGCCATCCGCGCCTGGATCGAGGACAGCGAGTCGCGGGGCCGGCCCGTGCGCCGTGCGGTGGTGGTCGGGGCCGGGTACATCGGGCTCGAGATGACCGAACAGCTGGTCGCCCGCGGCCTCGCCGTGACCGTCGTCGAGGCGCTCGACCACGCGATGCCGCGCATGGATGCGGACATGTCGGCCCGGGTGGACGGCGAGCTCCGACGGCACGACGTCGACCTGCGCCTCGCCACGAACGTCGTCGCCGTCACCGCCGACCGCGACGGCGTGACCGGCGTGACCGTGGAGGGCAGCTCCGCCGAGGGCGAGCACGTGGACGCCGAGCTCGTGATCGTCTCCGTGGGGGTCCGACCGAACACCGCCCTGGCCGAGCAGGCGGGCGCGCGGATCGGGCCTACGGGTGCCGTCGCCGTCGACCGGAGGCAGCGCACCAGCGTGGAGCACGTGTGGGCCGTCGGCGACGTCGCCGAGTCGTTCCACGTGATCACCGGCGAGCCCGTATGGGTACCGCTCGGCTCGACCGCGAACAAGATGGGCCGCATCGCCGGCGACGCGATGACCGGCGGGCCGTTGGAGCACCGCGGGATCCTGGGAACGTCGATCGTGCGGGTCTTCGACGTCGGCGTCGCCCAGACCGGGTTCACCGAGGACCAGGCGCGGGCCGCCGGGTACGACGTCGAGGTGCTGCACAACATCAAGCCGGACCGGCCCGAGTACCTGGGAGGCACGGCCCTGGCCCTCAAGGCCGTCGCCGACCGTGCCACGGGGCGCCTGCTCGGCGCCCAGGCGATCGGGGCGTCCGGGGCGGACAAGCGCATCGACGTGCTGGCCACCGCGATCACCTTCGGGGCGGACGTCGCCGACCTGTTCCACCTCGACCTCGCCTACTCCCCCACGTACGCCACCACCAAGGACCCGGTCCACTTCACCGGCATGGCACTGACCAACGCGATCCACGGGCAGGCGCCGCTGGTCACGCCGGCCGAGCTGGAGCGGCGTCGGGCGGAGGGCGAGCGGATCCAGGTGGTCGACGTGCGCTCGGCGAAGGACCGTGCAAAGTCCGCCGTACCGAACTCGGTGCACATCCCGCTGGCCGAGCTGCGCAAGCGGTCGGGCGAGCTTGATCCCGCGCTGCCCACGGTGACCTACTGCAACAAGGGCGTCACCGGGAACGCCGGCCAGAACGTGCTGCGCAACCTCGGATTCGCCGACGTCGCGAACCTGTCGGGCGGCAACCAGAACTACCAGGCGCGCACCACGGCGTCCTGACCCTCACGACCAGACCTCACGAACCCACCGGAGAACACTCGTGTCCGAGACCTCGACACCCACCAAGCCGTCCGCCCTGTTCGTCTGCGTGCACAACGCGGGCCGCTCCCAGATGGCCGCCGGATTTCTCCGGGCGCTGTCCGACGGCGCCGTCGAAGTGCGCTCCGCCGGGTCCATGCCCGCCGACCAGATCAACCCCGTCGCCGTGGAGGCCATGCTCGAGGTGGGCATCGACATCCGCGGCGAGAAGCCCAAGGTGCTCGAGGCCGAGGCGGTCGAGGCCTCGGACGCCGTGATCACCATGGGCTGTGGCGACGCCTGCCCGTACTACCCCGGCAAGAACTACCAGGACTGGGAACTCGACGACCCGGCGGGCCAGGGCATCGAGGCGATCCGCCCCATCCGCGACGAGATCCAGCGGCGGGTGCGCGGGCTGCTCGCCGAGCTCGGGGTCGAGCCGGTCGCGTGAGCGCTCCTGTGCGCGCACCGGCGTCGGTTGCGGTAGTCGGGGCGGCCGTCGGTGAACGGGCGGGTCTGTGGCGCCGGGCGCTCGCCGAGCTCCTCGGGACCGGCCTGCTGGTCACCGTGGTGGTCGGCAGCGGGATCGCGGCCGCGACCCTGTCACCCGACGACGTCGGGTTGCAGCTGCTGGAGAACTCGCTCGCCACGGCACTGGGACTGGCCGTGCTGATCGCCGTGCTGGCGCCGGTGAGCGGCGCGCACCTCAACCCGGTGGTCACGCTCGTCGACGGGCTCCTCGGGCGGCGCGACCCGGCAGGGCCGCGCCTCACCGACGTGGCCGTGTACCTCGCCGCGCAGCTGGCAGGAGGTATCGGCGGTGCCGTGCTGGCCAACGTGATGTTCGGCGAGCCGACCACGATCGCGACCACCGACCGGGCCACGGGCGCGACGCTCGTGGCCGAGGTGGTCGCGACGGCCGGCCTCGTCCTGGTGATCTTCGGGCTGCTGCGCGCCGGGCGCGACGCGTTGATCGCTCCGGCGGTGGGTGCCTACATCGGCGCGGCGTACTGGTTCACCAGCTCCACGTCGTTCGCCAACCCCGCTGTCACCGTCGGCCGTGTGTTCAGCGACAGCTTCGCGGGGATCGCGCCGGGTTCGGTGCTGCCGTTCGTGCTCGCGCAGCTGGTCGGCGGGGCGGTCGGCGTCGGGCTGGCCGTGGTGCTGTATCCGGCGCGGTCGGGTGCGTCCGGCCACTGACGGCGGGACCGCTCGGTGGGATCTTCGGCGGTGGGCTGTCGCCGGGCTCTTCGGCGGCGGGCTCTTCGGCGGTGGGCGGGCGGCGGTGGGCGGGCGGCGGTGGGCGGGCGGCGGCAGCGGACCCGGACAGCCCCCGCTGACTGCAGACTTTGTCGCGGACGCCGGAGCCGACTGCAGACTTGGACGCGGTCCGGGGGCCTTTGACCGCGTCCAAGTCTGCAGTTGGCTACCGGATTGCTGACGAAGTCTGCAGTCGGCGGCTCACAGCTGGTCGCCCGAGCGGCCGTGCGGGACGCCGGTGCTGAAGCCGACCGACCCGACACCCGCCGACCCAGCACCCGCCGACCCAGCACCCACCGGCCCGGCACCCACCGGCCCACCGTCGACCGGGCCGACCCGAGAGGGCGCCCGCCCGATCGAGACCGGCTGGGGTTCCGCGGGGACGGAGCAGCAGGAGCTGGAGCCGGCCGCGGCGAGCTCGTTCGCGGAGACCCGGCCGTCCGCGTCGGCGGACAGTGCGAGGTCGGACGAGCAGACGCCGGTCGCCGGCAGGTTCAGCTCCACCGAGTCGGCCGCCGCGCGGTCCCCGGCGAGCGCCGCCGCGATCGAGCGCACCTGCTCGTAGCCGGTCGCGAGGAGGAACGTCGGGGCCCGCCCGTAGGACTTCATGCCCACGAGGTAGAACCCTGCGTCGGGGTGGGTCAGCTCGGCCTCACCGTGGGCGGGCACGGTGCCGCACGAGTGGAGGTTGGGGTCGATGAGGGGCGCGATCTGGCGCGGTGCCTCCACCACGGGGTCGAGGTCGAGGCGAATCTCGCGCAGCATCGCCAGGTCGGGCCGGAACCCGGTGGCAGCTGCGATGTTGTGCACGGTCAGGTCGAGCGCCCCGTCGCCGCCGTCACGGCGGGCCGTTCCCAGGACGCGCACCGTGTCGTTCGCCGGGTCGGTCGACGGCTCCAGCCGGTCGATCGCCACGCGGGTGAGCAGCTCGATCCGGCCGGCCTCCACCGCGTCGCGCAGCCGGGTGCCGAGCAGGCCGCGGGCCGGCAGGTCGTCACCGGTCCCGCCGCCGTACAGGCGGCGCGGCGAGCCCCCACGGATGGCCCAGGTGACCCGGGTGCTCCGGTTGCCCTGTGCGGCCTCCTGCTCCGCGAGCTGGACCAGGCTCAGCAGGGTGTTGGCCGCCGAGTGCCCCATGCCGACCACGAGCGTGTGCCGCCCGGCGAACCGGTCACGGTCCCGGCCGAGCACGTCGGGCAGCGCGCCGGTGAGGAACGGTGCCGACTCGGGCTCGCCGAGGGTCGGCAGTCCGGACGTCCCCAGCGGGTTGGGCTGCTCATAGGTCCCGGAGGCGTCGATCACCGCCTGCGCGCGGATCTCCTCGACGGTCCCGGTCCCGCCGGCACCGCCCGTGGGTGCCGTGGCCAGACGGACCAGGTACGGCAGGCGCTCGCGCCCCAGCGAGCGGGAGCGGTCGGCGCCGTCCTTGGTCACGGCGAGCACGCGGGTCCCGTACCGGATCTGCGCCCCCGCGCCGTTCACGAGCGCGTCAGCCAGGGGTGCGAGGTACCGCTCGACGAGCTCGGCACCGGTGGGCAGCGTGTCCGGGTCAGGCTCGGTCCACGGCTCGGCGCCCGCGGCGTCGGCGGACATGAGCAGGCGGCGGGCGGCGGCGTCGACGTCGTACCGCCACGGCGAGAAGAGGCGCACGTGGCCCCACCGGGCGACGGCGGCGCCCGCGCCGTCCCCGGCCTCGATGACCAGGGGTTGGATCCCGCGCTCGGCGAGGTGCGCCGCGGCGGCGAGGCCCACGGGCCCCGCGCCGATCACTATGACCGGAAGGTTCTGCGCTGTCGTCATGTTGCCCGTCCCCATCTTCGCTGTCGTCCTCGCTCATCTTCGCCGTCTTCTCCGTCGGCGGCCAGATCGGATCGAAGAACATCGATGCGTTGTGTCGGAGTGAACATATCCAGAAACTTCGATGCGTGGCAAGATGGTCGCATGACGACGATCGCACTCGAGCTCGCACCGGCCGCACCGACGTCCGGCACCTGCTGCGCCCCGCTCGTACGCGAGGCTGCCGACCCGGCCGTCGCTGCCGACCTCGCCCGCTCCTTCAAGGCCCTGGGCGACCCCACGCGGGTTCGGCTGCTCTCGATCGTCGCCGCGCACGACGGCGGCGAGGCCTGCGTCTGCGATCTCACCGAGCCCGTCGGGCTGAGCCAGCCCACCGTGAGCCACCACCTGAAGATCCTGGTCGATGCCGGTCTGCTCGCCCGGGAACAGCGCGGAAAATGGGCTTACTACTCCGTGGTTCCGGGGTCTCTCGACCGGCTCGGTGCGCTCCTCAGCGAAGCGGCGCGGTAGCCTCGCTCCTGGCGCTCGGCCACACCGCCGTCGGCCAAGGAGAACCCCCATGACACCGGACGAGCTGCGCTCCGCGCAGAAACTCACCATGGCGAACCCTGAGCGGTTACGCCTGCTGGCCCGCATGCTGACGCATCCGGGAGGCGGCGCGACCGCGCAGGACTTGGCGCACCTTCCCGCGGCGACCGGGACCGTCGAGCAGGACCTCGACGCGCTGGTCGCGGTGGGCCTGGTCGCCACCGTCACGCCGGACGGGCAGCTGCCCGACGGTTCACTCGCCGGCCCCTCCCGCCCCACCGCACCGCTGTACCGGGTGTCGTCCCGAGGTATCGCACGGTTCGGGGCGGCTGCGCTCGCGGCACCCCGCCACCCGGGGGAAGCCGCGCTCGCGGTGCACGACCACGGGGCGTTGCTCGCCCGGCTCACCGAGACCCTGTCCGCCGGGTTCGCCGCGAACGCCGGCGCCGGCACGGTGGACCGCCTCGTGCGCGAGTGCTACGCCTCGCTGAGCAAGCAGATCAGGTCGTTCTCGCACCTGCCGGCGCTCACCGCCTGGCTCGCGACCGACCGCCTCGCCGCGATGACCGAGGTGACGTACGGGTCGCCGCGCGACGTGCTGTTCGTCTGCGTCCACAACACCGGCCGCTCCCAGATAGCGGCAGCGGTCACCCGACGCCTCGCGGGCGACCGCGTCCGGGTGCGCACCGCGGGAACCAGACCGGCGTCGGAGCCCGACGCGCGCACGGAGGCGGTCCTGGCCCGGCGTGGCCTCGACGGGCTCATCGAGTTCCCGCGCGAGCTCACGGACGACATCGTGCGCGCCTCCGGCGTGATCGTCACGATGGGCTGCGGCGACTCGTGTCCCGTCTACCCGGGACGCCGCTACCTCGACTGGCCGCTCGACGACCCGGCGGGCCGCCCGGTCGAGGAGGTCGAGCGGATCGTCGACGACATCACGGTCCGCGTGCGGACCCTGCTCGCGGAGATCGATGCCGCGGAGGCTCCCGCGAACCCACGTCTGCCGGCGCCGGACGCGCACCCCGCGTGGCCGTCGCTCCCCAGCCGGAGCCCGTGGTCCGCGATCCCGGGCACGGACGGCGCGAAGGACCGGCGCAAGGCGCGGTAGCCGGCGTCCAGCCGTCCAGAACATATGCACAGGTCTGTGGATAACCCCTGTGCACAACTACCGGGGCAGACGTCCCGGTGGGGAGTGTCAGAGGCTCGGTGCAAGGTGGTAGCACGCACATCCTTCGTGCCACCACCTCGTGAAGGGCTGAGCCATGACCGAACAACCTTCCGGCGGACCAGCGGACACGCCGACCGCCTCCGGCGGAGTGGGCACCGTGGACTCCGTGGTCCTCGACGTCCCCGACCTCGCCGTCGATGCTGACTTCTGGACGGCGCTGACGGACGGCACCGTGTCCAAGGCCGACGACGACTGGATCACCGTCGTGACCCCCGACCGGTGGGGCATCGCGTTCCAGCTCGCACCGAACCTCGTCCCGCCGCAGTGGCCGGGGCAGGAGCATCCACAGCAGGCGCACCTCGACCTCTACGTACCGGACCTGGCGGCGGCGAGCGCCCGGGCCGTGGAGCTGGGCGGCACCGTGCTGCGCGAGAACGAGCAGTGGATCACGCTCGCGGACCCGGCCGGGCATCCGTTCGACGTGTGCCTCGACGAGAAGGCGGAGGGGGTCAGCGTCATGGGTGCCACCTTCGACTGCGCGGACGCGTCGGCGCTCGCCCGGTTCTGGTCCGGCGTGATGGGCGAGCGGGTGACGTATGACTCCGACGGCCTCGCCATGGTCGGCGGCTCCCGGCCGCTGCTCTTCCAGACCGTGGAGGGGTACAACCCGCCGCGCTGGCCCGATCCCGCGTACCCGCAGCAGCTCCATCTCGACATCGAGGTGCCTGACCTCGACGCGGGCGAGGCGGCGGTTCTCGCCCTCGGTGCGACGCGCCTACCCGGCCAGGGTGACGGCTTCCGGGTGTTCGCCGACCCGGCGGGGCACCCGTTCTGCCTGGTGCGCTGAGTACGCGTCAGGCGTGCTCGAGGGCCGGGTGGTCCGGGTGGTCGACCCGGACCACCAGGTCCGGAACGCCGGCGATCTCCCGGGCGTACCGCTCGTAGGCCGACAGTGCCCACGCCTCGTCGGGCGGCGTCCGGCGGCGGAGGGTCGCCGGTTTGAGCGCGAGATGCACGGCGATGTCGAGCGCGAGGCCGCGCCCGACGGCGAGCGTGCCGTCGAGGACCACGACGGTGCCCGGCGCCGCGTACCGGTAGTCGGCCCGCGTGGCGCGGTCGGTGTCGGGGTCGCGCAGGCTGGGCAGGTACTCCCGCCGTTCGACGACACGCGCCAGCACCTCGCGGTTCAAGGAGCCCACGTCGATCCAGGCGTCGAGCAGGCTGTCCGGGTCCTCGCGCCCGTGCTCGAGCCGGAGGGAGCGCCGGCGCAGGAAGTCCCTGACACTGACGCGTGCCACGGGCCGGCCCGCGGCTTCGAGCGGCGCGACGAGGGCATCGGCGAGCCGCTCGGGTCGCGTGGACGGGTGCCCGTCGACGAGCAGCCGGACCGGCCCGTCGTCCTGCTGCCGGCCGGCCGGCTGGCCTGCCCGGGACTGCGCGCGGGCGACGACCAGCCCGGTGACCCGCTCGACGAGGAGCGCCGTACTGACGGGTTCCACACGTGTGCTCATCGTGGGACGACTCTATGACGTGGGTCGGCCGCTGCCGTCAGCGATTTCCGATGACGCGTGTCGGACCGCCCGAGTACGTTGAACCGGTGACCCAGCCCTATCTCCGGTTTCCCCACATCCACGGCGACCAGGTCGCGTTCGTGGCCGACGACGACGTCTGGCTCGCTCCCGTGTCCGGCGGCCGCGCATGGCGCCTGACCAACGATCACGCTCCCGCGACCACCCCCCGCTTCTCCCCCGACGGCACGCGTCTCGCCTACGTGTCGCACAAGGACGGCCATCCCGAGGCCTACGTGGTCGAGCTGGCCGACGGCGCCGCCCGGCGCCTGACCTGGCTCGGCGGCAGCACGACCATGGTGCTCGGCTGGGCGGACGCCGAGTCGGTGCTCGTCTCGTCCAACGCCGGCGCGCACGAGCGGTCGCTGACCGTGGTGCGCACGGTCGGCCTCGACGGCACCGTCGAGACCCCGCGCTACGGGCCCGCCTGGGGCGTCGCCGAGCACCAGGGCGCCGACGGTGTCCGCACGACCGCGCTCGTCTCCGCCGGCTACCGCACCCCGGCGTACTGGAAGCGGTACCGGGGCGGCACCGCGTCGGTGCTGTGGACGGACCGCGGCATGGGCGACTGGCAACGCCCCCTGCCCGACGACGAGGCGGGCATCTACGACCCGATCTGGATCGGCGACGCGCTCGTGTTCACGTCGGACCGCGGAGCGACGTTCCCCGACCACGCGGACGAGCAGGCGAACCTCTGGGTGCTCGACGGCCTCGCGACCGCCACGGAGACCCCCGAGCCCCGCCTGCTGACCCGCCAGTCCGAGGCCGAGGGCTACGTCCGTGACGCGGCCTCCGACGGCTCGCGCATCGTGTGGCACAGCCGTGGCGACCTCTGGCTGCTCGACGGACTCGACGGCACCCCGCGACGCATCGACGTCACGCTCACGGGCGCGCTGCCGCAGCCGTACTCCGCCGACCCCGACTCGGCCCCCGCCGGCATCGACGGCCTGGCGGTCGACCAGACCGGCGACGCGAGCGTGGTCGGCTGGCTCGGCACCGCGTACTGGGTGACCCACCGCGCGGGCCCGGCCCGGGCGCTCGTCGCCGACCCGTCGGTCCGCGTGCGCGAGCCCGTGCTGCTCGGCGACACCGGACGTGCCATGGTCGTGACGGACGCGCCCCGCAGCACCCCACAGGGCGAGAGCAGGGAGGACTCCCTCGAGATCCACGTGCTGCCCGGCTCGCCCGACGACGCCTCCGACACCCCGCCGCAGCGGCTCGCGGGCGGCGAGCTCGGCCGGGTGCTGCACCTCGCCGCGAGCCCTGCGGGCGACAAGGTGGCGGCCATCTCGCACGACGGCCGGATCAGCGTGGTCGCCGTACCGCCCGACGGGACCGACGAGGCCGACGGGACCGACGAGGGCGCCGGTACCGCCGCGGCACCCGGCACCGTCACCCTGCTGGGCCGGTCAGGGAACGGCGAGGCGGAGTCGCCGACGTTCTCCCCGGACGGGCGATACCTGGCCTGGTCGAGCCCCACAGGCAGCGAGGGCGACCACCACCAGATCCTCGTGGCAGACCTGCACGCCGAGCAGCCGACGGCGACCCCGCTGACGTCCGGGCGGTTCCACGACTTCTCGCCGGCGTTCAGCGACGACGGCAAGTACCTCGTGTTCCTGTCGGACCGCACGTTCGACCCGTCCTACGACTCCCACGAGTTCGCCCTGTCGTTCAGCGCCGCCACGCGGCCGTGGCTGATCCCGCTCACCGCGACCGAGCCGGCGCCGTTCGGCCCGAGCGCCGACGGCTGGCGTCTGGCCAAGCCGGACAAGAAGGCGAGCGGCAAGGCCGACGGCAAGGCCGACGGCACGGCGGACGGCACGGCGGACGGCACGGCGGACGGCACGGCGGACGGCACCGCGAGCGCCGAGGTGAGCGGCGAGACCGAGGGCAAGGCTGACGACGCATCGGGCACGGCGCGAAAGCAGGAAGCGGGCTCCCCCGACATCGACTTCGACGGCGCCGAGGAACGGGTGGTCCCGTTCCCTGTCACGTCGGGCCGGTACCGGCGTCTGCTCGCCGCCAAGGGCGGTGTGCTCTGGGTGCACGAGACCGACGACGCGGGTGTGCTCGGCGCCCGGCACGCCGGTACGGAGGCCGACCCGGTGCCCAACGTGCTGCAGTTCTGGTCGTTCGAGGCGCGCAAGACCACGGACGTCGCCGAGAAGGTGCGCACCTATGCGGTGTCCGGCGATCGCGAGCGCGTGGTGATCCGCTACCGGTACGGCCTCGGCACGCAGTCGGCGACGAGCAAGCCCAGCGACGACGACCCGAGCGCGTTCGACATCGACCTGTCCCGCATCCGGTACGAGGTGGACCCGAGGGTCCAGTGGCACCAGATGTTCGACGAGAACGCCCGCATCATGCGCGACCACTACTGGCGCGCGGACATGAACGGCATCGACTGGGACGGTGTCGTGGCCCGGTGGCGTCCGCTGGTCGACCGCGTGGCCACCCACGACGACCTCGAGGACGTGCTCTGGGAGACCGTCGCCGAGCTCAACACCTCGCACGCGTACGTGCGCGGTCCGCGCGCACCGGGCGACACGTCCCGCAGGCTCGGGCTGCTCGGCGCGGACCTCACCCGGACAGCCGACGGCTGGCGGATCGAGCGGGTGCTGCCGAGCGAGTCGTCGGATCCCGGAGCACGGTCGCCGCTGCGCGCAGCCGGGGTCGACGCGCGGCCCGGCGACCTCATCGTCGCTGTGGACGGGCGGCCCGTGGACCCGGTGTCGGGCCCGTCGGCGAACCTGGTCGGCGCGGCGGACATTCCGGTGGAGCTCACGCTGCGACGCCCCGGCTCGGCCGACGGCGGTGGCGCGAGCGGTGCCGACCGCCGGGTCGTCGTGGTGCCGCTCGCCGAAGAGTCCGACCTGCGCTACCAGGCCTGGGTGCGGTCGCGCCGCGAGTACGTCGCAAAGAGGTCGGAGGGGCGGCTGGGCTACGTGCACGTACCGGACATGATGAGCACCGGGTGGGCGCAGCTGCACCGCGACCTGCGGCTCGCCACCCAGTGCGAGGGCATCGTCGTGGACGTGCGGTTCAACGGCGGCGGGCACACGTCGCAGCTCGTGATCGCACGCCTCGCCGCGCGCGTCGCCGGCTGGGGCCTGAACCGGCACTACGACCGGCCCAGCACCTACCCGGACCGCGCCCCGCGTGGGCCGGTGGTGCTGGTCACCAACGAGTACGCCGGGTCCGACGGGGACATCGTGAACGCGGCGGCGCAGGCGCTCGGCGTCGGCCCGGTGGTCGGGGTGCGGACGTGGGGCGGCGTGATCGGTATCGACGGCCGCTTCAGCCTCGTGGACGGCACGGGTATCACCCAGCCGCGGTACGGGTTCTGGCTCGACGGCAAGGGGTTCGACGTGGAGAACCACGGCGTCGACCCCGACATCGAGGTGCGGCACACGCCGGCGGACTACTTCTCCGACGTCGACCCGCAGCTCGACGCCGGTATGGCGGAGGCGTTCCGCCGCCTCGCCGAGCGTCCGGCGGCGACGCCGCCCGCGCTCCCGGAGCCGCGGGTGCGCCGCCGCGCGTAGCCCTGGTCGGCCGGGCGCGGATCCGGTCAGCCGTGCGTGGCCTGCACGAACGTGAGCGGACCGAAGCGGTGCTCCACGCGTTCCACCTCGCGGGCGTCGGCGAACCCGGCGCCCGCGAGGAGGCGCAGCAGGCTGACCCCCGTCCGGGCGGGGTGCGGGTGTCCGCGGTGCGACCGGTCGTGGCCCGCGTGGTCGTGCCCGCGACCGCCGCCGTGCCCTGCGTGCTCGTGCCCGCGGCGCCCGCGACCGCCGCCGTGCCGGCCGTCCTCCGCTCCGGCGTCGGGGTCTCCGAAGTCGACGATCGTCAGCCGCCCGCCCGGCCGGAGCGCCCGCCAGGCCTCGTGGGCGAACCGGGCCCGGTCCTCCTCGGGCACGTGGTGCAGCGCGAGGGCGGACACGATGTGGTCGAGCGAGCCGTCGTCGGCCGGGAGCCTCTCGGCGAACCCCCGGACGAGCGTGAGCGGGACCCGGCGCCGGGATGCCTTGCGGGCGGCGGTACGCAGCGCAGCCCCGTCGGGGTCGAGGGCCGTGACGACCGCGCCCGGCTGCGCACGGAGCACGGCGAGCGACAGGTTCGCGGTGCCGCAGCCGACGTCGAGCACCGACTCGCCGGGCGCGACGTCCGCGAGCGTCGCCACCCGGTCGTGCAGGGCGGGTACGCGGGCCAGGCGCGAGTAGAGGTCGTAGAACGGGAGCAGCCAGGGCCTGCCCATCCCGGGGAGGAACTCACGATCACGTTCCTCGGGGGTGCGCTGGTCGAGGATTCGCACGGTCGTGTTCATCCGGCTGCCTTCCGTCCGGTGGTGAAGCGGGCGCTCTCGTGCGCCCGTTCGCGAGGTCTCGCCACCCCAGCATCGGACATCCTGCGGTCGGAGTGCAGCATGTCGTTCGGTGGTGATAGCACGATCCTCGGATGATGCGGGTGATCGCGGCTAGGATCGTCGTGGTGGCGCGCTCCGCCGTCCACCGGTCCGGCTCGACGTGGGAGGGTTCCTGTGCCGAGGCAGCAGTCCGCACCGGGTCGTCTCCGCAGGGTGCGGCCGGACGGTATCCCCGTCTACGGGCACCCGGCCGGCCCTGGGGCGCCGCCGGTGCTGGTCACGCGGGTCGACGTCGACGTCGACCATGCCCACGTGCCGCCGGACCACCGGCACGCGCACGACTTTCTCGTGCTGGTCTACGTCGAGCGCGGCGGCGGCAGTGTCACGCTGAACGGTCAGGACACCCCGCTGCGCGGAGGTGACGTGCACGCCGTCCCGCCGGGCCAGGCGATCGGCGCGGCGACGCTCGCGGGTCTCCGCCACTGCCGGGCCTGGAGCGTGGCCTTCACGCCTGACGCCGTCCCGTCGCTCGCCTCGGTGTCTCCCCTGGCCTGGGGCCACCACCCGCTCCTTGCCCTGTTCGCGCTGGCGACGCTGCCGGCCGGGGCGCACGCCACCGTTCCCGCCGTCGAGCGCCCGCGCTGGTCGGCGTGGCTGACGGAGCTCGAGGAGGAGCTGTCGGAGCCCGGCCGGCTGGGTGCCCGCGAGGCGGCGGCCGCCCTGCTGACGCGGATCCTCGTCGGGGCGGCGCGGCTGGCGCCGTCGGCCCCCGCCCCTGCCGACCCGCTGGTGACGCGCGTCTTCGACGAGATCGAGGCGACGTTCCGGGAACCGGTGTCGGCGGCCGGCGTCGCGGCGGCGCTGGGCTACACGCCCGGGTACCTGACCACCGTGGTCCGCGAGCGCACGGGTCGCACCCTGCTCGCGTGGATCACCGAGCGCCGGATGACGGAGGTGCGCCGGATGCTCCGTGATACCGACCTGCCGCTCGGTGTCGTGGCCGCACGGACCGGCCTGCGCGACGCGACCTACCTGGTCCGGCGGTTCAGGGATCGCTACGGGGTCACACCTGACCGCTGGCGACGGAGCGAGCGGCTGTGAGTTCACCCCGTCCATCAGTTAGTTTTGGGGCGCGCATCGGCAATGTCGATCTGTGTCACTCACCGAATGGAGCCCCCATGTCTCGCAACCGCGCCCTCCTCACGGCCGCCGCAGCCTCGGCTGCCCTCCTGGCCCTGACCGGCTGCGGCAGCTCCGGCGAGCCCGGCGGTGTCGGCGAGGAGCTCGGCCTCGTCTCGGGGGACACGCTCACGGTCGCCACCGAGGGCACGTACCGGCCGTTCAGCTACCACGACGAGTCGGGCAAGCTGGTCGGCTACGACGTCGAGGTGGCCGAGGCCGTCGCCGAGAAGCTGGGCGTGGAGATCAAGTTCCAGGAGACGCAGTGGGACGCGATCTTCGCCGGCCTGGACGGCAGCCGCTTCGACACCATCGCGAACCAGGTGTCGATCACCCCGGAGCGCGAGGAGGACTACGTCTTCTCGACGCCGTACACCGTGTCGAACGGCGTGCTCGTGGTGAGCGCGGACAACAACGACATCAAGGGCTTCGAAGACCTCGAGGGCAAGACCACCGCGCAGTCGCTCACGAGCAACTGGAACGCGCTCGCCCAGGAGAGCGGGGCCGAGGTCGAGGCCGTCGAGGGCTGGGCCCAGGCCATCGCACTGCTCGACCAGGGGCGTGTGGACGCCACGATCAACGACTCCCTCACGTACCTCGACTACGCCAACACCGAGGACGCCTCCGGCATCAAGGTGGCAGCGGAGACCGACGAGGAGTCGCAGTCGGCGTTCGTCGCCACCCCGGAGCGCGAGGCCCTCACCGAGGCGATCGACGGCGCCCTCGAGGAGCTGCGCACCGACGGGACCCTCGCCGAGCTGGGCGAGAAGTACTTCGGTGAGGACGTCTCCGAGTGACGCACCCCGCGACGCTTCTCCGCTGACCGCGGGGAGAGGGACACATGGACTGGCAGCTCATCGCCGACTCGTTCTGGCCGCTCCTGCTGGGCGGCCTCACCGGCACGATCCCGCTGGCGTTGGCATCGTTCGCGATCGGGCTGGTGCTGGCGCTCGTCGTGGCGCTGATGCGCCTGTCGCCGAACCGGCTGCTGTCGTGGATCGCCGGCGCCTACATCTCGCTGATCCGGGGCACGCCGCTGCTCGTGCAGCTCTTCGTGATCTTCTACGGCATGCCGTCGGTGGGCATCCTGCTCGACCCGTGGCCCAGCGCGATCATCGCGTTCTCCCTGAACGTGGGCGGTTATGCCGCCGAGGTGATCCGTGCGGCGATCCTGTCGGTCCCGAAGGGGCAGTGGGAGGCGGGCTGGACGGTGGGCATGTCCCCCGCCCGGTCGCTGCGCCGGATCATCCTCCCGCAGGCCGCCCGCGTGTCGGTGCCGCCGCTGTCGAACACGTTCATCTCGCTGGTCAAGGACACGTCGCTCGCGGCGCTCATCCTCGTCACCGAGATGTTCCGCAAGGCTCAGGAGATCGCCACGTTCTCGAACGAGTTCATGACGGTCTACCTGGAGGCGGCCTTGATCTACTGGCTGTTCTGCACGGTGCTCGCCACCGGCCAGAACGCACTCGAGAAGAGGCTGGACCGGTATGTCGCCCACTGACCGCGCCGACCGTCCCGGGTCGGAGAGCCTGCTGACCGCCCGCGGCATCCAGAAGTCGTTCGGCGCCAACCACGTGCTGCGCGGGGTGGACCTGGAGGTCCGGCGCGGCGAGGTGGTCGCCCTCATCGGGCCGTCCGGGAGCGGTAAGACGACGGTGCTGCGCTCGCTCAACGGGCTCGAGACGCCCGACGGCGGACTCCTGGAGCTCGACGGCGGGCCGGTGGTCGACTTCGGCGCCCAGGCCGCTGCCCGGGCGGGCCGCTGGTCCGGCCGGCGCGCCGCCGCCGCTCAGGCGAAGGCGGAGCGCGCGGCCCTGCGCGACCGGTCCGCCATGGTCTTCCAGCACCACAACCTGTTCCCGCACCGCACGGTGCTCGAGAACGTCATCGAGGGCCCCTGCCAGGTCCAGCAGGTGCCGCGCGCGACGGCGACCGGCCGCGCCGAGGAGCTCCTGGCCCGCGTCGGCCTCGCCGAGAAGCGCGACGCCTACCCGCACGAGCTGTCCGGCGGTCAGCAGCAGCGCGTCGGCATCGTCCGTGCGCTCGCGCTCGAGCCGGACCTCCTGCTGTTCGACGAGCCGACGTCGGCCCTCGACCCCGAGCTCGTCGGCGAGGTGCTGGGCGTCATGAAGGAGCTCGCGGACGAGGGCTGGACCATGGTGGTGGTGACCCACGAGCTGCAGTTCGCGCGCCAGGTCGCCGACGAGGTGCTGTTCCTCGACGGCGGGGTGGTGGTCGAGCGCGGCGCACCGGCGCAGCTCTTCACTGATCCCGCGGAGGACCGCACCCGCCGCTTCCTGGACCGCATCCTCCACCCCCTGGACTAGCTCCCTCGGAGCCCTCAGTCCCTTCGCCTTGAGGTCCCTTCGCCTTGAGCGGCCGCACTGCGAACAGACTGAGGTCTCGGAGGGGTGGGGTGGCTACTCGCCCGGGTAGGTCAGGCCGATCTGGGCGCGGATCTCGTCCAGCGTGGCCATGATCGCGACCGTCTCGGCGCGGGACAGCAGCGGGCTGTCCAGCTCGCCGGCCGCGACCAGACGCTCCGCCTCTGCGGCCTGGAAGTGCATGCCGCGTCCCGTCACCTCGACCTGGAAGGTCTCGGTCTCGGTGCCGGCCGCGTCGTAGACGTGGACCGTCGCGGGGTTGTACCAGACGGCATCGATCTCGATGCGGCCCTCCGTGCCGAGGATCGATGCCCGGTTGGGGCCCTTCGTGTCCGAGGCGGAGATCGTCGTGGCGACGCGGGCGCCGTCGTACCCGAAGATGGTCGCGATGGTCGCGTCCGCGCCCGTCTCCTTGAACGTCGCGTGCGACTGCACCGTGAGCGGCTCGCCGAACACGTCCCAGGCGAAGGAGACCGGATAGATCCCCAGGTCGAGCAGTGAGCCGCCGCCCAGGGCGAGGTCGTTGATGCGGTGGGCGGGATCGTCGGGCAGGTCCTGGGTGTGGTCCACCATCAGGGTCCGGACCTCGCCGAGCACGCCGGAGGCGATGATCTCGCGCACGCGCGCCATGTGCGGCAGGAACCTGGTCCACATGGCCTCCAGCGCCACGAGGCCCTTCTGCTCGGCCAGGTCCGTGATCTCGCGCGCCTCGGCGGCGTTGAGCGTGAACGGCTTCTCGACCAGCACGTGCTTGCCGGCCTCCAGCACGAGCCTCGCGGCGGCGGCGTGCATCGGGTGCGGCGTGGCCACGTAGACGATGTCGACCTCGGGGTCGTTCACGAGGTTCTCGTACGAGCCGTGCGCCGTCGGGATGCCCGAGCGCTGCGCGAACTCCTGTGCCTTCTCCAGCGACCGTGACCCCACCGCCTGCACGGTGAAGCCGTTGTCGTTCAGATCCGAAGTGAAGGCCGAGGCGATTCCGCCGGCCCCCAGGATTCCCCATCGCAGGTGTGTCATGAGTTCGAGCGTAATGCCCCGAACGTGCCAGACGCCCAGGTCACCGTCGGTGGCCTGGGCGTCTGGCGGACGAAGGTCGTGCGGGGGTCAGTTGACCTGGATGGTCATGTGGCCCCTGCGGGTGTCCTGGCTCAGCACCTTGATGGTGGTGCCGGTGCCGCCGACCTTCACGGAGTGGCCCGGGTTGGCCGGGTCGTAGTACCGCTCCGGGTCGCTGTCGTCGAAGGTCCGCACGGGCCGCTGCTTCGAGGCGAACAGGCGCGTCATCTCGGTCTCCGACACCTCACGGTGCAGCGAGAGCGCGTCCGTCTTCTGCAGACCGAACGTCGAGTCGAACGACTGGATCCTGTTGCGGGCGATGGAGCCGTCCGACCAGGTCAGCGATGTGGGGCGAGCGTCGACCGGCAGGGCCTGGCCGCCACCCGGGTGCTGCGACGTGTTGTTGTCGCCGTACCGGCTGTTCACGTACCAGATCAGCAGGCCGTCCTGGTACGGGTAGTGCTCCACCCGGTCGCTGTTGGTCGAGGTCCAGCCGAAGTTGTACGGGCCGGACTTCAGCGTCGCGTCGTAGCCGCCGTACACGCGGTTCTCGGCGACGTAGTAGTGGGAGTACGTGACCTCGTAGGTGCCGTCGGCGTCGGCCACCTGGAAGCCGTCGGCGGTCCAGTCGGCCGCGTCCTCGAAGTCCTCGGCGAACGCGGTGCCCACGGTGACGTCGTCGATCATGAGGCCCTTCTCCGCGACACCGCCGTCGCTCGAGTAGCGGAACCGGAGCGACGCCGTCTGGCCCGCGTAGTCGGCGAGGTCGGCGGTGAGGTCGACCCACGCGCCGTCCGAGCTGCCGGTGATGCCGTTGCCCGGGTTGGTGCCGTTCGGGTCGTCGGCGGCGGCGAGGTTGTTCGGCAGCGCGGTCCACGACGCGCCGTCGTCGGTGGAGATCTCCGCGAACGCGTAGTCGAAGTCGAGCTCGATGGCGTACTGGACCTTCGCGGTCAGCGACGCGCCGTCGGGCACGGTGAACGACGGCGAGACGAACGTGTTGTTCAGGTCGTTGCCCGTGCCGGAGTAGGCGAACTTGCCGTCGAACGCCTCCACCTCGAGGTCTTCCCGCGCGACGCCGTCGGGCAGGTTCACGATCGCGGCCTGCTCACGGGTGGTGGCGTGGAACGACGGGCCGAGGTCGACCCGTCCGCTCTCGCCCGCCTCGACGGTCTCGTAGTCGAGCCAGCCGAGGAAGAGCTTCTCGGTGGCGCCCATGTGGTTGGGCGTGGTGCCGATGGTGCCGTCACCGTGACCCAGCCACGAGCCGGAGCTCATGAGGTTCCAGAAGCCGGTGCCGTTCTCGCCACCGTTGGTGTCGTAGTAGTCCGGCAGGCCGAGGTCGTGGCCGAACTCGTGCGCGAAGACGCCGAGGCCACCGTTCTCCGGCTCCGTGGTGTAGTCACGGATCCAGAGGTCCGAGTCACCGATCTTGATGCCGCCGAGCTTCTCGAAGTCGGCCGGGCCGTCCGTGCCCAGACCGCCCTGGTTGACCGCCCAGCGGTGCGACCAGATGGCCGACTCGGGTGCGCCGGCCTCCTCGCCCTCACCGGCGTGGATCGCCTGGAAGTGGTCGATGTACCCGTCGGGCTCGGCCGTGATGCCGTCGCCGTCCATGTCGTAGCGGTCCCAGACGTCGAACGACTTGAGGTACGCGTCGATCTCCTCGGCGGTCTTGCCCTGGGCGACCTGATCCGCGTACCAGGCGTCCGCGGTGTCCTGGATGAACCGCGTCATGTCCGCGCCGGACTCGGTGGTGCCGTAGGACGCGGTGCTGTACGGCACCGTGACCCAGTCGGACACGTCGCCCTGCAGGTCGAACCGGCCCGACGACATCTCGTCGTAGACGCCGTGGAACGACTCCCCGCCCTGGTCCTCCAGGCCGGTGAAGAACATCTCCTGGAAGTGCTCGCGCGAGAAGTCGGGCTCCCAGTAGGTGGAGTTGTCGTCCTCGGCCGGCTCGGGGATCTCGTTGTGCGCGGGGCCCGCCGGGGCGTCCGGGTAGCGGTCGTCCACCTCGTCGCCGAAGTCCACGAGGATGCTGAACAGCTGCGCCGTCTCCTCGACTCCGTACTGCACGTACTCGCGCGGGGAGATCTCCACCACCTTCGAGGCGCGGGAGCCCTTGCCCCGGGTCTCGACCTCGGCCTCTCCGGTCGCGACCATGTCGACGGCGCGCTGCCGCTTCTCGGTCTGCTTCTCGGCGAGGGCGTCGGGACGGTTGTCCTCCTTGGCCGGCGCCGCGTGCGGCGGTGCGTCCTCGGCGTGGGGTGCTGCCGAGGCGGTGATCGGCACGACGGCGGTCGAGAGCAGCAGAGCCGCTCCCGCGCCGACGGCACAGATACGTCGGTTCATCTTTCCTCCGTGAAGAGTGCGGCGTCCGGGACGAGGAGGTGGATCTGGTCGCCGGACCTACCGGGACACCAATGTCCCCAGAAGAGGAAAGCAGGGAAATATTACGACAATGTTGCCTACGACACATGTTTCGTGCACACCGTATGCCGGAGATGGTTGGATAGAATCGATTCGAGGGCGCGTATCTTTGTCGTGCCCGCCGGGCCTCTTCGTCGTCCGGGTGAAGCCCAGCCCGCCGACCAGCCGGAGACCAGCATGAGTGCGAGCACGCCCGCCACCGCAGCGAGCTTCGCCGCGCCCCCCGTGGACCAGCGGCGCGCGGCCGTCGCGCTCCTCGCCCTCTCCGTGAGCGCGTTCACCTTCGTCACGGCCGAGAACCTGCCGGGCGGGCTGCTCACCCTCATCGCCCCCGACCTGGGCCGCACCACGTCCGAGATCGGCCTGCTGGTCACCGCGTACGCCGCCGTCGTCGTCCTCACGTCGTGGCCGCTCTCGCGCGTCACGCGCCGGTTCCCGCGCCGCTACGTGCTGGCGGCGACCACCGCGGTGTGCACCGTCGGAACACTCTGGTCGGCGGTCGCCATCGGCTACGCGGACCTGATGGCCGCACGCATGATCACGGCGCTGGGGCAGGCGCTCTTCTGGTCGGTCGTCACGCCGGCCGCCGCCAGCCTGTTCGCCCCCGCCGTCCGGGGCAAGATGATCGCGCGGCTCGCCATCGGCAACTCGCTGGCGCCGCTGCTCGGCGTGCCGCTCGGCACCTGGGTGGGGCAGCAGTCGAGCTGGCGCACCGCCTTCCTGGCGTTCTCCGTGGTGAGCCTCGTCGCGTGCGTCGTGATGGCGATCGCCATGCCGAACGTCGACGCCGAACAGAGCGGGACGGCCCGCGGCACGCACCCGAGCATGCGCCGGTTCCTGGCGCTCATGCTGGTCACGGTGCTGCTCGTGACCGGCGGGTTCATGATGATCACGTTCGTCACCCAGTTCCTGCTGGAGACGGCGGGGTTCCCCGACCGGTACCTCAGCGCGCTGCTGCTGGGCCAGGGCGCCGCCGGCCTGACGGGGACGCTGCTGATCGGCCAGGTGCTCGACAAACGGCCGTGGCAGACGGTGGTCGTGGCTCTCGGCCTGCTGACCGGCGCGCTGGTGCTGCTCTGGGGGCTCGGGCACAACCAGGCTCTCGCCCTCGTCGGGCTGGCCCTGTTCGGTCTCGCGTTCAGCGCGATCCCGCCCGCCCTGTCCTTCCTGTCCATGCAGGTCGCCCCGGGCGCCACCGAGTCGGCGACCGCGATATCGAGCTCCGTGTTCAACATCGGGATCGGCGGCGGAGCGGCACTCGGGGCGCTGGTGGTGGCCACGGTCGGCGTCGGCACCGTGCCCCTGGTCGGGGCTGCTTTCGTGCTGGGCGCGCTGGTCGTCCTCGCGGTCGACCTGCGCGCCACGCGAGCTACTGCAGCGCGTCCTTGAGGGTGCCCGTCACGGGCTCCTCCGAGCTGACGATGCACTGCAGGGTGCGGTCGTCCAGCAGCTCCCAGGTGTCCTTGGTCGGGTAGAAACCGGTGAAGCTGTACACCGACTCGTCGTAGGAGACGCCGACGAACTTCTCGAACTCGGCGTAGCACCAGTCCTCGAACGTCTTGGCCATGCCCTTCTCGCCCGGGAACTCGTCGCCCTCCATGACCAGCTCGGCGTAGACCTCGCCGGTGTGCGGCTCGGCGCAGGGCACGACCGGTACGGACTCGACCTCGTACTCCTCGCCCTCCCCGTGGTCGTCGTAGCCGGCGAGCGCCCCGAGGTCGATGCAGTCGCCCGTGCGGATCTCGAACGCGTCGGCCTCGGCCGAGGCGGTGATCTCGCCGCCCGGCTCGTCGCGCGGGGGCTCGCCGCCCGAGATGAGGTCGTCGAGGGCACCGCAGCCGGTGAGCATCGTCAGCGAGACGGCCACCGCGGCGGTGGTCGCGAGCAGCCTGGCCGGACGGCCGGCCGGGCGACGGCCCGGCATCCGCTCGGCGCTGCGGACGACGTTGCTGACGACGTTGCTGACGGAACGGAAAGTGCGGTTCATCGACTCTTCCTCGAAAGATCTGCGCGACGACCGGAGCCGGCGCCACGGCCAGGAGGGCCGCTCCGGAAAACTACCGTCACGGACGCCCTCGCACGGCTCCGACGTGCAACTATTCGGTCACGACGCGCCGCGCCGGGCTGTTCACGCGCCGTTCACCCCGCCGAGCCGACCGCGTTCTACGGTGACTGCTGCGGACCACCCGCGCAGCACACCACCGCACGGCACCCGTGGCACCCACGGCGCCGGCGAAGAAGGAGCAGTCATGCGAGCCAGTACTCCCGCACGCCTGACCGGCGCAGCCGCGGCAGCGGCCCTGCTGGCCGGGGCATTCCTCGCCTCGGCGAGCACGGCGTCGGCCGAGCCGGCGTCCGCACGCACACCGTCGGCCGGCGGGCCGGCGGTCGCCGCACCGGGCGGCGACCGGCCCGGCGCCGGGCACCGGACCCTGCGCGCCGCCACCTACAACCTGTCGCTCAACCGTGCGACGGAGGGTGAGCTGGTCGCCGACCTGTCCTCGGGCGACGACGCCCAGGCGGCGACCGTGGCCGAGGTCATCCAGCACGCGAACCCGGACGTCGTGCTGCTGAACGAGTTCGACTACTCCGGCGACGCCGACCCCTACGCCGCCGCGGACCTGTTCCGCGAGAACTACCTCGAGGTACCGCAGGGCACCGGCACGCCGGTGGAGTACCCGTACGCCTTCGTGGCGCCGTCGAACACCGGCGTGCCGAGCGGGTTCGACCTGAACAACGACGGGACCGTCGGCGGGGGCGACGACGCGCTCGGCTTCGGCCTGTTCCCCGGGCAGTACGGCATGGTGGTGCTGTCGAAGTACCCGATCCAGCACGACCGCGTGCGCACGTTCCAGGACTTCCGGTGGCAGGACATGCCCGGCGCACTCCTGCCGGACGACCCGGCCACCGACGCTCCTGCCGACTGGTACTCGGCCGAGGAGCTCGCGGTCCTGCCGCTGTCGAGCAAGTCGCACTGGGACGTCCCGGTGCGCGTCGGCCGCGACACGGTGCACGTGCTGGCCGCGCACCCCACGCCGCCGTCGTTCGACGGGGCCGAGGACCGCAACGGCCTGCGCAACCATGACGAGATCAGGTTCTGGGCGGACTACGTGCGCGGCGGCCGCGCCGCTCGCTACCAGTACGACGACGAGGGCCGGCGCGGTGGGCTGCGTCCCGGATCGTCGTTCGTGATCGTGGGCGACTACAACGCCGACCCCCTCGACGGCGACTCCGTGGACTCGGCGATCGACCAGCTGCTGCGCCACCCGCGGATCACCGACCCGCTCGCGACGTCGGCGGGCGCCCCCGAGGCCGCCGCGCTCCAGGCCGGGGCGAACCTCGACCACCTGGGCGACCCCGCGCTGGACACCGCCGACTTCGCCGACACGGCGCCCGGCAACCTGCGCGTGGACTACGTGCTCCCGTCGCGTGACCTGCGCGTCCGGGACGCCGGCGTCTTCTGGCCCGCCGCTGCGGACCCGCTGTCCCGGCTCACCGGCGAGTACCCGTTCCCGAGCAGCGACCACCGCCTGGTCTGGACGGACCTCAAGCCCTGAGACCGCTGAGTGCGGGATGTTCGCCCCTCCGGCCCTGTCTGGAGGGCGAGAATCCCGCACTCAGCGGTGCGCTTCGCGGATAGGCTGACGCGGTGTCCGACGCCCTTCCCCCCGCCGAGATCGACCCCGCCACCACGCCCCCCTCCACCGCGCGCCGCCCGACCGCGCGCACGTTCCACGGCGACACCGTCACGGACGACTACGAGTGGCTCCGCCAGAAGGACGACCCCGAGGTCGTCGCGCACCTGGAGGCGCAGAACGCCTGGACGCTGGCCCGCCAGGAGCACCTGGCACCGCTGCGCCAGACCCTGTTCGACGAGATCAAGGGCCGCACCCTCGAGACCGACCTCTCGGTCCCGTCCCGCGACGGCGACTGGTGGTACTACGCCCGCACGGTCGAGGGCCAGCAGTACCCGATCCACGCGCGCTACCCCGCCGCCGGACCGGACGACTGGACGCCCCGCCTGCTCGAGCCCGGCGAGCCGGTACCGGGCGAGCAGGTGCTCCTGGACCAGAACGTGGCGGCCGACGGCCATGACTTCTTCGCGCTGGGCTCGCTCGACGTGTCCGAGGACGGCGCCCGGCTGCTCCACGCGGCCGACACCGCCGGTGACGAGCGCTACACGCTGCGGGTCCGCGACCTGGCGACGGGCGAGGACCTTGCCGACGAGGTGCGGGACACGGCGCCCGGCGCTCTGTTCGCCCCCGACGGCGAGCACGTCTTCTACCTCACCGTCGACGAGGCCTGGCGCCCCTGGCGGGTCTGGCGGCACCGGCTCGGCACGCCGGCGTCCGAGGACGCGCTCGTGTTCGAGGAGCCCGACGAGCGCTACTGGGTGGGCGTCGGGCTGTCCCGGTCCAAGAAGTACCTGCAGATCGAGCTCGGCTCCAAGGTGACGAGCGAGTCGTGGCTGCTGGAGTCGGACAACCCGACCGGTGAGTTCCGGGTCGTCTGGCCGCGCCGCGAGGGCGTCGAGTACACGGTGGAGCACGCGGTGCTGCCCGCCGGGCTGGTCGAGCCACCTTCGCTGTCCGAGCCGCCCTCGCTGGTCGAGCCTCTCGAGACCCAGGACCCGGCGTCCGCGACCCGCGACGTGCTTCTGATCCTGCACAACAAGGACGCCCTGAACTTCGAGCTGGTCTGCTCGCCGGTGCCCGCACCCGGCGAGACGGTCACACCGGAGGCGGCGACCGTCGTCGTGCCGCACGCACCGGACGTGCGCCTGGAGGGTGTGAGCGCGAGCAAGCGCTACCTCGTGCTCTACTACCGCCGCGAGGCGATCTCCCGCTCGGCGGTGCTGCCGCTGGAGACACGCCTCGACCAGCGGGACTGGGACTTCCAGGAGATCTCGTTCGGTCAGCCGCTGGAGTCGGTCGGTGCGGGCGTCGGCGTGTGGGACCAGCCCAACCTCAAGGCCGGCTACACGTCGTTCGTGACGCCCCAGTCGCTCTACCTGTACGACGTCGCCTCCGGCGAGCGCACCCTGCTCAAGCAGCAGCCGGTGCTCGGCGGTTACGACCCGGGCGACTACGACCAGCGCAGGGAGTGGGCGGTCGCCGAGGACGGTACCCGCATCCCGATCTCCCTGGTCTGGCGCAAGGACAAGGTGCGGTTCGCGGCGGACCCGGCCACAGGGTCCGGCGCGCCGGACGAGCCGGCGCCCCTCCTCCTCTACGGCTACGGCGCGTACGAGATGTCGATCGACCCCTACTTCTCGGTACCCCGCCTGAGCCTCCTGGACCGCGGCGTCGTGTTCGCGATCGCCCACGTGCGAGGTGGCGGCGAGATGGGCCGCGCCTGGTACGACGACGGCAAGCTCGCCGCCAAGCGCAACACCTTCACCGACTTCGTGGCCGCCGGCCGGCACCTCGTCGCCGCCGGCTGGACGGCGTCCGACCGCATGGTGGCCGACGGCGGCAGCGCCGGCGGGCTCCTGGTGGGGGCTGCCACGAACCTGGCGCCCGAGCTGTTCGCCGGCGTGCTCGCCGGGGTGCCGTTCGTGGACGCGCTGACGTCGATGCTCGACCCGACGCTCCCCCTGACCGTCACCGAGTGGGACGAGTGGGGCGACCCGCTGCACGACCCGGAGGTGTACGCGTACATGCGCTCGTACTCGCCGTACGAGAACGTGGCCGACGACGCGGCGCACTACCCCCGAATCCTCGCGACGACCAGCTTCAACGACACCCGCGTGCTGTACGTGGAACCGGCGAAGTGGGTGGCACGGCTGCAGGCCGCCGGGGCGCCGGCGATGCTCAAGATCGAGATGTCGGCGGGACACGGCGGCGTCTCGGGGCGCTACTCCGCCTGGGAGCAGATCGCGTTCGAGCACGCCTGGGTGCTCGACGTACTCGGCCTCGCCGACCACTGAGCCGTCCGGCCGGGGCCGAGCCCTGACGTGTCAGAGCCCGGCCTTGGCGGCGACGACCCGGGCCGCCGCCGCGTCCACCTTCGCGGCGAAGTCCGGGTCGTCCCGGGCCGCCCCGACCAGCGCGTCGACCATCGCCGGGGCGGCCGACGGGCGCGCGGAGGCGAGCACGAGGTCCACGCCCGCGCCGACGGCGAGGACCGCTCGCCTCCCTTCGGGGATGCTCGCGACCTGCACGGCCGCCGACAGGTCGTCGGAGATGATGACGCCGTCGAACCCGAGCTCGCGCACCAGCCCCACCGCCGCCGGGCTGAACACGGCGGGTGCCTGCGGGTCGATCCGCGTGTAGACGGCCGACGACATCATGACGAGCCCGGAACCCGACTCGATGCCCGCGTGGAACACGTCCACCGACGGGGCGTCGGCTCCCGTGACCGTGTCCGTCACTCCCGCGGTGTCGTCCGTGTTGCCGGTGACCCGCCCCAGGCCGGGGAAGTGCTTGATGGACGTCTGCACACCGGCGTCGCGCTGCCCCTGGGCGAACGCGTTGCCGTGCGCGATCACCGACTCGGCCGAGTAGCCGTAGTTGCGCCCGAAGACGCCGACCGGCGCGTTCGACGACGCCGTCTCGCCGGGCACGAGATCGAGCACCGGTGCCAGGTTCAGGTTCACGCCCGCCGCGGCCAGCTCGTCGCCCCAGGACCGGGACCGTTCCCGCAGGTCGGACGGGTCCAGTTCCGCCTGGTCGAGTGCGCTGGGGATGTCGCTGAAGCCGGAGCCCCGCAGCACCTGCACCGCACCGCCCTCCTGGTCGGTCGCCACGAAGAGGGGCTGTCGCTCCTTCGCCGCTGCGGCGACGGCGGCGTCCACCAAATTCCTCACCGGCTGTCGTCCGGCGGTCGTGCGGCCGTGCAGGAACACCCCGCCGATCTGCTCCTCCCTGAGCATGTCGAACGTCGGCTGGAACGGGCCCGACACCGGCAGGCCGACCATGACGATCTGGCCCACCTTCTCCCGCAGGGTCCAGCCGGCCACGAGCGACAGGTCGGGCGCGCCGGGCGCCGGCTCGGGATCCGGTGTCGTCGTCGGCGATTCCGGGCCGGAGGGCGACGTGCCGGGCTGTGTGTTCGGCCGTGTGCTCTCCGGCGTGCTCGTCGGCGTGCTCGGCGAGGCGTCCGGCTGGACAGGGCCGGGCAGCGCCGTGGGATCCGGCTCCGGCGCCGGACCGGAACAACCGCCGGCCAGGGCCGCGACCAGAAGAAGGGGCACCGCCAGAAGGCCGAGTGGGTGAAACCGCGTCATGGCTCTCAGTCTCACCCAACGATCCTCCGTCCGCGCCGTCAGGCGGTACGGGCGCTACGCCCGGAACGGCTCAGAGGACGGCGGTGAGCGCTCGCACGAAACCGTCCACGTCCGCCTCCGTGGTGTCCCACGCGCACATCCAGCGCACCTCGACACGGTCCGCCGTCTCGCCGGGGGCCCAGTCGTAGAAGCGTGCGTGGGCACGCAGCCGGTCGGCGGCGGCGCGGGGCAGGGTCGCGAAGACCACGTTGGCGTCGGTGGGGCGCGTGATCCGGACCGCCCCGGTCAGGCCCGCCGCCTCGACGCCGGCGCGCAGGCGCGCCGCCATCGCGTTGGAGTGCGCGGCGTTGCGCAGCCAGAGCGGCGCGTCCGGCCCCGTGCCCGACGTCGGTGTGCCCGGCTCGCCGAGCAGGGCCAGGAGCTGTGCCGACACGAACCGGGTCTTCGACGCGAGCTGCATGGTGGCCTTGCGCAGGTAGGGCACCGCCTCGACGAGTCCGGCCGCCGCGCCGTCCGCCGCGCCCGGGGCCGCCGCGCCGTCGGCCAGCACCACCACCGCCTCGCCCAGCATGCCGCCGTTCTTCGCCGCACCCAGGGAGACGATGTCCACGCCGACGTCGGTGGTGATCTCCCGCAGCGCGACGCCGAGCGTGGCCGCCGCGTTCGCCAGGCGTGACCCGTCGACGTGCACGCGCAGGCCGACCGCGTGGGCGGTGTCGGCGAGGAGCTTGAGGTCGGCCGGCGAGTAGACGGTGCCCAGCTCGGTGACCTGCGTGAGGCTCAGGACCGCCGGCTGCGCGCGCTGCACGTTGCCGATGTCGCCGGCGTAACGGTCCACGGCGTCGGGCCCGATGCGGCCCTCGACGCTCGGCACGGCCAGGACTTTGAGACCCCCGACCCGTTCGGGGGCACCGTTCTCGTCGGTGTGGACGTGTGCGACGTCGCTGGCGATGACGCCGCCCCACCGCGGTGCGGCGGCCATGAGGCTGATGACGTTCGCGCCCGTGCCGTTGAGGACCGGGAAGATGCGGGCCTGCGCCCCGAACACCTCGGTGGCGCGCTCCTGGAGCCGGGCGGAGACGGGGTCGTCGCCGTACGAGACGGCCGCCCCGCTGTTGGCCGCGCCCATCGCGGCCATGACCTCGGGATGAACGGGGGCGTAGTTGTCGGACGCAAAGTGCTGCACCCGACCATTCTCCCCCGCCCCCCACCCGTTGAGTGCTGGGTATCTGTCGTGCGCAACCGGTTCCGGCGGACAGATACCCAGCACTCAGCGGGGATCAGGAGGCCTTGTCGACGTCCTCCGCGAGAGTGCCCAGGTACAGGGAGATCACCTTCGGGTCGGCCTGGAGCTCCCGGCCGGTCCCGGTGTGTGCGTCCGTGCCCTGGTCGAGCACGTAGCCGCGGTCGCAGATCTGCAGGCAGCGCCGCGCGTTCTGCTCCACCATGATCACGGAGACGCCCGCCTTGTTGATCATGCGGGTGCGCAGGAACGTCTCGTCCTGCCGCACCGGCGACAGGCCGGCGGACGGCTCGTCGAGCAGCAGCACCGACGGGTTCATCATGAGCGCGCGGGCCATCGCGACCATCTGGCGCTCACCGCCCGACATGGCTCCCGCGCGCTGCGAGCGCCGCTCCCCCAGGTTGGGGAAGAGGTCGGTGATGAACTCGAACCGCTCCTTGAAGGTTTTGGGGCGCAGGAACACGCCCATGCGCATGTTCTCCTCGACGGTGAGCGAGGGGAACACGTTGTTGTTCTGCGGCACGAAGCCGACGCCACGCTCCACGAGCCGGTTCGCCTTCATGCCCGTGATCTCGTCGCCCAGGAGGGTCACTGTGCCGCTGTGGATCTTCACGAGCCCGAACAGCGCCTTGAGCAGGGTGGACTTGCCGGCACCGTTGGGGCCGATGATGCCGACCAGCTCGCCCTTGCCCACCTCGATGGAGCAGTCCTGGAGAATGTTGACGCCGGGCACGTAGCCGGCCACCAGGTGCTCGGCCCGCAGCAGCGGCTCGAGCACCTTCGTCCCGGTCGTGCGCGTCTCGGCAGCTGTCGCCTCGCTCATCGCTTCTCCTCCTCGGCCTCGAGCCGGGCCAGCACTGCGGGGTCGAGCAGCGCGTCGTCCCCGAGGTCGGTGTCGTGGTGGGCGCCGAGGTAGGCGTCCACGACGGCCTGGTCCTGCATCACGCTCTCAGGCGGGCCCTCGGCGACGATGCGCCCCTCGGCCATGACGACCACCCAGTCCGAGATGTGCCGGACGGCGTGCATGTCGTGCTCGACGAAGAGCACGGTCATGCCCTCGTCCCGCAGCGCCTGGACGTGCCCCAGCAGGGACTGCACCAGGGCGGGGTTCACGCCGGCCATGGGCTCGTCGAGCATGATCATGGTCGGGTTGGTCATGAGCGCGCGTGCCATCTCCAGCAGCTTGCGCTGGCCTCCGGAGAGCGACCCCGCGAAGTCGTCCTTCTTCTGGTCGAGGTTGAACCGCTCCAGGATCTCCAGCGCCTTCGCGGTGTTGCGCTTCTCGACGCCCGACCACAGCGGCCGGAAGAGGGATCCGAAGAGGTTCTCCCCCGGGTTGTCGGGCGCGGCGAGCAGCATGTTCTGCAGCACGGTCAGGCGCGACAGCGCCTTGGTGAGCTGGAACGTGCGGACCATGCCCGTGCGGGCCAGCTTCGCGGCGCTGGTGCGGGAGATCTGCCGGCCCTCGAACTCCCACTTGCCCTGGTTGGGCTGGTCGAACCCGGTCAGCAGGTTGAAGAAGGTCGTCTTGCCTGCCCCGTTGGGACCGATCAGCGCGGTGATGGCGCCGCGCTGCACCTCCAGGTGGTCCACGTCGACGGCGGTCATGCCGCCGAACCGGCGCTCCACACCGGTGGCCCGGAGGATCGGGTCCGGCTTGGCCACACCGACCTTGGCGTCCACGCGGCTCAGCGTCTCGGTCACCTTCCGGGCCGCAGCGCTGCGTTCGGCACCCGGCTTCTCGGCGGCCGCCTCGGCGGCGGCAGCGGACCCGATCAGCTCGTCGGCCGGCTTCGCCGTCGGCTCGGGCGTCTCTGCCGGGTCTGCGAGCTCGGCCGGATCGGCCGTGCCGACCGGTCCGGTGGTCCCGGTCGGCTCGCCCGCCTCGTTCTCATTCTTGTCAACGGACATCGAAGGCGAGCTCCCTCTTGTTTCCCAGGATTCCTTGGGGCCGGAAGATCACGATGCACATCAGCGCGACGCCCACCATGAGTCCGGCCAGGTGCTCCACGTTCTGGGCCGGCATGACCTCGCCGAGCCCGGCCCGCATGCCCGTGCGCAGCAGCATGTAGACGAAGAAGAAGAGCATCGAGCCGAGCACGGGCCCGAACAGGGTGGCGGCACCACCCAGCAGCATGACGGTCCACACGAAGAACGTCAGGGTGCGGCCCATGTTGTCGGGCGCGACGGATATCGGTAGCACGAACAACATGCCCGCCAATGACCCGGCGATCCCTCCAAGGACCAGCGCCTGCATCTTGTACGAGAAGACGTTCTTGCCGAGGGCGCGCACGGCGTCCTCGTCCTCACGGATGCCCTTGAGCACCCGGCCCCACGGGCTGCGGGTGATGAGCCAGACCAGGAGGACGGCGATCAGCACGACGCCCCAGGCGAAGATGCGGGTCCACCACGAGTCCGACCCGTTGTGGATGTACTCGAACGGCCCGATGGCGGTCCGTCCGTCGGGCAGCGGGGACAGGTCCTGGAACGTGCCCTTGTACGCGGTGCCCGCGAGCCCGGAGGCACCGCCGGTGTAGTCCGCCCAGAGGGTGGACCGGCCGGCGAACCTGATGATCTCCGCGGCGGAGATCGTCACGATGGCGAGATAGTCCCCGCGCAGCTTCAGCGTGGGGATGCCGAGCACCAGGGCCAGCAGCGCGCCGGCGGCCGCCGCGATGAGGAAGGCGAGCCAGAACGGCGCGCCCTCGACCGTGGCGATGGCGAACCCGTACGCGCCCATCAGCATGAAGCCGGCCTGGCCGATGTTGAGCAGCCCGGTGTAACCGAAGTGCAGGTTGAGGCCGATCGCCGCGAGAGCGTATGCGGCGGTGGCCGGCGCGATGAGCTGGCCGAGCGCCTGGATGAGGATACGACTCAGTTCGTCCATGACGATTCTCCTTTCAGCCGACCCGCACGGCGCGGCCGAGCAGGCCCTGAGGCCTGAACAGCAGCACGAGGATGAGGATCAGGAGGCCCGAGGCGTACCGAAGGCTGCTCGGCATGCCGGGGATGAGGGTGGACATCTCGACGACGAGGCCGATGACGATCGACCCGGCCAGGGCACCGAACGCCGTGCCCATGCCGCCGAGCGTCACCGCGGCGAACATGAGCAGCAGCAGGATCATGCCGAGCGTCCACGTGAACGAACCGAACGAGATCGCGAGCAGCATGCCGGACAGGCCGGCCAGGCCGGTGGACACGGTCCAGACGATGCGCACGATGCGGTCCGGGTTGATGCCGGTCGCCGCGGCCAGCGCCGGGTTGTCCGACACGGCGCGGGTCGCCCGGCCGATCCGGGTCCGGGTGAGGAACCAGGCGATGACGCCGATCACGGCCAGGGCCACGAGCATCGAGAGCCACGACGCGGCACTCAGGGTGATGCCGGCGATCTCCACGGGCCGGGCGTTCGACGGCAGCACCCGCTGGGAGCGACCGCCGATGAACATCTGGATCAGGTACTGCAGCGCCATCGAGAGACCGATGGTCACGATCATCAGCTGCATGACCGGTGTCCCGCGACGGCGGAGCGGGCCCCACAGGACCACGTCCTGGAGCCAGCCCGTCGACGCGCAGATGACGATCGTGACGAGCACGGCCGCCCAGACCGGCAGGCCCCACCAGTTGACCGACATGAAGCCGATCAGGGCACCCAGCGTCACCTGCTCGCCGTGCGAGAAGGTCGAGATCCCCGTGGTGCCGTAGATCAGGCTCAGCCCCACCGAGGCGAGCGCGAGGAGCAGACCGAACCGGATACCTGACCCGAACTGCTGCCAGACCTGGCTGAACGCCGGCAGTCCTGAGACGTTCTCGGTGGATCCGTCGGCTCCGATGCCGCTGGCCTCCGCATCGTCCTCCTCTGCGGAACCGGCGTCGCCGTCCGCCGTCTCCGAAGGCTCGGTCGACGCTCCGGTCTCCGCGGGGGCCGAGCCCTCCGCGATGGTGAACGCCCCGCGGGCCGTCGAGCCCAGCTGGGCCGTGACCTGACGCTCCGTGGCGTTCGCCGCCATCCCGTCCGGCACCGTTGCCGGGTCGATGGTCAGCGTGTAGGGGCCGACCTCGGGGACGGCGACGGACACCGGCC
Source organism: Promicromonospora xylanilytica (assembly GCF_054782895.1). Taxonomy (NCBI): domain Bacteria; kingdom Bacillati; phylum Actinomycetota; class Actinomycetes; order Micrococcales; family Promicromonosporaceae; genus Promicromonospora; species Promicromonospora xylanilytica. Next base: position 60,353 of record NZ_BAAGRP010000071.1, read on the forward strand.
CGTCGGTCGAGGTGACGACCTCCTCGAAGCCCTGGCCCGTGATCGTCACGTCGACGCCGGCCAGGGGTTCGTTGTTCTCGTCGAGCACGATCGGGGAGACACACGCGGTGGTCCCGTCCGGGGTGCAGTCGGTGGCGACGTCCGTTGCGGACGCCGCGGCGGGGGCGGCGAGCATCGCCGCACTCGCGGTCAGTGCCGCGAGTACCGCCACGATGACGGCGAGGGTGCGCCGGATCGCGGACGCGATGGGTCGGTCGGCTTTCATGTGCCGGGTCCTCCATGGTGTCTGGGGCTGGCCGAGGGGTTTCAAGCCTCCGGACCACCGTTCTCCCCGTGATGTAGCAGCCCTGAACGGGCCGTGTATCGCAAGGTTTTCGCGAGCGTGCCGGAAGTGTAGCCGTGGTTTGTGTCACATCTGGCGCAGCCGGTGTCACACGAAAGGGTTACTATTCGCCTGCATTTGTCTACAGGACACATCAATCCAGACAGGACGACGGCCCGGTCACCCTCCGCACGGAAGGCGATCGGGCCGTCGTCTGGGCTGTCCACCGGCTGGGGGGCCGGCGGGTCAGTCCGGTTCGCGAGCTACTCCGCGACCTTGCCCTCGATCGAGCGCTCGAAGACGTTGACATTGTTCTTGTCGTACTTGTAGACGCCGATGAACGCGGACGTCGGGTCGTTCTCCTCGTTGAGCGGACCGACACCGGACTGGCCCACGTAGTGGATCTCCTCGCCCGCCTCGAGCGCCGCGACGCCCTCCTCGTACGAGGTGACCTCGGTGCCGCCGTCGGCACCGGAGACCGCCTGGATGTTCTCCGAGATGGTGGCACCGTCGGTGCCCTCACCACGGACAGCGGCGAGCGCGGCCAGGACGACGGCGTCGTACGACTCGGGACCGTAGGAGTAGTCCGCGAGCTCTTCGCCCTCGTTCTCCTCGTACCAGGCGCTCAGGCGCTCCTTGAAGTCGTCGGGAGCCTGCGCGCCGGGGATCGTTCCGACCACGCCCTCGAGCGTGCCGGGGTCGAAGTCCGGCTCGTACGAGGCGGTGTTGCCGTCGCAGAAGTACGTGGTGCCGTTGAAGTCCCAGTTCTGCGACGTCAGCTCCGAGACGATCGCCTTGGTCTCCTCGAAGGCGATGACCGCGATGGCGTCCGGCTTGGCGGCCAGGGCGTCCGTGACGATCGACGAGAAGTTGCTCTCACCGGGAGGGAACTCGTCGCCGGCGCCGGTGGCGCCATAGACGACCTCGCCACCGCCGGCCTCGACGGCCTGCTGGATGTTGTCGCGCAGGCCGGTGCCGTAGGCCTCGTCCTGGACGATCATGGCGATCTTCTGGTGACCGCCGTCCAGGATCAGCGAGCCGAGCGCGGCACCCTGCACGGTGTCCGGCGGCGCCGTGCGGGTGAAGAACTCGCTCGCGCCCGAGAGGTCCGTGGCCGTGTTGGCCGGGGAGATCTGCATGACGCCGGCCTCGGTGAACTGGTCCACCACGTTGAGGCTCACGGCCGACGACGCGGCACCGATGACGACCTGTGCACCCTTGCTGATCAGGTCGGTCGCCGTCTGCTGCGCGACGCTGGTGTCCGTGGTGTCACCGGAGTCGCCCTGCTCCAGCGTGACGTCGTTGCCGAGCACACCGCCGGCCTCGTTGATGTCGGCGATCGCCAGACCGACACCGGCGACCTCGGGCGGGCCGAGGAAGGCGAGCGTGCCGGTGAGCGGAAGGATTGTGCCGACGATGAGCGGATCCTGCGACCCGGCGCCGTCGCCGTCGCCGCCAGTCTCCGTTGTCGTGGAGCAGGCCGAGAGGCCCACGCTGAGGACAGCTGCGATCGCGAGACCGCGCGCCGCCGTGGAACGTCGAATCATTGCGCTGTTCCCCTTCGAGCGGGAGTGAAGCTGACGCGGCGACTTGCCTCGTCGTGGCGATGAACGTAGTCACCTTGTGTTGCACAAGTGTGACTAGTCCGTCACACCGACCCGATCGTTACGAGGATGTGACCCAGGCGTGCGGCACCCCAAGAACGGGGTCTGGAACAGGGCTCGAATGGGCAAGAAGGGCGCTCTGCCACCGCCGGGAAGCACCGGACCGCGCCCCCGCCCACCCCCGCCGAGGTAGTCCTCTGGCGAGGTAGTCGTCTGGCGAGGTAGTCGTCTGGCGTCAGCTCCTGAACTGTGTGAAGGCCGCGACGTCCGGGTCGGCGCCGATCCGGCTGTCCGGGGCGTGCAGGGCGTTGATATCGGCCATCTGCGCCTCGCTGAGAGAGAAGGAGAAGAGGTCGATGTTGGTCGCCATCCGCTCCGGGTTCACGGACTTGGGGATCAGGATCACCCCGTGCTGTACCTGCCACCGCAGCACCACCTGTCCCGGTGTGACGCCCAGCTCGTTCGCGATGCGGACCACCGCGGGCGCCTCCAGGTCGGCCCCCTGTCCGAGGGGTGAGTACGCCTCGGGAACGATGCCGTGGGCGCGGCTCCGCTCGACCGTCGCGGGCTGCCGGAAGGTCGGGTGGAGCTCGACCTGGTTCACCGCCGGCACCACGGTCGACTCGCTGACCAGGCGATCGATGTGCTCGGGCAGAAAGTTGGAGACGCCGATCGCGCGGACCGCACCCTCGGCGAGCAGCTTCTCGAACGCGCGCCAGGTCTCCACGTAGAGGTCGCGGGTGGGCACGGGCCAGTGGATGAGGTAGAGGTCGACGACGTCGAGACCCAGCGCCCTGCGGCTGCTCTCGAAGGCGCGCAGCGCGTTGTCGTAGCCCTGGTCGCCGTTGCGGAGCTTCGTGGTGACGAAGAGTTCCGCACGCGGGACGCCCGACGCCCGGACCGCCGCGCCGACGCCCTCCTCGTTGTAGTAGGCGGCGGCCGTGTCGATGTGCCGGTAGCCGAGCTCGATGGCGGTCTCGACGCAGGCCTGGGTGCCGTTGTCCGGCACCTGGAAGACGCCGAGGCCGACCTGTGGGATCTCGATTCCGTTGTTGAGAGTGACGGACGGGATATCGGTAGCTGCGTTCATGTCTTCCGTTCTAACACCGGCTCCGAACGTCGTCGACGGCGGCCGAGAACCGGGCTTGACGCCGGCTTGACGACCCTCCAACACAAGTCACTCAAGATTGATCGGGCTTTCCTGGCCGCGGGCAGGTAGGGTGGTAGGTGTTGCAGTGCCTCGATCGTTCTTCCGTGAGATGACGACGACACCGTGATTATGCGATCCCGACGGTCGGGGTCGTCGCCTCATGCAAGGAGCAGTACATGGCATTCGGAACCGTCAAGTGGTTCAACGCCGAGAAGGGCTTCGGGTTCATTGCACCCGAGGACGGTGGGCAGGACGTGTTCGCCCACTTCAGCGCGATCCAGTCGAGCGGCTACCGCTCGCTGGAGGAGAACCAGCGCGTCGAGTTCGACGTGAAGCAGGGCCCCAAGGGCCTGCAGGCGGAGAACATCCGCCCGATCTGATCCCTCAATCTTCGCAGCTTCCGCGGTGATCTCGTCTGAGTTCGTCGTCGGCTGTACGACGTAGGCCCGGCCACCTTTCGAGGTGACCGGGCCTTCGCCATTTCCCCCGGTGGACCTGGCGGGGCGATACGGAACCGTTGGGCCACGCCGGGCGTTCCTCACCTGGACCGTCACCTACGAAGGACGACATCATGGGCTTCCTCGACCGACTGCTCGGCCGCGAGCCGCGCGAGCAGATCCCCGGCATGTACCAGGGCGGCAGCGCGCCCCGACAGCAGTACCGGCAGCAGCCGGGCCAGACCCCCGAGTACGGCACGGCGCCGGTCTACGGCTCCGCCGCGAGCACCGGCCGCAGCGAGGACGAGGTGGCGATCGAGCGTTACCGCTACCTGCTCCGTACCGCCCCGCCGGACCAGGTCGAGGAGGCACACGCCGAGGCGTTCGCCCAGCTCACGCCGGAGCAGCGCCGGCAGGTCCAGGCCCAGCTGAGCGAGAGCGTTCCGGCCGGCGAGCGAGCGACGTCCGACGAGCCGCGCGACCTGGCCCGCATGGCCACCCGCGCGGAGATGCGCAATCCCGGCACGCTGGAGCGCAACTTCGGCTCGAGCCGCGGACCGGGCTTCGGCTCGATGCTCGGCGCGAGCATGCTCGGCACGATCGGTGGCATGGTCATCGGTTCGGCCGTGGCGGACATGATGTTCGGCAGCTCCTTCGGCGACCCGTCCCAGGACTTCGCCGGCGGCGAGGAGGGTGGCGGAGCCGAGGGCGGCGGCGAGGAGGCCGGAGCCGAAGGTGGCGACCCCGGTGCGGAGGCCGGCGGCGAGCCGGTCGAGGCCTCCGGTGGTGACGCGGGCGGTGACGCCGGTGGTGACGCCGGTGGCGGCTTCTTCGGCGACATGTTCGGTGGCGGTGGAGACTTCGGCGGCGACTTCGGCGGCGGCGAGTTCTAGCCCTTCAGCCGAGGTAGTCATGCAGCGAGGTAGTCACCCAAGCGTGAACCGGGTGACTACCTCGCTGCATGACTACCTCGGCGGAGGGCTGGTCAGCTGCCGAGCAGGCGCAGGAACCCGCCGAGCTCCATGAGCCTGCGGACGCCGTCGGCGTCCAGGTCTCCCGGCAGGTAGTCGGTGAGCCGCGGCGACGAGATCACGACCGCGCGCCACTGGGCACGCGAGACCGCCACGTTGATGCGGTTGCGCGACAGCAGGAATCCCATGCCGCGAGAGACGTCGTCAGGCGTCGAGGCCGCGAGAGTCAGGATCGCCACGGGCGCCTCACGCCCCTGGAACATGTCGACGGTACCGACGGGCACGCCGTCGAGGCCGGCAGCCCGCAACGCCTGGCGCACTGTGTGGACCTGCGCGTTGTAGGCGGCGACCACCACGACGTCGTCGGGCCCGAGGGGCCGTGGTGGCAGTCCACCGCCCGGGTCCCACGTCCGGCCGAGCACGCTTCGCACCTGCCGCACCACTTCGGCCGCCTCCTCGGGGGACGACGACGAGTGGCCCTCGTGCTCGACCGGCACGTGCACCACTCCTGGCGGAACACCGTCCAGCGACCGTGTGGTCGTGATCGGGTGCGCCGAGAGCCGGCCGGCGTAGGAGAGCTGGGACACCGCGGCACAGACGTCGGGGTGCATGCGCCACGACTCGGGCAGCAGGTAGCCCAGGCCGTCGGGGAGCACTGCGCTGCCGCCTGCGAGCCAGGCGAGCGCCGACTCGTCGACCGGCTCCGGATGCTTGCCCTGGCTGACCTGAGGAAGCTGCTGCGGATCACCGAGCAGCAGGAGCCGCTGCGCGGACCTGCCGACGGCGATCGTGTCGGCGAGCGAGAACTGCCCCGCCTCGTCGATGACCAGCAGGTCGAGTCCCTCGTCGGGCCAGCGTTCGTGCGCGAAGTCCCAGGCGGTGCCGCCCACGACGCAGCCGCCGGAGCTGTTCGCCGCGCAGTCCGCGAGCTGGCTGCTCGTCAGCTCCTGCCACGGCGGGGCAGCACCCTGCTCGGCACCCTTGGCACGCTGCTTCTTGGCCACCTGCTCGACGGGCACGCCTGCCTTGTCGACGATGGCGCTCAGCATGTTCTCGACCGCCGCGTGCGACTGGGCCACGACCCCCACCCGCCACCCCGCCCCGACCAGCTTGGCGACGACGTGCGAGCCGACGTGCGTCTTGCCCGTACCGGGCGGGCCCTGCACGGCGAGATACGAGTGGTCGAGCCGCTCGACGGCCGTGTACACCGCTGTCTCGAGGTCGAGCCCGCCGTCCGTCTCGTCGCCCAGGCCGGGCAGCTCACCACCGGGCGGTTCCGCACCGACCGAAGTGCTCGGGGCGGTACCCGCCGGAGCGCCCACCAGTCGCGGCGGACGCCTGCGCAGCAGGTCGAGCGCCGCGCCGTCGGGCAACGCGCGGTCCGCGTCCCACGCGGCGAGGGCCTCGCGCGCGGCGTGCTCGACCGCCAGCTCCTGCGCGTCGTGGGCCGGTCCGCGCTGCGGCGCGAGCGCTACGGGCAGTTGCCCGTGCGGCTCGGCGCCGCCGGACAGCCGCTCCCGCAGGACCACCACGTCGCGCCCTCGCGGCAGGTCCTCCCGCTCCCCGTACGGGTCCCGTGCCTCCAGGATCAGCCCGCCGGAGTGCTCACCGCGCACGGCCCGTCCCTCCAGCTCGCCGGAGCCCCTGGGGAGGGCGACGGGCGGCACCGGCTGGTCGTACAGCACGTGGACGGCCGCTCCGGCGCCCAGGTCGGACCCGTCGATCCGCGAACCGTCGAGCATGCGGCCCACCAGCTCGATCTCCCGCGTGGGCAGCCGGTCACGGCCCACCACGGCCCAGTCCCGCAGCACCGTCGAACGTTCCACGTGGAACGTCGCCCTCCGACCGGGCCATTCGTCCAGCGGCAGCTCCAGCCGGGCGTAGTGCTCCTGCCAGAACGGCTTGTCCTCTCGCTGGTAGTACCCGACGGCGGCACCCAGCAGAGCGAGCGCCTGCACGTCGAGCGACCGGCCCCCGCGGTTCTCCCCGACCCGGTCGGAGATCGCGTCGGCCAACGCCAGTCGCCGTTCCCGCCCGTCCCGGCGGGCGACGGTCCGGGCCGAGTCCCCCTCGAGGGCCGGGTCGGCGGCGGGGAGCGAGTACGCGCGCGCGTCCGCGCTCCCCCGGGTGGTCCCAGCCGTGCCGGCCGCACCCGCCGCGACGTTCTCGACCGGCCCGGCCGACGACCGCGCGAACCGCAACCAGTCGAGCAGCCGCAGCGTCGATCGGCAGTCGTACTCGTTGTAGTCCAGGATCCGCCGCTTGAGCGCCGCCGCCTGCTCCGAACCCTCAGCGGCCAGCTTGGCGTACTCCGCGTACTCCGTGACCGAGGCCGTCGCGCTGGTGACGCCATCGCGCGCCGGATCGTCCTGCATGTAGAGGGGCTCGAGCTTCTTGATCGACTTCGACCGGTTCGAGATGCGCAGGCACGACCGGACCACCGCGTACAGGTCGACCAGCACGCCGTCCCGCAACAGCTGGTCCACCTCGTCCTCGTACACCCCGTGCCGTGCCGCGATCGAGAGCAGATGCGTCTTCTCGTAGGCCGCGTAGTGGTAGACGTGCAGGTCAGGGTAGGTCTTCAGGCGTGCCGTGAGGTAGTCGACGAACTGGATGAGCGCGTCGCGCTCCCCCGCCAGGTCGTCGGCCCAGAGCCCGTGGAAGGGCGGGGCGGTGTCGGTCCCACCGGGGCGCTCGACCCAGCCGAAGAGGTAGTCGAGACCCATGGCCGGCGCCTGGTCGTCGCCCGGCAGGCGTGCCGCCTCCCACAGCGGGTCGCCCTCGAAGTCGAAGAACACATCACCGGGGCTGGGCGGCGGGATCCGGTCGATGGCCTCGGTCGCGACGAGCCGCCAGCGCAGGCGCGCGTCCGGTCCGTCCGGGTCGACGCCCTCGGGCAGCGGGTCGAGCGCCACCGACCCGTCACCCTCGTCGAGCCCGAGCTGGAGCCGCGCCTGGGCCCGGAGCCCCTCGAACCGGGCGGCGGACATACCCTCCGGTGGGTCCTCGGCCGCCGCGAGCGCGTCGATGGTGGAGATCCCCGACGCCGACAACGTGGAGCGCTGCACGCCGTACACGCCCCCGACGAGCAGCACGTCGCGACGCGCGGCCGCGGCCTCCGCACAGTCCTGACAGGTGCGGAGCTTGCCGCAGGCCAGGTACCGGTCGTCGGCCCAGCTCACCGCGGCGTCGTCGGCGACGTGGGCGTCCAGGACCTCCAGGAGCCGCGCGCGCCGCTTGCGAAAGACGGGCAGCAGGTCGGCGAGCCGGTGCGACGTGGTCTCCCCCGTGCCGAGCACGAGGTGCACCTCGGCGGTCGGGTCGATCCGGGCGCCCATCAGCTGGTCCGCGTACGCGGCGAGCTGGAGCAGCGCGCGGACCTTGGTACGGCGGGCGAGCTTGGAGTCGTGCACGGCGTACCTGGGCTGCGGCGCGAGCTCGGCGGCCAGCTCGCCCAGCGGGTCGCGCACCAGGAAATCGGCCCGGCCGTGGAACCGGCCGTCGAAGAACGAGGCCTGGTAGACCACGTCGGCGCCCTGCTCCATCGCGGCCAGCGTGCGGGTGTGCGCGTCGATCAGGTCGTCGCGAGCCATCCGGCGGGCGGGCGGGACCTCGAGCACGCCACCGGGCCGACCGGCGGCCGCCGGCCCGAAGGTACGCAGGTGCCCCTCGAGGACCCGCCGCTCGTGGTCCTCGCCCAGGGCAGCGGTGCGGGCGAGCATCTCGTCCTCCTCCCGCACCCGGCGCGGGCTGCGGCCGAGCAGCTCGTCGAGGCGTCTCAGCAGGCGGAACTCGCACTCACCCGCGATCACGAGGTCGCTTGCCGAGTGCACGAGAGTGCCTGCGTCGTCACGCTCCAGGAGGAACATGCCCCCAGGTCTACCAGTGACCCCTGACACGAGCGCGCTACTGTCGTCCCCGCAGGCGGTAGATATGTCCGGTTCAGCCCCTTGTTCTGGCGCCGAGCCGCCTGGATGGCCGATAGTGGGGCCGACCGTATCGAAGGAGCAACCATGCCCGTGCGCTTCAACCCGCCTCCGGGTTGGCAGGTGCCCCCGGGATTCCGACCCGACTCCACCTGGGCGCCCGACCCGTCGTGGCCCCCGGCGCCGCCCGGTTGGGACTACTGGGTCGACGGACCCGACACCCCCCGGCCCGCGGCCGAGCACCACACCGCGCCCCCGGCACCCCCGTCACCGCCGGCGCCCCCCGGTTCCGGACCTGTCCCCGACACCGCCCCGGAAGGATCGGCGGACGCGGACACGCGGACGGTCGCGATCCAGGTGATCGCCGGTGCGCCCAGCCGTCCGGCTCCCGGAGCCCCCGCCCCGTCCCCGGCGGACGCGATGGGCTCGACCATGACGATGGCGCCGATCAGCGCTCCGGCGGCACCTGGCGCACCCAGGCCCGGGTCCGGGCCGCAGCCGGTCTACCCGCCCCAGCCCGGGTCCGGGCCGCAACCGGTCTACCCGCCCCAGCCCGGCATGGCGCCCCCACCGCCGCCTCCGGAGGCGCCGCGCAAGGCTTCCGGCGCCGGCGTCCTGGCCGCGCTGAAGGGGTTGGGCAGCAAGGGCGCCAACCCACCCCCCGCCCCGTCGTCGGCCGCCGGAGCCAGCACCGGGCCCGGCCCGTTGAGCATCGACGACGCGCACCGCACGGCGGCGCCGACGGGTACCGCCTCCGCACAGCCTGCGCCGGTCAGGCCCCGTCCTGCCGGCTCGGGGCGGCAGGGTGGTTCCCGCTCCCCCGGTGCCGGGCTCATGGTCGCCATCGCCATCGCCGGCCTGGCGCTCGGCGTGATCATCGGCGTCGTCGTCACGGCTGGTCAGCAGGCTGACGCGAACCAGGCGATCACCGACGCCCGGACCCTCGAGTCGGAGATCGAGGCGGAGCGCGCCGAGATCGAGCAGCAGCGCACCCAGCTCAAGGAGCAGCGCGACGAGGTGGCCGCGCGCGAGCAGAAGCTGGGCGAGCGGTCGGCTCAGCTCGACGAGCGCGAGGCGGCGCTCAAGCAGCAGGAGGAACAGCAGCAGCAGGAGGAGCAGGAAGAGCAGGAGGAGGAGCAGGAGAACGGGGACTGGGGCGGCGACAATCCCGGCACGGTCTTCTACTGGAACTGCGACGCGGTCCGTGCCGCCGGCGCCGCCCCGCTGTCGAACGGTGAACCGGGCTACCTGCCGCACCTCGACCGCAACGGCAACGGCGTTGCCTGCGAGGGCGGCGAGTAGACCGATCGGCCCGGAGCCACAGCCGGGCTACCAGCGCCTCCCGGTGCGGTAGCCCGGACGGGCCGCCGGCCCGAGGAATGAGAGCGGGCCGAGACAGATCCCCAGATTCTGTCTCGGCCCGCTCGTGTGTTCCCGGCCCACGCCATCTCCCCAGACGAGACGTGGACCGGGAAGTCTCAGCTCCCGAAGAGTCCGTCCAGGAGCTCACCGAGACCGAGGGGATCCTCGTTCTCGGGAGGTGTGGTCGGCTCCTTGGTCGGAGCCGGGGTGGGTGTCACGCCGTCGGGCGGCGCGGGCTCGTCCGCCGTGGAGGCGAGCTGCAGGGCTTCGCTCAGGTCGATCAGGCACAGCCGCCAGACGTCGGCGTCCACGCCCTTCGGCGCCTGCCAGAACGACTTGCCCGTCAGCCCCTGCGGAGCGGCCCAGCCGGTACCGGTGCGCTGGGCGACGCACGCCTCCATCGCGGGGACCTCGTTCGCCTCCGCGTCCTCGACCAGCATCGGCGCGAGCTCCGCCACCATCGGAGCGGGCTCGGCAGCCTGCGGCTTCTCCACCGCCTTGCCGGCGACGTCGTGGATGACCGCGCACTCCGGCGAGGTGCTGCGGCACCACGACGCGCTCCACGTGTCCTGGTTCGCATAGATGAACCCACGCGGCTCCGCCGTCGCGCGGTCCACCTGCAGGACCCGCATCCACACGCTGCCGTCGCCGAGGACGTCGAACGGCGTGACCGGGATCGAGGAACCCGCATCCGGCGCGTCGGACTCCGGTGACGCGGGCGCCCCCTGCGCGCCCGCGGCACCACCGGTCAGCGGGTCGTCGAAGACCAGGTGCTGGGTCCCCTCCGACGCCGCCGACGAGAACCCGAACACGAGCGCCGGCCCGCCGTTCGACGGTAGGACCATCGCGTCGGACGTGACGCCCCGCCAGAGCAGCGTTCCGCCGAGGTTCCCCTCGCGGAGGTTCTTGAGGGCGGTGTCGCCGCCCGCGAGGAGCTCCAGGTCCGTCGCGCTGTGGCGCCCGTCGATCTTCGCCAGGGTCACCACCGCGAGGTACCGGTCGCCGCCCCCGGCGCCCAGGCCGAGGTCGAGGACCACGGTGTCCCGGTCGACGCGGTACGACGCGGGCTCCGCCACCGTGCGCACACCGGGTGCGAGATAGGCGAGGTCCGTCTCCGGCTCCGACGACGGGACGTCCGTCGGTGACGGCGCCGGCCGATCCACGTCGACCTCACCCTCGAGCGTCGAGGGTGGTGCGTCGGTGGTCTCCACCGTGACCGGGGCGTTGCTCCAGAGACCCGGGATGCCCGGGAGGGCGCCGGCGACGCCCGCCCCCGCCGTGGCGAGCGCCAGCGTGGACGCCAGTGTCACGCTCGCCCGCCGCGTGGCGTGCTTGCGGCGGCTCGACCGCAGGACCCTGTCCAGATCCAGCGTCGACGCGGGTACCGCCGCGTGCGCCGACTCACGGACCCGCGCGACGAACTCGTCGTCGGGGGCGCCCTGGGAGAGGTTCGTGTTCATCGGGTTCCGCCCAGTGGATCGACGTCGAGGATCGCGCGCAGGTGGGCGAGGCCGCGCGAGGCCGTGGACTTGACGGTGCCGAGGGGGATGCCGAGCTCGCTCGACACCTCGGACTCCGACAGGTCCAGCAGGTGACGCAGCACCACGACACGGCGCTGCTTCAGGGGAAGCCGCAGGAGGGCGCGCACGACGGCGTCGCGATCGTCCACGGTGCGCGTGGGCATGCGGGCCGCCGCCCTGGCGACGCGGACGTCGTCCTGCGGCAGCTCGTCGGGACCGGTCAGCACCTCGCGCCGCGTGCGGCGCCAGGCGTCGATGCGCAGGTTGGCCAGCACCCGCCGGGCGTAGATCAGCGGGTCACCCGCCCTGGCCTTGTGCCAGTGGCGGTAGCACCGCTCGAACGTCTGCTGGGTGAGCTCCTCGGCGCGATGCGCGTCGCCGCTCAGGAGGAACGCCATCCGATGGAGGGGGTCCTTGGCCTCTCGCATGAACACGGTGAACTCTTCGTTCTTCGAGATCTGTGCGTTCCTGCGCGCGTGAGTGGCCGTAGGCCGGTCTGTCCGCACGGGCAGCGAGGTTACGTCATCGGCGCCCGTGTCCCCACCCCGGACCAGCCTGAGCGGCCGGGTCGCTGGGGTGGGTCCGGTCTTCTCCGGGGCGGTGCCCGCCACCGGTTCCGGCGTCGTGGTGGATGGGGAGTCTGGGGTGTTCTGCTCGGTGGTCACGGTCTCCAGGTCGTCCGCAGAGCTGGAGTCGGCGCGCACGACGTACAGGGTCACGGGTTTGGGGACCCGGGACTCTGGCGCTGCTGCACGCGGACTCGTGACTGTCACGAACGGAACACGGGCCAGCCGGGGTGAAGGTTCCATCCGATCTCGCGGATTTCTCCGGGACCGCTGTGAGCCGGGTCACCGCGCAGACGAAAGAGCACGTGCCGGGCGTGCGGGTCACTCGGTGACCCGCACACCCGGCACGTGCGGTGGTGCGGTGCGGTCAGCGCCGGAAGTCGAGCGTGCCCAGGAAGGTGTGGAAGTCCTTCAGGCCCTGCTCGCCGCCGTCGAACTCGACCACGAGGAACAGGTTCTCGCCCCGGTCCTCCTGGTGCAGGTAGATCTGGGCCCAGTAGTAGTCGGCGGCCCCGTCCCTGTTGTAGACCGTCGGCAGGACCTCGGCGTAGTCGGCGCCCGGCACGTCGATCATCTGGGACTGCGGCGCGTCCGCGCTCCGGGTCCACCAGAGGCCGCCGGGCTTGCCGCCCTGGACGTAGACCCGCTCCGGCGACTCCGTGGGCTCGGACGCGCGCTCCTTCTCCTTCTCGGAGGCGTCCACCCACAGCTCGAGCGCCTCCTCGCTGATGCCGGGTTCCACGTGCGCGATCGTCGGACCGGTCCACTCGACGCCCGGCGTGAACTCGCCCTCCGTCTCCTTGTCGGTCCAGCCCTCCGGCACCGCGAACTTCAAGCCGTTGTGCTCGGTCCGGGCCCAGTCGGCCGGGACCCCGCGCTCGATGGCGTCGAGGACCGGGGTCGAGAACTCCGGCTGGTACCAGTCGGGCTCGCCCGCCTCCTTGAACCAGAGGTTCCCCAGGAAGTTCCGCAGGGTGGCGTCGCCCTGCTCGTTCGCCGCGAAGCGGGTCTCGATGATCCAGCCCTCGTCGCCGCTACGGAGCGTGATGGTCGCCGGGCGGATGTCGCCCTCCTTCGCGTGCCGCTCGATGACCACGAGGTCCGCGCCCTCGACGTCCAGCGTCATCGCGCCGGAGTCCTTCGCCGGAACGGTCCAGTCCGCGACGTCGAACACGTTCCGCAGCTCGATGGTGGCGTCCATGTCGTCGATGGTGCCGGTCTCCCCGAGACCGTCGGCCTCCGGATGCTCCGGGTCCAGCCAGCCGGCGACGCCGCCCGCGTTGACGTCGCCGACGGCGATCCAGCCACCCGGCGGCACCTCGTACCAGAGCCCGCCGAGGATGTACGGGGAGTGCCCACCGTCCTCGACGACACCCCGCTCGACCCCCGGCATCACCGGGAGCGTGCCGCCACCGGTCTCGAGGAACTCCGGCGACGCGGCCTCCGGCCCGCCGCTCGAGCCGGCCGCCGACGCCGTCGTCGAGGGGCTCGGCGAGGCCGACGGCGAATCGCTCGCCGGAGCGGACTCGACGGACGTCCGGTCCGTCCCGGGCAGAGGAGCCTGCCGGTCGGCATAGATGGCGCCGGCCGCGCCGATGCCCGCGCCGGTGAGCGCGAGCGCCGCGACACCGGCGGTCGCCGCGACGACTATCCGGCGGCGGCGCACGGTGCGCACGGCTCGCGTCGCCATGGCGACGGCGTCCAGCGACCGTGGCGGCTCGATCGTGGACCCGGCGGCGCGCAGGCCGGCCAGCAGCACCGCGTCCTGCTTCGAGTTGATGTCGTGCACGTTCATGATCGGCTCCCCCCGCCGTCGGGCACCACGAGGGTGCGCAGACGGGCCAGGGCTCGTGAGGCGGTGGACTTGACGGTGCCCGCTGAGATGCCGAGCTCCGCCGCGGTGTCGGACTCGGAGCGGTCCAGGAGGTAGCGCAGGACCACCACACGGCGCTGCTTGACCGAGAGCGCCATGAGCGCGCGGACCAGGCGGTCCCGCTCGGCGAGCTCCGCCTCCGACGCCGGAGCGCTCAGCTCCCTGGTGCTGCCCACCGGGTCGTCGGTGAGCACCTCGCGGCGGGTACGGCGCCAGGTGTCGATGCGTGCCGTCGCCAGGACCCGGCGGGCATAGGCGAACGGGTCGCCGTCACCGACCCTCTTCCACGCCTTGAACGTGCGCTCGAGGGCGAGCTGCACCAGGTCCTGCGCACGGTGCTGGTCACCGCACAGCAGGTACGCGATCCGGTACAGCGCCGGGGTGTTGGCCTGCGCGAAGGCCGTGAAGTCCGCGACGGGGTCCACCCCGCTCCGGACCACGGTGATCTCGCCGGTCCCCGGCTGAACCGCTGGACTCAACGCCACCTCACTCATCCGGTACACCGCCCGCAGCCATGACCGGACCACTGCCCCGGCGCTGGTTCGCGGCGCCCTGCGCGCCGCCTCGTGTGCGTCATGCACCTTAGACGCAACCCGGGACCGGCGAGGTTCCGCTCTTTTCCATAACGGTTCTTACGAGGTCCTGACGGGACCGCCCGGCACAAGGCCCTGTCGGTCCCCGCCCGTACCCTTCAGAAGTGGCCAGAGTTCTCGTGATCGACGACGACGCCACCGTCGCACAGGTGGTCGTCGCCTACCTGGAACGCGCCGGTGTCGTGGCCGAGCACGCCGCCGACGGCCCGGCCGCACTGGTCGCCGCCGCCGAGAACCCGCCCGACGCCGTCGTGCTCGACCTCATGCTGCCCGGCATCGACGGTCTGGAGGTCTGCAGGCGGCTCCGCTCCGCCCGCACCGACCTGCCCGTCCTGATGCTCACCGCGCGGGGCGAGGAGGAGGACCGCGTGCTCGGCCTGCAGATCGGCGCCGACGACTACGTGGTCAAGCCCTTCAGCCCGCGCGAGCTGGTGCTGCGGGTGCAGTCGCTGCTGCGCCGCGCCGGCACCGCCGTGGGGCCCGCCCCGAGCGCCCGGCGGACCGAGGGACCCGCGGAGGGCTCCGCGCCCGCCCAGCGGACCAGTGGGGTCCTGTACGACGGCGATCTCCGCCTCGACCCGGCCGCCCACCGCGTCACCCGCTCCGGCACGCAGCTGCAGCTGACCGTCCGCGAGTTCGAGCTGCTGCGCTGGTTCCTCTCCCACCCGGGACAGGTGCACGACCGGGAGTCGCTCTTGCGCGGCGTCTGGGGCTGGGAGTACGGCGACCGGTCCACGGTGACGGTCCACGTGCGTCGCCTGCGCGAGAAGGTCGAGACCGACCCGTCCCGGCCGACGCGCCTCGTCACCGTGTTCGGTGTGGGCTACCGGTGGGACCCGACGCCGCCCGCTGCCCCGGCCGGCTCGCCGGCACCGCTCACCTCCGGAGGCGACACGTGAACGAGCTGGCAGGCGTGATCCTGTCGGTCTCCGTGGCCGCCGTGGTGGGCGCGGCGGGCGCCGTCGCGCTGTTCGCCCTGGCGCGGCGGCGCGTGGCGCTCGCGGCGACCCTCGCCCCCCTGGTCGTCGTGGGCTCCGTCGCGGCCGGCGTCTACGCGAGCGCGCGGGCGATGTTCCTGTCCGACACCGACTCCACGACCGTCCTGCTTCTCCTGCTCGCGACGGTGCCGGTGGCGCTCGCCGTCGGCCTGGTGCTGACGGCACGGATCCGCACGGTCACCACCCAGGCCGCTGCCGAGAAGGCGGCCGCGCAGCGTGACCGTGAGGTGGAGGTGCGGCGCCGGGAGATGGTGGCCTGGGTGTCGCACGACCTGCGCACGCCCCTCGCTGCGGTCCGGGCGCTGGCGGAGGCCCTGGAGGACGGCGTGGGAGCCGTGGACGAGCACGTGCCCCGCATCCTGGCCGAGAACCGGCGGATGGCCGCGATGGTCGACGACCTGCTGGCGCTCTCCCGCCTCCAGTCCCCCACGGCGACGCTGCACCGCGAGCCGGTGGCCGTCGCCGACCTCGCCTCGGACGCGATCGCGTCGGCGCAACCGCTGGCCGACGCCGGCGGGGTCGCCCTGGCATGGGACGTCACGGATCCGCTGGTGACGTCGTTGGACGCCCAGCAGGTGGGGCGGGCGCTGGAGAACCTGCTGGTGAACGCCGTCCGGCACACGGGACCTGGCGGCACGGTCCGCGTGGCGGTGGCGTGCGAGCCGGACGCGCCGGGCCCGCGCGCGGCGAAGACCGTGGTGATCTCCGTCGAGGACGAGTGCGGCGGTATCCCGGAGGCGGACCTCGGCCGCGTCTTCGAGGCGGGCTGGCGCGGGTCCGGGGCCCGTACCCCGGAGCGCGGTGGGGTGCCGGGAGGCGGCGCCGGCCTCGGCCTCTCCATCGTGCGTGGAGTGGCCGAGGCCCACGGGGGAACGGCGGGTGCGGACAACCTGCCCGGCGGGGCCGGCTGCCGCTTCACCCTCCGCCTCCCGGCCCCGACCAGTTGAGTGCTGGATATTCGCCCTCGAAAGTGCGTTTCAAGGGCGAATATCCAGCACTCAACGGTGAGGGGTCAGAGGACGTGGGAGAGGAAGTCCTTCGTGCGGTCTTCCTTCGGGGCGTCCAGGACCTCGCTCGGGGGGCCGGACTCGACGATCACGCCGTCGTCCATGAACACGACGTGGTCGGCGACCTCACGGGCGAACCCGATCTCGTGCGTCACCACGATCATCGTCATGCCGGATCTCGCCAGGTCCTGCATCACCGACAGCACCTCGCCCACGAGCTCGGGGTCGAGCGCCGACGTCGGCTCGTCGAACAGCATGAGCTCCGGGTCCATCGCGAGCGCCCTGGCGATGGCGACCCGCTGCTGCTGACCGCCGGAGAGCTGCGCGGGGTAGTGGTCCATCCGGTCGGACAGTCCTACGCGCTCGATGAGCTCCATCGCGCGCTGCTTGGCCGCCTTCTTCGACATGCCCCGTACCTGCACCGGCGCTTCCATGATGTTCTCCAGCGCCGTCATGTGCGGGAACAGGTGGAACCTCTGGAACACCATGCCGATGCGCGAGCGCTGCTTGGCCACGGCCTTGGGGTGCAGCCGGTGCAGCGTCCCCTTGGCGTCCTTGCGGTAGCCCATGAGCTCGCCGCCGACCACGACGGAGCCGCCGGTGATCTCCTCCAGCTCGTTGATGCACCGCAGGAGGGTGGACTTGCCGGACCCGGACGGGCCGAGGATCACCGTGACCTCGCCGCGCGCCACGTCCAGGTCCACGCCCTTCAGGACGTGCACCGCGTCGTGCCCGTGGCCGAACACCTTGTGCACGGCGCGCACGGAGACCATGTCCGCCGTGTCGGCCGGAGGCGTGGCGGAGTCAGCGACGGCGCTCATGGTGTCACCTCCTTGTTGACGTCTTCCTGCACTGTCCCGGCGGCCGCGATGGCCGCCTGCCTGCCACCGCCCGGGCCCTTGCCACGGTTCTTGCGTCCGGTGGCCGTGCCGAACCCGCGCCCGTAGTACTGCTCCAGGTAGTGCTGGCCCACCATGAGGATCGAGGTGATCAGCAGGTACCAGAGCGCCGCGACGACCAGCAGCGGCACGGGGAGGAAGATGCGGTTGCCGATGGCGCCGGCCGCGAAGGTCAGCTCCAGGCCGAACGGCACCGCGACCACCAGGGACGTCGTCTTGAGCATGGAGATCGTCTCGTTGCCCGTCGGCGGCACGATGACGCGCATGGCCTGCGGCAGCACCACGCGGCGCATGATCTTGCCGTCCTTCATCCCGAGCGCCTTGGCCGCCTCGGTCTGGCCGGGGTCCACGGAGGTCAGGCCGGCGCGCACGATCTCCGCGAGGTACGCGGACTCGTTGAGCGCGAGGCCCAGCAGCGCCGCCCAGAAGGCCGTGATGACGTCGTCCGTGCGGAACGTGAAGAACTCGGGCCCGAACGGGATACCCAGTGACAGCCGCGGGTAGAGGACCGCGAGCAGCCCCCAGAAGATGAGCTGCGTGTAGATCGGCGTGCCGCGGAAGAACCAGATCCAGACCCAGCTCACCCAGCGCATCACGGGGTTGTCCGACCTGCGCATCATCGCGAGCGTGACGGCGAGCACCACGGCGATGGCCATCGACGCGAACGTGAGGATCAGGGTCCACATGACGCCGCGGACGATGACGACGTCGCGCAGGTAGAGCCAGACCACGTCCCAGCGGAAGTTGTCGTTGGTGATCAGCGCGTTGGCCGCCATGGCGGCCAGGACGAGCACGATCGCCGCCGCGACGAGGCGGCCCGGCCGGGGCACCGGGCGCGCGTGGATCCGGTTGGGCACCGGGTCGCGGCCCGACGCCGAAGCGTTGCTGGAGCTCATCTCGCCCCTCTTCTCGTTCCTGGGGCGGTGCTCACTCGGCCGGGTTCAGCTCGGCCTCGTCCACGACGACGTCCTCGCTGCCCCAACCGGCGAAGATCTCCTCGAGTGTGCCGTCGTCGATGAGCTTCTGCAGTGCGGCCTGCACGGCCTCGGTCAGGTCCTTGTCGTCCTGCGAGACGACGATGCCGTACGGCGCGGCGTCCTGGATCTCGCCGATGGTCTCGACCTCGCCGGAGGTCTGCTCGACGGCGTAGGCCGTGATCGGCGAGTCCGCGTACATGGCCTGGAGCTTGCCGCCCACGAGGTTGGTGGTCACGTCGGCCTGCGACTCGTAGCGCACGACGTCGATGGGCTCCTCGCCGTCCTTCTCGCAGTCCTTGGTGGCCTGGGTGAGCTCGTCGTCCTGGATGGTCGACGTCTGCACGCCGATGGTGGTACCGCACAGGCTCTCGGGGTCGAAGTCCTCGGGATTGCCCGCCGCGACGCCGTACTGCGAGCCGGCCAGGGCATAGCTGATCATGTTGGCCTCGGCGGTGCGCTCGTCCGTGATGGTGAACGCCGAGATGCCCAGGTCGTACTTGGAGCCGATCGCGGGGATGATCCCGTCGAACGGTGCCGTCTGGACCTCGGCCTCCAGGCCGAGCACCGCCGCCACGGCGGACACCGTGTCGATGTCGAACCCGACCGGCGTCTCGCCGTCGACGTCGATGAACTCCGCCGGCGCGTACGCCGTGTCGGAGCCGACGGACAGCGTGCCCTTGTCGGCGATCTCCTTCGGGAGCATCGCGGCGATCTCCTCGTCGGCCTCGATGGCCGACGGGTCGAACGTCGCCTCAGCGCTGGACTCGTCAGTGGCGGCATCGCCGGCGGTCTGCTGTGACGCGTCGGTGCATGCGGTGAGGACAAGGGCGGCAGCGGTCAGTGCCGAGGCAGCGGTGAGGGCGGGAAGCCTGCGCATCAGGGGTCTCCTGGGTCGGATCGTTGGTGTGTCACGAGGCGGTACGACCCGGCAGATCTCCGTCGTCAGGGGAGCAGAGGACCCGACGGCGCACATGGCGCCTCGTGTGCGAGTCTCACCTAACCGTGGCGTTCCGCTGACGTAAACCCGGAAGATCGAGACCGATGTCACATTGTGATGTATTACGTGCTTCGTGAATGTTTCACCCACGTCTATGTGGACTGGCCTGCATAAACACCACCGGCAAGCCGGCCAGAGGCCGACTTGCCGGGGTGGTGCTCACGTGTCGTGCTGGACGGGCTCGTCGGGCCGGTCCTCCGGACCGCCCTCGTGCTCCCAGCCGTGCGGCCAGTCGGCCCGCTCGGGGCGGCGCACGATGGCCACGATGCTCGCCAGCAGCCCACCCCACACCACGATGAGCGAGACGACGAGCAGGGCGATTGCTTCGCTGGTCATGACTTACCTCCGAACCTGGGCCACGCATCGAACGCGTCGGGCTCGACGCGCCATCGCATCAGGGTGAGCACCGCGGCACCGACGAGGAGCACGACGACGGTGCCCCAACCTGCGGCGCCGAGGTACGCCTCCGCATATCCCTCGTACCCGTCCTGGATCAGGCTCACGATGCGCGAGACGAGCATGTAGGTGAGCACCACGGGCCCGAGCACGATGATGCAGAAGGACCACCACCGACCCACGCTGATCGTGGAGACGGAGTTCAGGTGGAACCTCATCTCCCCGGAGCGACGCAGCACCCAGCCGACGACGACGGTGGTCACGACAGCGGACGCGACGATACCGATGTTGTTGGCCCAGTTGTCGACGGTGTCGAGCGCGATCAGGCCCGTGGTGGTCGAGAAGACCACCACCGAGAACAGGGCCGCCACGAGGCCGATACGGATCGCGGCCTGGGCGCGGGTCCAGCCGAACTTCTCCTGGAAGGACGCCGAGACCACCTGCAGGATCGACAGCAGTGACGTGAACCCTGCCATCACCAGGGAGCCGAAGAACAGGGCACCGAAGATTCCGCCCGCCGGCATCTGGGACACGATCGCCGGGAACGTGACAAAGGCAAGGATCGGGCCGCTGATGCCCTCGAGCTCGGCGATGGCCAGCCCCTGCTCGTTGGCGAGGAAGCCGAGCGCGGCGAACACACCGATGCCCGCGAACACCTCGAAGCCGGAGTTGGAGAACGCGACGACGAAGCCGGGCGACGTCAGGTTGGCGCGACGCCTCCGGTAGGAGGCGTACGTGATCATGATGCCGAACGCGATGGAGAGCGAGAAGAAGATCTGGCCGTACGCGGCGATCCACACGTTCGGGTCGGCGATCGCGCTCCAGTCCGGGGTGAACAGCGCGTTGAGACCATCGGCCGCCCCCGGCAGGAACAGCGCCCGCACCACCAGCGCACCGAACGCGAGGAGGAGCAGCGGGATGAACACGAAGTTGACCTTCTCCAGGCCCTTGGCCACCCCGGCGGCCAGGACGATGATCGTCGCGACCCACACGAGGACGAGTGGGATCAGCACGGCGGGCACGAAGTCGAGGGTGAACCACGGGTCCGCGCCGCCGACGTCGGCGAGCTGCAGGTACGTACCGGTGAAGAAGCCCGCCGTGTCGTCACCCCACTGGAGGCCGAACGAGTACACGAAGTAGCTCAGCGCCCACGCGATGATCACCGCGTAATAGATGGCGATGACGAAACAGATCATCACCTGGAACCAGCCCAAGCCCTCCAGCCAGCGCTTCAGCCGACGGAACGCCAGCGGTGCCGAACCACGGAACCGGTGCCCGATCGCGTAGTCCAGGAACAGGATCGGTATGCCGGCCGTCAGCAGCGCCACCAGGTAGGGCACCATGAACGCGCCCCCACCGTTCTCGTATGCCACCCCCGGGAAGCGCCAGATGTTCCCTAGCCCGACAGCGGAGCCGATCGCAGACAGGATGAAACCCAGCTGTCCGCTGAACTCCTCGCGCTTCTCGGGCTCCGCGGTAGTTCTCTGCGCGTCGCTCATACCCTGATCCTCTTGGAAAATCTCTCTGAGTGCGAAATCGGCTCGCCGGGAACTTCACGGAAGATTCACCGGCGCGGCACGGCGAGGGTCACCTCGCGAGCAGTTCCGCCACGTATCCACCGTGGAACTTGCCCGTCGGGTCGAGGCGCGCCGCCAGTTCCGCGAAGTCGTCGAACCGCGGGTAGAGGCCCGGGAGGTCGGCCACGGGAACGGTGAACAGCTTGCCCCAGTGCGGGCGCGCGCCGAGCGGCAGCAACGCCGCCTCCAGCTCGGGCAGCGCGGCCCGCACCGCCGGCCAGTCCTGCTTCCACGTGAAGTGGAACGCGAGGCTGTCCTCCGGCGTGGTGCTGAGCCAGAGGTCGTCGCCGGCGATCGTCCGGATCTCGGACGTGAGCATCAGCGGGCCGATCCGGTCCCCGAGCGCCCGCACGGCGCGGACCGCGTCAGCCCCCGCGGCGCGCGGCAAGAGGTACTCCGACTGCAGCTCCTCGCCCAGGGACGGCGTGAAGTCCAGCCGGAAGTGCGGCAGGCGCTCGAACCACGGACCTGGCACCCCGCCCTGCTCCGTGCACGCCACCGCGGCGACGTCGGGCAGGGGGTGCATGGGCCGGACGGCGGGCCGGGCGCCCAGGCCGGTCAGCAGGCCGGCGGCGGGCCCACCCGCCATCACCGTCTCCGCGCCGGACGGGCTCGTCGCGACCTTCGACTTGCACCACACCATGCGGACGTCCGGCTCGAACCAGCTGGTGAAGACGCTGACGGAGTAGGCACTGCCCATGAGGGCGTCGAGGTTCTCGAACAGCGCGTCCCACGGCAGCCCCGTGAAGACGTCCTGGCGCACGTCGAACGCCGGCACGGTGGCCAGGTCCACGCGCGTCACGATGCCGAGGGCGCCCAGGGCCACCACGGACCCGGGGAAGTCGGCGTCGCCCCTGCGCAGGGTCAGCACCTCGCCGCCGGCGGTCACGAGCTCCACCCCGACGACGTCGCCCGCCAGCGAGCGCGTCCCGTCGCCCGAACCGTGGGTACCCGTGGCGACGGCACCGGCGACGGAGATGTGCGGCAGCGAGGCCATGGCGGCCAGCGCCCGGCCCTGCGCGTGGAGCTCCGCCGCGACCTCGCCGTAGCGCAGGCCGGCACGCACCGACGCGACCCCCTCGGGATCGACCTCGAGGGGCGCCCTGCCGTCGTCGAGCAGGTCGAGCTGGACGTGCACGCCGGTCGTGTCCGCGACGTCGCAGAACGAGTGCCGTGAGCCGAGAGCCCGGGCGCGGGGCTCACCGGCGACGATGCCGGTGAGCTCCGCGAGGTTCCGGGGGCGCTCGGTGCGCGCGGAGGAGTAGGTGAGGTTCGCTGCCCAGTTCTTCACCGGACAAGGGTGCCACTCCTGCGGCCGGTCGGACGCTGCCGATCAGCCGGGGGCGGCGTGCGACTCAGGCGCTGGCTGCCGCTTTGCGGACCACCGGGATCCGCTGACTGATACCGACCATGTCCAGGACCTCCATCACCACGGCGGACGGCTCACGGAGCAGGACGGGCGAACCCGTCTCCTCACCGAGCACGAACACCTGCAGGATGAAGGCCACCCCGGAGGAGTCGATGAACGTGACGTCCCGCGCGTCGACGATGACGGGTTCGGGATCGGGTCGTGCGGCGAGCGTGGCCATCGCCTCGCTCGCGTTCTCGCGCAGCAGCGCGTCGATGTCACCCCAGAGGGTCAGCACAGTGCCCTCGTAGGTGTTCCGGCAGGCGATACCCGAGCCCAGACGTTCGGGAACCAGGTCCTGCGCTGAGTCTGACGGGAGAGGGTCCATGGGGTCATTCGCTCCGTCCTGCATTGGTCGAGCCTCGACTTCGCTAGACACTGACTTCTACACACTGACTTGCACTGGCGAACTTGGACGCTTCTTGGTGCTCTCTGACCGCTCCTTGGCCGGGAGGGGCAAGAATTGCCTAGGGCGAGTGTTCACCCGACACATGACTTCCGTCCACCCCCCAGGCGTTACGGTCACGTTGCACGGAGGAGAATTGCCGGTCTCCGCACCCTCGCGGGCCTGCTCGGCACCCACCCGAGACAGCCTCAGGCAGGGTCGGTCACGTCCGCAACCGTGGCGTCGAGCGCCGCCGTGAGATCGACGGCGTCAACCGTGGCGCCCACACCGTGAGCGCCTCCGCCGATCGACACCGGCCCCGGCTCGCTGAGCCGGGAGTCCGCGACGACGGGCCACCTGTGGAACGACCCGAACGGCGTGATGGTTCCCCTCTCGTAGCCTGTGACCTCGAAAGCGACCTCCTTGCTCGGCATCGACAGGCGGGAGACGCCCAGCAGTGCGCGCAGCTTGGGCCAGGAGATCTGCCGGTCGCCGGGGACGAGCACGAAGAGATAGTCCTCGTCCGCGCGGCGCACGACGATCGTCTTGATCAGCTTCGCCGGGTCGACGCCGCGGGCGGCCGCCGCCTCGGCGAGGCTGGCCACCTGACCGTGCCGTGTCACCTCGAACGGGATGCCCGCCGCCTCCAGTGCCGCGACGGCGCGTTCTTCGCTCATGAAATTTCCTATCCTGAAAATGCAAGTCTTCGTTGTCTCGCCATTTGGTCAAGAACCGCCCCTGGAGCCCGGCGCTCAGGTGTCGTACTCGGTCCGTTCGGTTCGCCAGTACTCGGCGCCGTCCCGCGTGCGCCGCACCAGGCCCTGGTCCACCATCGCACGACGGACGCCCACGGGGTCCTGCGCCAGCTCACGCAGCCGGTCGGTGAGCTCGCGCTCCGTCATCGGCTCCAGGAGCGTGGGCATCGCCTGGACGGCCAGATACCGCGTCACGGCGATCTTGTCGCGCCACCGGCGCGGCATCCCCTCGAGGATCCCGGAACGCAGGAAACGCCGGGGGTCCCCCGGGGATCCCGCAGCGCCCGCGGTGGCCTGCTCGTGCCGCGTCTGCTCGGCTGTCACGCGACCGCCCGTCAGTCCTCGGGCTGCTCGTCGACCGGCGCGAGCTCGTCGTCGCGGAGGGTCGCCGTCGGGCTGGGTGCCGAAGCGCTCGGCGTGGGCTTCGGCTCGTCGTCCGTCGGGCACGGGGCGGGTTCATCCGTGCCCTCCGGCTCGCCGTCCGGCGTCGAGGCGTCGTTCGCCGCGGGCTCGTCCGTGCACTCCGGGTCGGTCGGCTCCGACGGCTGCGAGGGCTCTTCCCCGGGCTCGGTCGGCGTCGGCGACGGCTTCGGGTCCGTCGGTGTCGGCGACGGTGACGGCTTCGGGTCCGTCGGCGTGGGCGTCGGCTTCGGGTCGTCCGGATCCGTCGGTGACGGTGACGGCTTGTCCGGGTCGGTCGGCGTCGGCTTCGGGTCGTCCGGGTCCGACGGCGTCGGCGACGGCTTGTCCGGGCCCGACGGGGTCGGCTTCGGCGTGGGCTTCGTCGGCTTCTGCGACGGCGGGTTGTCCGGCCTGTCGGCGCCCGGCTTGGAACCCGGCTTCCGCGGGCCGTCGTCGGAGCTGTTGCCCTTCGGCTTCGGGTCGAGCGCCGGCTTGTAGCGCGGGGTCGTCTCGTCCGTCGGCTCCCAGGTGCCGACGTCGGACCGGTCGATCGCGCGGTTGGGGATCGAGCCCGCCGCGAAGAACTCGAAGTGCCACGGCTCAGGCTTCGAGCCGCCGAGCTGAGCCCACGAGGGGTTGTCCCAGCCGTAGTCCGGACCGTGCACCCGCAGCCAGACGTACTCGGCGGAGTTGCCCCCGGCGATCGGGTTGCCCAGGTCCACGGCGATGCCCCAGCCGTGGTTCGACGTGCCGGGGATCGCGGCGAGGTGCGGCTTGGCGCTGGCCACCGCGACCTGCAGCTCGTAGGAGCGGTAGGAGTCGGTGATCGGGATCGGGTAGCCGAACTCCTGCTCGAACTGCTCGTTGAGGGCCGTGAGCCGCTCGGCGGCGTCGCAGCGCAGCATGTGCCCGGGGGCGAACTCCAGGGGACACAGCACGGCGGCCGGGATGCGGCCGTTGGCGTATCCGGTGGTGGTGCCGCCGAACCTGCTCACGACGTCGAGGAGGTTCTCGCGCAGCGAGAAGCCTCGGCTCTGCCCGGGCCCGAGCCCCAGCCCCTCCACCTCGACCAGTGCGTTGGGTACCGACGGGTCCAGCAGGTTCGCGAGCCGCACGGCCGCGATGACCACCTCGTCGTAGGTGACGTAGCCGGCCTGCGGGTCGTCGTCGTGCGGGTCGATCACCGAGGTGCGCTCGTTCGACACCTCCACGGCGGGCGGGCCGTCGTCCTCCGGCTCCCGCGCCGTCCGGTCGCGGTCGGGCTCGACGTCCTTCTCGGTGCCGTCCTTCGCGGTGCCGCCCCGCTCCGAGCTGTCCCGACCGGCGTCGTCCCGCTTCGGCTCGACGTCCTTCTCGGTGGATTCCTGCTCGGCCCGGTCGCCCTTGTCCCGGTCGGGCCGCTCCGCGCCGTCCTTCTTCGTGCCGCTGTCGTCCTTGTCGTCGGCGGCCTGCTGGGAGCCGCGCGCCACTGGTGCGTCCTCGACACGGAGGCCCTCGTTGTTCTCGCCGAACGCCAGCTGCTGCATCTGGTACGTCGTGTAGAGCATGCCCAGCTCGGCGGCGGCCTGCGCGATCGTGGGGCTGAAGTTGGGACCCTGCTCCTGCGCCTGCTGCTCGGCCCGTTCGAGGACGGCGACGATCTGGCCCAGCGTCACCCCGTCCGGGGCCGTCTCCTCGCCCACGGAGACGCTCTCGATCAGGCCGTAGAGCCGCATGGGCAGCTCGCCGTCGTTGCCGCCGGACGGTTGGGAGGCCGGGACGCTCGCGGAGGCGGTGAACAGCACACCTGCGGCGATCACCGTGGCGACCACCCCGGTCCAGGCCGGCCGGAGAAACCTCCGCAGGCCGGTACGGAAGGTGTGCGGAACGAGCTTCTTCGCCTGATCGTCCACGCGTCGCCCCCTCGGTCGGTGCGCCATCTCACGGTGCAGTACTTACCGCTTCGGATCCTTGCACAGGAGTATCACGCCGAGGTGAACTCCTCCGGCGTAATTTTCAGCGCTCAGGTGAACGACCCTCCTGGGCAGAGCCGCGTGCTCCGACCGCGGCGACACTCCCCCGATCCTCCAGGGTAACGATTCGGGCGTATAACGCAATGAGGGCTTCCAGGCACTTCTCGGATGCTCCACACTGTCCCGCGTCCGTACGGGCGCTCGTGCGCCCGCAGTCGAGCGGCCGGAACAGTGGCCGTGAAAGGAAGTCCCTCATGACCGAGACCACCAGCGCACCTGCCGTCCAGGGCGCGGCGGCCCAGGACCCGCAGGCGAACACCCTGGCCATCGTGGGCTTCATCCTCGCGTTCGTCGCTCCCCCGATCGGGATCGTCGTCTCGGCGATCGCCACCTCCAAGGCCGGCAAGGCGGGTTTCGACAGCAAGCTCTCGAAGTGGGGCCTTGGTCTCTCGATCGCCTTCACGGTGCTGTACCTCGCGCTGGTCGGCGCCGGCGTCTACGCGGCGCTCTCGCTGCCGACCTCCTGACCGAGATCGGCCAGGGCGTCCGCGCGACGCCCAGCAGCGTCACCAGCAGCGCGGAGGCTGCCGTCCCCTACCGGGGCGGCAGCCTTCGCTGCTTCCATGGCTGATACCGGGCTATCCAAGACCTTTCGGATACTCCAGAATATGGCCTGACCTGTCATAAAACCTGCAACCAGGGGAGCTTTACCACCATGACCACGCCCGACACCACGACTCCCGAGGCCACTGCCGACGAGAACGCGGCAGCGACCGCCACCCAGGTCGTGGAGACCGAGCCCGCGGCGTCGGAGGTGACGTCAGCGGCGCAGGCCGTGGCAACGGAGGCAGTAGCCACCGAGACCCCGGACGTGACCCCGACGGAGGCCGTCACCGAGGCCGCGGTCGCCGTGGCCGCCCCCGCCGCCGCCGGGACCGCCGTCGCCGTCCCGGGCGACTCCGTCGAGGCCGACGAGGAGGAGGACCCGCAGACCACGGTCTTCAGCCTTCTCACCTTCTTCCTCGCCGCACTGCCGGTCATCGGCGTCATCCTGAACGCGATCGCCGTCGCGCGCGCCGGCAAGGAGGGCTTCGACCTGTGGCTCGCCCGCTGGGGTCTCGCGCTCGCCATCATCGAGACCATCGGGGCCCTCGCCCTGGTCGGCCTCGGCTACTACCTGGGCATGCTGACCGCTGGCACGGTCTGAGCCGGCCGACCGGGCAGCCGCGCCTGCCCGACCCAGACGTGTCAGGCCCTCAGGTCACGCGCGTGACCTGAGGGCCTGACTCGCACCCGGAGCACATCGCCTCCGAAGGGTTGAGCGGGTGAAATTTCGCTAATCGTCACATCGCGGTCATTCAGGTGACATCGCCCAGATCGACGATGAAGTCGCCCGGTCGGTCTCGAGGAAGGTCTGTCCCATGTCGCAGCTCGTCGTCCAGCGAAGCCTCCGTCAAGGGCCTCGAACCCGTCACCTCGTCACGTCGGTCGTGGTGCTGGCGCTCGTCGCGCTCCTGACGGTGACGCTCCCGCAGCCCGCCGGCGCCTACCCGCCGGACCTCCCGTCCAAGGCCGTGGCACAGACCGAGCTCGACGTCCTCACGGTGCGAGCGGAGAGCGCCCCCGGGCCGTACGACCGCGACCTGTTCCCGCACTGGACCACCGTCGACGGCTGCACCACCCGCGAGACCGTCCTGCGACGCGACGGCGACGGCGTAGAGGTCGGGAGCGACTGCTACCCGACGTCGGGCACCTGGTACAGCGAGTTCGACGGCGAGACGCGCACCTCGCCGGCCGACCTGCACATCGACCACGTGGTCGCCCTGTCCGAGGCCTGGGACTCCGGTGCCGGCGAGTGGACGACGGATCGCCGGGAGGACTTCGCCAACGACCTCACCGGCCCGCAGCTGATCGCCGTCACGGCCGAGGTGAACATCTCGAAGAGCGACCACGACCCCGCCGAGTGGGTTCCCCCGCTCGCGAGCAAGCGCTGCGCCTACGCCAAGATGTGGATCCACACGAAGGCGCGCTGGGACCTCAGCGTGGACTCCGCGGAGAAGGCGGCGCTGCAGCCGCTCCTCGACACCTGCTCGTACTGACTCGCACCAGGATCCGCTGCGCGCCCTGGTCGCGGGAGTCGCCGGAGTCGCCGGAACAGGTCAGCCGCTCAGGTCGTCGAAGGACCCAGGGCGGCTGACCCGGACATAGGACAGCGCCACGTAGAGGGCCTCCTCCGCGTCGCGTGCCGCCTCGTAGGCGTCCTGGCAGGCGGCGTACCCCGCGCAGGCCAGGTCGAGCACCGCGATCGCGGCCCTGGCCGCCGTCTCCGTCCGCGCCGGGTCGGTACCGCTGCCGCTCGCCGGGAGCGCCACGGCCCGCTCCTGGGCGGCCCGGAGGGCGGCGAGACCCGCGGCGTGCCCCGCGCGTCCGGACTCCAGCGCGGAGGCGTACGTGTCGAGCACCTCGGCCACCGCCCCGAAACCCGGCGCGCCGTCCCGCACGGTGCGTGCGCCCGCGCGGACCGCCAGCGGGTCACCGTCGGGCATGCGGCCGACCGCCGCGTCCCAGCCGGACGCCGTGACCCCCAGGTCCGCGAGCATGCTCGCGATCTGCTCCTGCGTACCGCCGTGCTCGAAGACCTGTCGGGTGCGGCTCAGGCCGTTGATCCGCGCCTCGCACAGCTCGACCAGCTCCGTGAGGGTCATGTCGGCCCCTCGGCGACGGTCCACCGCATCGGCGCCGACCTCCAGCTGCTCAGGCATCCCGCCCCCCTCTACGGCATCCCCGCACGTCACAATGATCTCGGCAGCCTAGATGCCCCTCGGCACCGGCGACATGGGGAGCGATCCCCATGGCCACGGACCGGTGGTCGCGCCGTCGTAGCAAATCACCTTGCCGTCCCTGGGACAATGAGGGGTTGTGAGTACCGAGCCTTCTTCCACCCCCGTGCCCGACGGCGATCACGGCCGCCCGGGCGGAGGCCGGAACCGTCGCCGCGGGGCAGGCCAGCAGACGGACAGGCAGAACCGCCGACCCCGGCGCAACGGGCCGCAGCGCGTGTCGACGGCACAGCTCGAGGCTGCCGCCGCCAAGCGGGTCGCCGTCGAGGTGCCGCCGATCACCTATCCGGAGCAGCTTCCCGTCTCCGCACGCCGGGACGACATCTCCGCCGCGATCCGCGACAACCAGGTGGTGATCGTCGCCGGCGAGACCGGCTCGGGCAAGACGACCCAGATCCCGAAGATCGCGCTCGAGCTGGGGCGCGGGCGCACGGGCCAGATCGGGCACACGCAGCCCCGGCGGCTCGCCGCGCGGACGGTCGCGGAGCGCATCGCCGAGGAGCTCGGCACGGAGCTCGGCGGTGTCGTGGGCTACCAGGTCCGCTTCACGGACCAGTCCAGCGACCGGACGCTGGTCAAGGTCATGACCGACGGCATCCTGCTCGCGCAGATCCAGCGCGACCCGCAGCTGCTCGCCTACGACACGATCATCATCGACGAGGCGCACGAGCGGTCGCTGAACATCGACTTCCTGCTGGGCTACCTGTCCCGGCTGCTCCCCCAGCGGCCCGACCTCAAGCTGATCATCACGTCGGCCACCATCGACTCCGAGCGGTTCGCGGCGCACTTCTCCCCCGCTGCCCTGGCGCGGCGCGGCGGTGCGCCGGACTACGTCACCGACGTGCTGCCCGACCTGGCGCCGATCGTCGAGGTCTCCGGGCGCACGTTCCCGGTCGAGATCCGCTACCGCCCGCTGTCGCCGGACGAGGGCGAGGCGGCCACGGAAGGCGGCCGTCCGGCGCCTTCGCCCCGGGACTCCGGCGGTCCGAAGAAGAAGGGCAGATCGCGCGGCGCCGAGGAGAAGGACCTCGTCACCGGCATCATCGACGCCTGTGACGAGCTGATGCGCGAGGGTGACGGCGACATCCTGGTGTTCCTCTCCGGAGAGCGCGAGATCCACGACACCGCCGACGGGCTCGCCGGACACCTCAAGGAACGCGCCCGGGACCCGAAACACCCGCAGCACGTCGAGATCCTACCGCTGTACGCGCGGCTGTCGAGCGCCGAGCAGCACAGGGTGTTCCAGCAGCACTCGTCGCGGCGCATCGTGCTGGCGACCAACGTGGCCGAGACGTCGCTGACCGTCCCTGGCATCCACTACGTGGTGGACCCCGGCACGGCCCGCATCAGCCGTTACTCCAAGCAGACCAAGGTGCAGCGGCTGCCGATCGAGCCCGTGTCGCAGGCCTCCGCGAACCAGCGGTCCGGCCGGTCCGGCCGTGTGGCCGACGGCATAGCGATCCGCCTCTACTCGGAGGAGGACTTCGACGGCCGCTCCGAGTTCACCGAGCCCGAGATCCTGCGCACGTCCCTGGCGTCGGTGCTGCTGCAGATGATCTCGGTCGGCGTGGTCAGCACGCCCGACGACGTCGCCCGCTTCCCCTTCGTCGAGCCCCCGGACACGCGAGCGATCCGCGACGGTGTCCAGCTGCTCACGGAGCTGGGCGCGCTCGAGGAGGTCGACGGCACCACGCGCCTCACCGACGTCGGGCGCACGCTCGCCCAGCTCCCCATGGACCCCCGCCTGGCCCGCATGGTCATCGAGGGCTCGAAGCACGGCGTGGCCCGCGAGGTGGCGATCGTCGCGGCCGCCCTGTCCATCCAGGACCCCCGGGAGCGCCCCGCGGAGCAGCGCGCGCAGGCCGACCAGCTGCACGCCCGGTTCGCCGACCCGCGTTCCGACTTCCTCACGTACCTGAACCTCTGGGAGTACGTGCGGGAGCAGCAGCACGCGATGGGCAGCTCGGCGTTCCGCCGCCTGTGCAAGTCCGAGTACCTCAACTTCCTGCGGATCCGCGAGTGGCAGGACGTGGTGGCCCAGCTCCGGGAGATGTCGAAGCCGCTCGGCATCGAGATGTCGTTCCAGCCCCGCCGTCGTCCCACCCCCGTCACCGTGGACGCCGAGGTCGAGACGCCGTCATACCGCCAGACCTGGGACGACGACACCATCCACAAGTCGCTGCTGGCCGGCCTGCTCTCGCAGCTCGGCATGCAGGACACGGGCGACGTGAAGGCGTCCGCCGTCGCGCACCTGCGGGGAGCGCAGCGCGAGATCGCGCTGAAGCGCGCCAAGAAGCAGGCCCGCAACGAGTACATCGGTGCCCGCGGGGCACGGTTCGCCATCTTCCCCGGGTCCCCGCTGTCGAAGAAGCCGCCGGCGTGGATCATGGCGGGCGAGCTCGTCGAGACCAGCCGCCTGTGGGCGCGCGACGTCGCCCGCATCCAGCCGGAGTGGGCCGAGGGCCTCGCCGGGGCGCTCGCCAAGCACACCTACTCCGACCCGCACTGGTCGTCCAAGCAGGGCGCCGCGATGTGCACCGAGAAGGTGCTGCTGTACGGCGTGCCCATCGTGTCCGACCGGCGCGTGCTCTACGCGAAGGTCGACCCCGAGGCGGCGCGGGAGATGTTCGTACGGCACGCGCTCGTCGAGGGTGAGTGGACCACGCACCACCGGTTCTTCCACGAC
Source organism: Promicromonospora xylanilytica (assembly GCF_054782895.1). Classification (NCBI taxonomy): domain Bacteria; kingdom Bacillati; phylum Actinomycetota; class Actinomycetes; order Micrococcales; family Promicromonosporaceae; genus Promicromonospora; species Promicromonospora xylanilytica. The sequence goes on from NZ_BAAGRP010000071.1 coordinate 91,956, forward strand.
AACCGCGCGCTCCTGGAGGAGGCCGGTGAGCTCGAGGCCCGCTCCCGGCAGCGCGGGCTCGTCGCGGACGAGGACGACCTCTTCGCCTTCTACGACGAGCGCGTCCCCGACTCCGTGGTGTCCGCCGCGCACTTCGACCGCTGGTGGTCCCGGGCGCGCAAGGAGACGCCGGACCTGCTCACCTTCACGATGGAGCAGCTCGTCGGTGACGCGTCCGTCGACACCTCCGAGTTCCCCGAGAAGTGGCCCCAGGGTGAGCTCACACTGCCCCTCACCTACCAGTTCCAGCCTGGGTCCGACGCCGACGGCGTCACCGTGCACATCCCCGTCGCCGTGCTCGCACGAGTCGTGCCGGACGGGTTCGACTGGATGGTGCCAGGGCTCCTCGAAGAACTGACCGTCGCGACCATCAAGTCACTGCCCAAGGTGGTGCGGCGCGAGCTGGTGCCTGCGCCGGACGTCGCGCGCGAGATCGTCGCCTGGATGCGTGAGGAGTGCCCGGCCTGGGAGGACGTCGTGCGGGCCGGCGACATGGCCGAGCCCTATGTCGGCACGTTCACACGGGCCGTCCGGGCCGTCCGCGACGTGGTGGTGCCGCCAGAGGTCTGGGACGACGAGCGGGTCGCGCGGCTGCCCGGGCACCTCCGGATGACCTTCCGGGTCATCGAGGAGCGCGGGCGGGGCCGGGACGCGTCGTCGATCGTGCTGGACGAGTCGAAGGACCTGCTGCTGCTGCAGCGGAAGCTGGCGGGGCGGGCCGAGGCTGCTGTGCGGTCGGCGGTGAAGGGGGCTGTTGGGGCTGCTCTGGCTGAGGCTCGGGCTGCTTCTTCGGCTTCTGGTGCTTCGGTCGGGGCGGGCGCGGCGGGCGAAGACCCGCGCGCGACACACTCACGCGCCCCAGGGGGCGCTCCGTTCGGGGAGACGGTCGCGCGCGGGTCTTCGCCCGCCGCGCCCTCCGTCGTGCCGTCGCCTTCCGAGGTGGGGGCGCGCGGCTCCCAGGGTGGTGGGGTTGGCGGGGGCGTCGGTGTCGGCGATGGTGCTGGTGTTGTCGTCGGGGAGCAGAGCGGGGTTTCTTCTTGGCCTGCTGGGCTGCCTGACGGCGGGGTGCTGCCGGTTTCCGTGTCTACCGACGTCGGGGCCGGGGTTGTCGTGCGGGGGTTTCCGGCGCTCGTGGAGGAGGTTGCTCCCACGGTGAAGGGGCAGGCCCGGTCGGTCGGGGTGGCCCTGCGGATCCTGGCGGACGAGAGCGCCCAGGCCTCCGCGCATGCCGCCGGGGTCCGGCGGCTGTTGCTGTCCGAGGCCGCACTGGGTACCGGGCGGATCACTTCCCGGTGGACCGGGACGCAGTCCCTGACCATGGCGGCGTCGCCGTACGCGAGTACCGAGGCGCTGGTCACCGACCTGCAGCTGGCGGCCGTCGTCTCGTTGACCTCGGCTGGTGACTCCGCGCGGTACGACACGCCGCCGGGCGGGCCGGATGCCGCGTCCGTGCGCTCCGCCGGTGCTTACGCCGACGCGCTGGCCTTCGTGCGGAAGCACCTGGAGGACGAGGTGCACCGCATCGTGGGGCACGTGGTGGCCGCGCTGTCGGCGAGCCGCACGCTCGAGGCGGAGATCCGCGCGTCGGGCAGCCTCGCGCTGCTGAACACCCTGCAGGACCTCCGGGAGCACCGTGCGTCGCTGATCCACGACGGGTTCGTGTCCGCGACGCCGCCGCGGCGGCTGCCGCACCTGGCCCGCTACCTGCGCGCGGACTCGCACCGCCTGACGAAGGCCACGGAGAACCCGGGACGCGACGCCGACCTCGCCTGGCGGATCGGCGACGTGACGGCCGCCTACGAGAAGGCACGGGCCGCGTACGCGGCAGGCTCCCCCGACGCCGCGCGTGCTGCGGAGCTCGCGGACGTCCGCTGGATGCTCGAGGAACTGCGCGTCTCGCTGTTCGCGCAGCAGCTCGGCACCGACGGCCCGGTCAGCGAGAAGCGCATCCGCAAGGTGCTGGTGCCGAACGGGTGGTGACGGACCGCCGTCTCACAGGACCCGAAGACCTGCGCCCTCTGCGAGCTCCCGGAGCCGCCGCACGGCGGCGCAGGTCAGGGGGACCTGAGAGCCGTCCGGCAGCAGCAGCCAGTGCCGACGGCTCGCCACCGCGTGCGGCTCGCCGCTGACCAGCGCCGAACCCGCCGGAACCCGGAGCGCCGAGCCGCCCGCGTCCAGCACCATCCCGCCGTCGTCGGTGCGCAGCACGCCCTGGCCGGGTGCCACCGACCCGGGACCCAGCGGCGGCACGTCGTCAGCCACGATGTCGACACCCACGCCGGACGTGCCGCCCCGGGAGCGCGCGGCCAGCGAACGCACCAGGAACGACCCCCCGAGGATCGCGACCGGCACCACGCAGACGACCACGCCGATGACCAGGGCCTGCCCGGTCATCTCGCCGGACGCGACGCGGAAGACGAGAACCGCCGCCGCGCCGAGCGCCACCGGCAGCATGGCCCAGTTGAGCCGGCGGTACCACGGCGTCCGCGGCGCACCTTCGTCGAGCCCGCGCACCACCCGCCAGCCCGTCCACCGACGGCGGTCGTCCGCCTGGAGCGCGACCAGGCCGGAGGAGTCCGCGATACGCCGCCAGGCCCGCGCGGTGGCGCACACCGTCGCCACGGCGAACGGCAGGATCGGCAGCGCCCCGCTGATCGGGCTGCCCGAGGAGTCAGCACCGAGCACCGCGAGGATCGCGATCAGCCCGATCAGGAAGAGGACCGGGTAGAGCACTGCACGCACCGCGTCGAGACCGCCGGTCACCCCGCCGACGCTGCGCAGCCCCGGGTACGGGGCGAAGCTCCCACGCTCGCGTACGCGGTAGTCGTGCTGTTCCTCCGGGTCCACCCCGGTGCCCTGGTACGGCCGCACGGGCAGGGCCAGGACGCGCGGGTCCCGGATCGCACGCGACCACGCGTGGCGGAGGCGGCGTGCGCGTACCCAGTCCCGCCGGTACCAGAACCACCAGGCGAGTACACCGAGAGCCAGGATCGGCCCGATCACGAGCGACGCGACGTCGGCGCTCTCCCCCGGGGCCCCCTGCCCGGCCAGGACCGCCGCCGGTCCGGCTACGAGCCCGGCACCCGCGGAGACGCCGGCCAGCATCACGACGCCCGCCAGCATGCGACGCACACCGCTGTCCCGCTTCTCGGCGATACCCAGGTGCACCGCCGCGGCGTCGTACCAGTCCCCGAACGTGGTCGGCAGCGGTACGTCCTCGGGCATGGGCGGGAGGGCGCGCCGACCACGCTTCTCCGGCGCCGTCCGCACGGAGGTCGTCATGCCGCTCACCCGGCCTCCTGCGACCCAGGGGCCCTCGTCGCGTCGTCGTGCAGCGGCGGCAGGTCGCCGAGCGGCGGAGCACCGCTGACGACAGGTTTTCCGTCCTTGTCCACGGGCATGATGGTGGCAGGGCCGGCCATGGCCGCCAGCAGCATCCCGACGCCCTGGACCTGGTCGGGGTCCGTCGAGAAGCCCATGAGGACCAGGCCGGGCCCTCCGGCCTTCGGCGCCGCGACGACCGCCGCGAGCCCGACCGTGCTTCGTACGGGCTCGGCCTCCTGCGGCGCACCGGGCTTCCGGTACGTGGCCTCGTAGGTCGTCGTCAGGCCGAGGGCCGGCCCGATGCCCGTCTCGAAGGTCTCGCTGTACGCGCTGTCGAGATCGATCCCCGCCTTCGCGCCGATGACGCGCCGCACCACGTCGAGAAGGGACAGCGGACCGTCGAACGCGGTGATCTCGGTGACGGAGCCGATGACGTTCCAGAAGATCTCCTGCCCCACCGCCGTGGGGCCCTCGTGCTCGGCTCCCTGGTAGACGAGACCATGAAGGAGCACCCGCTCCTGGCGCCACATCTCGCGCCACGACTGCAGGCCGGCGCGAAGCCTGTCCGCGTCGGCCTCCGGCAGCGGCACCCCGACGTCGTCGAGCGCGGACCGGATCGTGCCGAGCGCCTCCTGCGCCGTCAGGGTGCCGGCCAGCTCGATCCAGTCGTCCGGGACCCGGGTACGCAGGCGCCAGCGGGTCGGGTTGTCCGCCTCTGGCGACGTCGTCACGGTCACTGCGTGACCCCCTTCTGGTTGTCGTACGTGCCGTTCTTGTCGTTCTTGGTGTCCCACCCCATCATGCCGAGGCCGATCGGTGTCGTACCGAACCACATCCCCTGGTCGAACATGAGGTCGACGGACCGCCAGCCGAGCTCGGCGACCGACTCGATCGAGCCTCCCTTGGCCGCGAGGGAGAAGAACCCAGGGATCTGGTGACCCTGCCCCAGGATGAACTGGCCGAAGGTCGGAGCCGCCCGGCCCGCCGTGGTCGCCGCGGCGGCTGTCGCCTTGAACGTGGCGCCGAGCGCTCCGACGCCGAGCGCCGTCGCGATGATCCCGACCACGACGGACGGCGTGAACCCGTCCGCCCAGGACCCAGCCTGTCCCGCCGCCGAGAGATATGAGGCGAGGGTGCTGCCGGCGGTGGCCGCGAGGCTGATCAGGCCGAGGACCTGGACGCCGGGGATGGGCAGCAGTGCCAGGATTCCGGTCACCAGGGCGACCACGTTGAGGATGTTGGAGATGAGGTTCAGCAGGCCGGCGTTCTCGGCGGCCCATTCGAGGATCATGTCGCCGATGTCGGCCACCCAGTCGCCCAGGTCCTCGAACCTGTCCCCGACCCAGTCGATCGCACGCTCGTACCAGGCGGGGTCGTCAGGGGCCATGGCCGCCGCGGTGTCGAACTCGTCGAGGAGCGTCTTGGACGCCGCGTCGTACTCGCGGACGAGCTGGTGGATCTCCTCCCAGATGCCGGCGACGCCCTGCTCGGCACCTTCCAGGGTCTCGCGAGCGTTGCCCCGGTCCCGCTCGTTCTGCTCGTAGCGCTGCTGTTCCGCCTCGGTGGCATCGTCCGGCGGACGCGAGCCGTCGGGAATGTTGTGGTAAGCGGCCTGCGCCGCGTCCCGGGCAGCCATGGCCTCGCCGAGACGGCGGTCAAGGCTGTCCGCGTCACGGCGGAAGGACTCCAGGTGGGTGGCCCACGTCTCGAGAGCCGACGCCGCCTTGCGGAACGCCCCCTCGGCGTCGGCGACCTTGGGGCGGAAGTCGTCGGCGAGCATCGACCTGAAGGCGATGGCCGTCTCGCCGAACCACTCGCCCTCGTTGACGCTCTCCAGCAGGAACTTCACCCGTTCGAGCGTCTCGTGACCACCCGTCAGGCCGTCGGCGAGAGACCCGGTGACGACGTGGTCGCCAGGGGTTGGATCAGTACCGATGTGCTCGTACTGGACCATCACTCACCGCCCAGCGCTGCGGCGAGGTCGGCGTCCACCTTGGCGAAGCCCTCACGGATCTTCTGGAGCTGCTCCTGGGCGTTGCCCGTGGCCTCGCACATCTGGTCGATGCTGTGGTCCCACCTGTTCTTGAAGTGCTCGACCTTCTCGATGAGCCCCTGCTCCCCCACCGCCGACGGCTCAGCCTTCCTGATCGCGTCCAGCGGGTCGTACAGGCGGTCCTTCATCTGGCCCAGGTCGTTCTCGACCGTCGCCAGGAACTCGTCGTTCATCACAAGGCGCGTCATTCTGCCCTTTCCTCGGCTCGATCCGTGTCGGCCGGCTTCGTCTGCTGGGGGTCACGATCTCAGCGCCCGCACCCGGCGACAACGGGGAGAACTCCCCCTGGTCTCCCAGGGTTCGTTCAGGGGCCGACCGGGGGATCACCGGATGTCGGGGGCACCGCACCCCGCGTAGCGTCGAGGACATGAGCACACCTCGACTCTTCCGACCCCGTCAGGGGCGCATCATCGGCGGCGTCTGCGCCGGTATCGCCCGCCGGTTCGGCTGGGACCCCACGATCGTGCGGGTCGTCACCGTCGCCTCGATCCTCATCCCGGGACCCCAGGTCCTGGCCTACCTGATCTGCTGGGTCTTCATCCCGAACGAGCGCACCGCCTGACCGTCGGGAGCCGCTGGCTCACAGCGGCTGCGGTCCTGGGATCAGCACGGCTATCCCGGCGTCGGCGGCTGCGTCACGCAGGCCGACGTAGTCGGAGCAGGTGACGGCCACGTGGCTGCCGTCGGGCAGCACCAGCCACTGCTTGCCGTCGCGGAGGAGCGACCCGACGCCGCTGATCAGTGCCGTCACGGGCAGGTCGAGCTCGGGGACCGAGCTGTCGGCCGGGATCAGGTGGGCGTGACCGTCGTCCAGGGTGAGGACCATGTCGCCGGTCGGCACCGTCGCGCGCGGAGTGCGGGGGTAGCTCGGGACCTCGACCAGGACCACGAAGCCCGACCCGGTCCGGCCCTCGGGCTGTCGCCCAGAGCCGTGCCAGAGCCACAGCGCCAGACAGATGAGCCCGAGGACCGCGAGGCCGCCCAGGGCGGCAAGCCCCAGATTCGGTTGCCGCCATGCGATCAGTGCCGCGATCAGCCCGAAGATGCCGAACGGGACCACGGCACCAAGGACAGTGGTCCGCACGCTCTCTTCGGCGGCGCGCGCCGCCCGGACGTCCGGCCGCGTCCCGAACGACACGGTCGGCGAACGGTCATTCGAATCGACCACTCCTCCGTCAGCGAGGGCTCTCGGCGAACCGGCGGCGGCACTCGACACCCGTTCCTTCAGCGGTGTCGTGCCGGGCACCCCGTGCAGCAGCTGCCAGCCCATCCACCGGTGGCGCTCCTCGACGTCCGCCCGGGCGAGCGCCTGCGCCAGCAGCATCCGGCGGGCATAACGCACGGTTGAACTGATCACCGGCGGCAGGGCGGCGAGCAGGTAGGCGGCAAGCAGCACTCCGTACTGTCCTGGTCCGGGCGCCCACCAGGTGGGCGATACGACAACGCCGACCGTCGCCAGGATGAACGCGGACAGCGGCGGGTACGACCGCAGCGCCTCGCGCCTACGGACCCGGTCCGTATGGCTCCGGTAGTACACCCTGTAGACGAACGGCCGGTCCTTGATCCGCACGTGCAGCCGCGCCCGGTACGGGTGCGTCATCTCGGGGTCGATGTCGACATCACGCACCTCACCCACGCTGAGCGGCCGCTCGGGCAGCTCCAGGACGCGAGGGTCGTGGACCGCCCAGGACCAGGCCTTACGCAGTTCCCAGGCCCTGTTCCAGCGGCGCCGGTACACGGCCCAGCAGAGCCAACCGACGGCCAGCAGGATGGCGCCGACGACGACCGACCACGTCTCGGGCCGCCCCACCGGCCCGCCCGGCAGCATCGAACCGACAAGCTGCACCAGTGGCACCAGCGCGACAAGCTGGAGGAGGATCAGCAGACCGCCGGCGAGGATGCGGACCAGCGAGAGGTCCTGCTGCTCCGCACGCCAGAGGTAGCCGCACGCGGCGTCGTACCAGTCGCCGAAGGTGCCGGTGGGCCGTACCTCGTCCGGATGCGGGGGCAACCCGCGCGACGAGCCGCCCGGCCTGAGCGGCACCACGCCCCAGTACGTCGTGCGGTTCTTCGCGCCGAGCGGGCCCGCCCATGCGGGCGTCCGGTGGACATAACCCAACGCTGTCCCTCTCCTCTCGACGGGGCGCGCTGCGGCGCCCCGGTACCGGCCGGCGCCGTCAGGTTACGGGCAGCGGGCAGTCGATCGACCCGAGGAACCCTGATTTCACCCAGGACATCCCAGGGCACTGTCAGGGATCAACCAGGGCGTCACCGGATACTGCGCCGCCCACAGGCTGCGTACTGTCGATGACATGAGCACAGAGACACTTTCCCGCCCGCGCCGGGGGCGAATGATCGCCGGCGTCTGCGCCGGCGTCGCCCGCCGATTCGGCTGGGACCCCACTCTGGTGCGGGTCCTCACCGTCGCGTCCTTCCTCATCCCCGGACCGCAGTTCCTCGCGTACATCGCGTTCTGGATCCTCATGCCGAACGACCCCGAGTAGGCAGGACCGCATCTCCGACACGCCAGGACCTGGACGCTTTTTCACCCAGGGCCTGGCGTGTCGTCGTCCATCTCTGCAAGGCTTGCAGCAGGATCCGGAAACGGTCGTGCAACGCCGCACGCGCCACAGCCGGGACAACGCCGCAAGGAGCCGCGATGAAGCGCCGTCCGAACGTGCCCCGACGCCTGCTCGCCACCCTGACGACCCTGGCCGCCACACTCACCCTCGGCCTGGCCGGGACCACCGCCGCGGTCACCGCGGAACCGGCTCGCGCCGCGACCCCCGCGCACGGCGACGGGGACGTCATCCTCAACCTGTTCCAGTGGACCTGGGACTCGGTCGCCGCCGAGTGCGCCGACGTCGCCGGCCCGGCGGGGTTCGGCTATGTGCAGGTCTCCCCGCCGATGGAGCACATCCGCGGCTCCCAGTGGTGGACGTCGTACCAGCCGGTGAGCTACCGGATCGAGTCGAAGCTCGGCACGCGCGCCGAGTTCGCGAACATGGTCGCCACCTGCGACGCCGCGGGAGTCGGCGTGATCGCCGACGCCGTCGTCAACCACATGGCCGGCGCCGGCCAGTCGGGGACCGGTGTGGCCGGCACCGCGTACTCGGAGGACAACTTCACCGGAACGTACAGCGCGCAGGACTTCAACGACTGCCGCACCGACATCGCCGACTACACGAACCGCTACGAGGTGCAGAACTGCCGCCTGGTCGCGCTGCAGGACCTGCGCACCGGCTCCGACTACGTGCGGGGCCGGCTCGCCGCCTACTTCGACGACCTGGTCTCCCTCGGCGTCGACGGGTTCCGGATCGACGCCGCGAAGCACATCCCGGCGTCGGACCTGGAGGCGATCAAGTCGCGGATGAGCAACCCGAACGTGTTCTGGGTGCACGAGGTGATCGGCGCCGCGGGCGAGCCGATCCAGCCGTCCGAGTACCTGGGGAGCGGTGACTCGCACGAGTTCGACTACGCGCGGCAGCTCAAGGCCGACTTCGACGGCCAGATCAAGAACCTGCGGTTCATCGGCGACGGCAAGCTGCCCTACGACCGGGCCGGCGTGTTCGTGGACAACCATGACACCGAGCGCAACGGCGAGTCGATGAACTACAAGTGGGGCGCCAAGTACGTGCTGGCCAACACGTTCCTGCTGTCGTGGCCCTACGGGTCCCCCACCGTGTACTCCGGCTACGAGTTCTCGGGCACCGACGCCGGCGCGCCCGGCGCCACCGAGACCACGGTGCCCGACGCGACCTGCGGTGCCGGGAAGTGGACCTGCACACAGCGCTGGACGGAGATCCGGGGCATGGTCGGCTTCCACAACACCGTCGCGGGCACCGAGGTCACCAACTGGTGGGACGACGGCGGCAACCTCGTGAGCTACGGCCGGGGCGACCGGGGGTACGTGGTGCTGAACAACACCGCATCGACCGTGCAGCGCTCGTTCCAGACGTCGCTCCCGGCGGGCACGTACTGCGACGTCGTGGCGGCCGCGGACTGCTCGGTGACCCGGAGCGTCGACGGGAACGGCTGGTTCACGGCGTCGATCCCCGCCTACGGGGCCCTGGCGGTCCACGTGGGTGCCCACGCCTGAAGACGTGTCAGGCGCTCAGGTCACTCGGGTGACCTGAGCGTCTGACATCTCCGGGAGCTAGCGGAACAGGTGCCGTGCCTTGCCCAGGTCCAGGAAGACGGTCTCGCCCGTCGCGTCCTGGACGCCGTCGTTGTCCGTCACGGCGTAGACCTGGCCGTCACCCCCGATCGTGAGGCCCTCGAGCTTCTCCTGCGTCCAGCCGTTGGTGCCGCGCAGCGCGGGCAGGACGTCGATCGCGAGCTCCTTGTCGAGCATCGGGACCGTCCCGGGGCGCGGGGCGCGTCGCGGCAGGTCCACGGTGTACACGGCCTTGAGCTCGGCGGCCGGACCGTTGAGCTTGTCCCGCTCGATGACGGCGAGCGTGTCGCGGTCCACCACCGTGACCTCGGACAGGCCGACCCAGTCGCCGTCGGCCGTCGGCGCGGACAGGGGGTAGCCGAACCAGGTCCACTCGCCGGTCGCGACGTCGTACCGCCCGATGCGGGCATACCCGGCCAGACCGTCGTCGGTGGTCAGGCCGCGTTGGAGCGCGACGAACAGGTGCTCGCCCGTACGGTCCACGGTGCCGGACACGCCCTCGATGCCCCACTTGCCGAGGCCTGCGGCGACGTCGTCGGGCAGGCTCACGCGCTCCTGCACCCGGCCCGCGGCCGAGACGCGCACCAGCGCGTTCTCCGCACCGGTCGCACCCTCGACGCCGAGCCAGAAGCCGCCCGACCTGCCCTTGACCGACGGGCGCGCCCAGATGCCCTCGGCGTCCAGTCCGACCGGGGAGCCGTTCTCCGTGACGATGATCTCGCGGTCGATCACCGCTGGCCCGGCCTTCTTGCCGCGCTGGCCGGCGGTCGAGACGGAGAGGATCGACGTCGGCGACATCGCGGCGTCGGTCACGGTCCAGAGGCGGTCCCGCTTGTCCGGGTCGGCGGAGAGGGCGCCGAGCGCCGTCCAGCCGATCGGCTTCGCCGCACCGGTCTCGGTGCGGGCGTCGGCGGAGACCACCGACGGGAATACCGGCGAGCCCGCGTCGCGGGCGTACCGCTGCCCCTTGCCGAACACGGACACGGAAGCTCGGACGCCGTCCTCGGCCGAGTCCTCCTCCGAGGACACGACGAGGAGGTTCCGCGACGGCACCGGCAGCAGCCCTTCCGGGCCGTTCGTGGTTGCCAGGACCTGCACGAACCGCGGGGAAGCCGGGTCGGACACGTCGTAGACGGCCACGAAGTTGGACCGCTCGGAGCCCACGAACGCGTACCGGACGCCGTCAAGGGTTGCTACCGCCAGGCCCTCGATCTCCACGCCCTTCTTGCCGGCACGGTCGTCGTTGTGCAGGCCGACGCGCACCGCGAGATCCTCGAGCTCGGTGCCCGCGTCCCAGACGACGTCGCCCGTCGCGGCCTCGAAGACCGTCCAGCCGCGTGTGCCACCCTTCCAGTCGCCCTCGTTCGCGGTGGCGACGTGCTCGTCGTCCACCCAGCCGATGGCGTCGGGCTCGCGCGGGGCGGCGTCGAGAGACCCGGTCTGGTCGATCGCGCCGTCGTCGTCGACGTCCACGCCGTCCAGCGCGACCTCGCCCGCCGAGAACACGTTCAGGAGCTCACCGGAGACGACGTCGAGCACGGCGACGCCGTTGTTCTCCTGCAGGGTCACCGCGACCTTGGTGTCGGACGGGTTGATCGACACGTACTCCGGCTCGGCGTCCTGCGGGGTGTCGAGGCCGGCGGCGCCGAGCGTCGCGACGTCGAGCTCCACGGCACGGGTCCGCCAGGCCGCCGGATCGGTGCCCGGGAGGTCGACGAACTGCAGGAATCCCGCGGGAGCCTGCGGGAGGTCGCCCTCCTCGCCCTCGCCGGTGTCGGCAAGAACGTCCTCGTCCCGCTGGTTCTCCATGGCGATGACGGCGTGGGCGCCGTCGTGCGTGATCGCGATCGAGTCGGGCTGCCCGCCCAGGTCGATCGAGCGGACGCGGGTGCGCGTCGCGAGGTCGACGACGTCGAGGCGACCGGACGGCGAGGTGAACGACGTCGAGCTGTCGACGACGACGAGCACGTAGCCGCCCACCACGGCGACGGACGTCGGCTCGTCGTGCTCGGAACCGAGCTCGGCGAGCGACAGCGACCCGAGGCCCCGCGGCGCGGCGGGGTCGCTGAGGTCGACGAACCCGATGCGGCGCGCGGCGGCGTCGGTGTGGATCAGTGTGTTGCCGTCCTCGCTGACGGCGGAGATCTCGGCGACCGTCTCGTCCGCGGGGTCAGTGCCTGCGGGAGCGTTCTGGAAGACGGGATAGGTGGCGAGGCGGTGGAACGTCTCGCGGGGCTTGGTCGAGCCTGTCGAGGCCCCTGCGTCGACAGGCTCGACCCGCTGGTCGGCGAATGCCGGGAACGCGCTCAGCCCCAGTGCGAGGGCGGCGCCAGAAGCGATGAATGCCGCGTGGCGGCGGTTGGGGGACACACGGGGCAGACTGACGCCGACCCGTGGCAGGTGGACGGATCTCGGATGACACCAAGATGTCCGCTACATGAACTTCAAAGGTGGCCGCCTGCCGTCAGAGGTGTTCGAGCGTCGGTCCTTCCACCAGGGCCTGGTCCCCGTCCGGGCGCGCGTCGGCGGACGGTTCGATCGCCCCACGGCCGACACCGCCGTCGCCCACCACGGCAGTGGACGGACAACTACTGTGAACGGGTGACCGTCCTGGCCGAACTCCGCGCGCTGCTGCGCCTGCCCGGGTTCCGCAAGCTGTTCGCGGTGCGGCTGGTGTCCCAGGCCGGCGACGGCATGTTCCAGGTGGGCCTCGCCAACCTCTTGTTCTTCAGCCCGGAGTCACAGGGGTCGGCCGCTGGAATCGCCGGGGCGTTCGCCATCATGCTCGCGCCGTTCACGATCGTCGGCCCGTTCGCCGGCGTCTTCCTGGACCGCTGGCAGCGGCGACAGGTCCTCGTGTTCGGCAACGCGGTGCGTGTGCTGCTCACCGGCACGATGGCGGTGCTCATGCTGACGCAGGGCGTCACACCGGCGATCTACGTGCTGGGGCTCGCTGCCCTGAGCGTCAACCGGTTCCTCCTCGCGGGCCTCTCGGCGGGCCTGCCACGCGTGGTCCAGGGCGACCTGCTGCTCACGGCGAACGCCCTCACGCCGACGCTCGGCGCGGGTGCGGCGTTCCTCGGCGGCGGCCTGAGCTTTGTGCTCGGCTTCGCGATCCCTGCCGGCCGCGTCCAGGACGCTACGGCCCTGACCTGTGCCTGCGTGGTCATGGGCTGCGCCTCGCTCCTGGGGCTGCGGATGTCGCGCACACTGCTGGGACCCGTACGGCCCGCCGTCGGCTCGATCCGGAACGAGCTGGTGGTCGTCGCCCGTGGCCTGGTCGACGGCGCCCGCTACCTGGCCGCGCGACGTACCCCCGGCCAGGCGCTGATGGTGATGGCCTTCCACCGCTTCCTGTACGGGGTCGTGTTCATCGCGTCGATCCTGATGTCGCGCAACCTGCTCGTCGAGCCGGGAGACCGCACGGCAGGTCTCGCCACCTTCGCCACGGTGATCGGCGCGACGGGTGTGGGCGGCGGGCTCGCGATCCTGCTCACCGCCGTACTCGCACGCCGCATGGCCCCGCAGACCTGGATCGCCGTGATGCTGGTCGTGGCCGGGCTGTCGCAGCTGGTCCTCGTGCCCGAGCCAGGCTTCGTCACCGTGGTCACTGCCGCAGCCCTGCTCGGGCTCGCCGCCCAAGGGGCCAAGATCGCCGTCGACACCATCGTGCAGCGCGACTCCGAGGACGCCTACCGAGGCCGCGCGTTCGCGTTCTACGACGTCCTCTACAACGCGGCTTTCGTGGGCGCCGCCGCCCTCGCGGCCTTCCTGGTGCCGGACGCCGGATGGTCTCCCGGCCTCTTCATCGCCCTCTCCGTGGGATACCTCGCGGCAGCGGCCCTGTTCGGTCTGCGCGGCGTACGCACCGCGGCGTTGGCCAGGCAAGCACCAAGCGGGTGAATTTATGGATGAGGTCCAGTCCCTGGAGCCGATCATGTCTGATTTGCCTGCAGAACGGTGCAAGGATTAAGACAACTTATCTACAGGGACTGGAGGTATCCGCTCATGTCCGACGCACCCGCCGTCACCCCCACGCCCACGTGGGGTGAGGTGTTCCCCTGGTTCCGCGAGGTCATGGCCGAAGACGACGCCTGGTACGTCGGTCAGGTCGACACCAAGACCGACGTCGGTATCGCGCGCCTTGCCGAGGCGGCCGTGACCCGCCTCAAGTCGCTGCCCGTCGGCCGGCTCTTCCCCGCAGTGCGGCGGGTCGAGCGCCTCGACGAGCTCGACTGGCCCAAGCACCGGCTCCTCAACGCCCTGCACCGCGGCGGCTGCTTCACCGGGGACGACCTGTCCTACATGGTGATCGCCGAGATGCTCTCGTGGGAGTCCGTCGGCCCCATCATCGTGAAGCAGATTCTCGAGGTCGTCGCGCTCGAGGAGATCCGAGTCAGCTCCGCGAGGTAAGGCTGCTGGGCCCGTCGTCGGATTGCCGGACGACCGCCAGGCGCCGGCCCGCGACCACCGCGAACGGCACGGCGGCCAGGGTGACGAGCGCCTGCACGATCTGGACCGCACCGTACGCCCCGCCGAAGGCGCCGATCGCATCGGACGCCGACAGGAGCCCGAGCACCCCGACCACAGCGGCCAGGAGGGCACCGATCCGCCGCGAGGTCGGTGCCGCCCAGCCGCACAACGCCGCCGCCGCGACGACCAGCAGGCTCAGCACCATGGTCAGCAGAAGAGGCCAGACCATCCCGGACGGCGGGCCGCCATGAGGCAGGATCGCGAGCAGCGGGAGCAGGACGCTTGTCCACAGGGTGTGGATAAGTGCCCCGACGAGGGCGACGACCAGACCGGCACGGCGAGCCGACCTCGGCGAACGCACGAACCGGGCAAGCAGGACCCCGGCGAGCGCCATCATCAGCACGAGAATCCCGGCAAGGGTGCCGAGAACCAGCTCGGGCCGGGCGCCCTGCATGAGCTGGACCCCTGCGGTTCCGAGCTGGAGCAGCAGGTGCAGGCCGACTATCACCGACGCGCCGGTGAGGACGCGTCTGCCGCGGACTGCCGCGGTTCCCACTGCCAGGACGACGGTTCCTGCCATCGCGGCGTTCTCGATCACGAAGATCGCGTTGTTCACGGTGAAGCCGAAGTCGAGCTCGTTGCCCGGGATCAGCAGGCGCATCGGTACGGCCATCCACAGAGCGACCGTGAGGACGAGGACGCTGAGTGCGGCGGGCCGGCGCCCGGCGTCGGGCAGGGTATGCATGCCGACACTCTCCCAGAGGCCACCGACACCGTGGGGGGTTGAAGGCACGCTGTGGATAACTCCGCTGACCGGTCGGCCGGGCGTGGAACCATGGAGGCGTGCCCACGTCCGTCCCTGCCCCGCGCATCCACCCCGCGGCGATCAAGCTCCTGGTGGGCAGTGGCGCCTTCCTGCGCGGTGAGGACTACCAGAAGCAGGGCCGGGTCATCTCGTGGGAGTGGCTGCCGGACGACCTGCTTCTCATCTCGTGGGTTCGGGGCAGCGGGCGCGGCACCTACTCGTGCTCCATCGAGTTCGAGACCGCCGCGCAGGGACCAGCCGTCGTCGTCGGAACGGACTGCACGTGTCCGGTCCGGTCCGCCTGCAAGCACGTCGCCGCGACCCTCCTTGAGGCGGGTTCCGACGGGCTCGCCTCGATGGTCCGGCCCGCGTCGTCGCTGAAGCGCGTACCGCAGGTGCCGGCCTGGAAGGCGGCCGTGCAGCAGCTTGTGCCCGCGGCCCCGTCAACGGGCCAGGCCGCATCCCCTGGAGCAGCCGACGCCCAGCCCGTGCTGGCCCTGCAGTTCCGCGTCGATGGCGCGCCCTCCGCCAACGAGCTGTCCTTGTCCGTCCGGCCGGTCCAGCGCAACGATCGCGGCTCGTGGGTGGGCGGCACGGCGTCGTGGAACTACATCCGTAACGGGTTCCTGCGCGGCATCGACCCGGCCGTTCGCGAGTGGTTCACCACGCTCGACGCTCTGCGTGCCACGAGCCCGCGTGGGTACGGGTACGTCAGTGCGGGCGACTGGATCGCGCTGGACGACGTGCTCCCCCGCCCGTTCTGGCGCCATCTCGCCGATGCTCCCGGCCTCGGCATCGAGCTCGTGGGCAAGTCCAAGCGGGAGTCGCTGCGTCTGGCGGGCGAGGCGTCCATCGCCCTGGACCTCTCCCTGCCCGACGGCGGCGCGCACCTCGAGCGGACGGTCGCGTTCGACGGCGCCGTCAGCCTGGCGACCTCCGTCGGGGCGCTCGGTCGCCACGGCCTGTTCGCGGTCGAGGAGACGTCCGCGGGTCGCACCATCACCCTCGGCCCGACGGCGACGCCGCTCACCGACCAGGAGCTCGCCGCGGTCCAGCTGGCCGATGTCGCCATTCCTGCCGACGCGGTGGACGAGTTCCTGGCGG
Source organism: Promicromonospora xylanilytica (assembly GCF_054782895.1). Taxonomy (NCBI): domain Bacteria; kingdom Bacillati; phylum Actinomycetota; class Actinomycetes; order Micrococcales; family Promicromonosporaceae; genus Promicromonospora; species Promicromonospora xylanilytica. The sequence goes on from NZ_BAAGRP010000071.1 coordinate 107,931, forward strand.
ACTACCTGCCACTGCTCCGTCGCGAGGTCCAGGTCCATGCCGACGCCGGTGTCGAGCTGCCGGAGCTGCCTCGGCCCGAGCTCGTGGCCACGGTCACGGCGGTCTCGCCGGCGGAGATCAGCGTGGCGTGGCGGTGGGCGTACCCGCCGTCAGACAAGGAGTACCCGCTGACCACGGCACTGGAGCCGGGAGCGGACCTGCGCGATCTCGCGACGGAGGCGGCGACCCTCGGCGACACGGTCGCCGCCGTGCGTGACGTCCCGGGCTTCGGCCACTTCCGCGTGGCACCCGAGTCGTTCCGCGGGCTCCAGGCCATGGACTTCGCCACGACCGTGCTGCCGGTGCTCCGGGAGCTGCCCGGCGTACGCGTGGAGAGCGAGGAGCTGCCCGAGTACAACGGTCTCGAGGCCACGCCCGTTGTCAGCATGCGCGCGGACGACAGCACCGACCTGGACTGGTTCGACCTGGGCGTCATGGTCACGGTCAACGGACGCGAGATCCCCTTCGGTCCGTTGTTCGACGCCCTCGCCCGGGGCAAGAAACGGTTCATGCTGACGGACGGAACATGGCTGCGCACCGATCTGCCCGTGTTCGCGCAGCTGCGCGCCCTGATCGACGAGGCGCAGCGCCTGTCGGACCAGCCGGGCAAGCTGCGGATCAGCCGGTTCAACGCCGGTCTGTGGGCTGAGCTGGAGCAGGTCGCCGACGTCGTCGAGCAGTCCGACCGGTGGCGGCGATCGGTGAGCGACCTGGTCGCGCTGACCGCCGACGGCGTCGACGGGCCGGACACCGTACCTCCGCCGGTGGGCCTGAAGGCCGAGCTGCGGCCCTATCAGCAGCACGGCTTCGAGTGGCTCACCTTCCTGTGGCGGCACGGGCTGGGTGGGATCCTCGCCGACGACATGGGCCTCGGCAAGACGGTCCAGACCCTCGCGTTCGTCGCGCAGGCCCGGCAGGAGCGGCCCGAAGCCAATGCGCCGTTCCTCGTGGTCGCGCCCGCGTCCGTGGTGAGCAACTGGGCCGCTGAGGCGGCAAAGTTCACGCCGGACCTCACGGTGGTGACGTTGCCGAGCACCGCGCGCAAGGCAGGTACCTCCGTGGCCGAGGTCGCGGCAGGGGCGGATGTCGTCGTGACGTCGTACGCGATCTTCCGCCTGGACTTCGACGCGTTCGCCGATGTCGAGTGGAGCGGCCTGATCCTGGACGAGGCGCAGTTCGCGAAGAACCACCAGACACGTGCCAACGAGTCGGCCCGTCGACTGAAGACTCCGTTCAAGCTGGCGATCACGGGCACGCCCATGGAGAACAACCTCATGGAGCTGTGGGCGATGCTCGCGATCGTTGCCCCTGGGCTGTACGGGTCGCCGACCAAGTTTCGGGAGGACTACGTCAAGCCGGTCGCCGGCGAGGGCGACTCGACGCCGCTGCTGGCCCGGCTCCGCCGTCGGATCCGGCCGTTGCTGCTGCGCCGCACGAAGGAGCAGGTGGCGCCGGAGCTGCCCGAGCGGCAGGAACAGGTGCTCCGCGTGACCCTGGACGCGAAGCACCGGCGGATCTACGACACGCACCTGCAGCGCGAACGCTCTCGCCTGCTGGGCCTGCTCGAGAGCTTCGACGAGAACCGGGTGGCGGTCTTCCGTGCACTGACGACGCTGCGCCGCATGGCGCTGGACGCGTCGCTGGTGGACCCGGAGTACGAGGGGGTGCCGTCGGCGAAGCTGAGCCTGCTGGCCGAGCAGCTCGCCGAGGTCGCGGCAGAGGGACACCGCGCGCTGGTGTTCTCCCAGTTCACGTCGTTCCTGGCGAAGGCGGCCGAGGTATGCCGCGAGCTGGGCATTCCGTACGAGTACCTCGACGGGTCCACCCGGAAACGCGCCGAGGTGATCAACCGGTTCAAGGACGGTGCCGCGCCGGTGTTCCTGATCAGCCTCAAGGCCGGCGGGTTCGGGCTCAACCTCACCGAGGCCGACTACGTCTACCTGCTCGACCCCTGGTGGAACCCGGCGACGGAAGCCCAGGCGATCGACCGGACGCACCGGATCGGGCAGACGCGGAACGTGATGGTGTTCCGGATGGTCTCGGAGAACACCATCGAGGACAAGGTGATGGCGCTCAAGGAGCGCAAGGCGCGACTCTTCGACGCCGTGCTGAGCGATGACGCCGGGGCGTTCGCGGGGGCTCTGGGGGCGGAAGAGATCCGGGGGCTGCTGGAGGGCTGAACGGTTCCGGCTCCCCGATGACAGGTCGAACTTGAGGTCAGCGGACCGGCGGACCGGCGTACGCCCGCCGGGCTGCCTGGAGGTCCGACTCATGGTCGACGGCCCACTCCCCCAGCGCGATCACCAGCGGCAGCAGGCTGTGCCCGAGCGGCGTCGCCGTGTACTCAACACGTTCCACCGCACCATGGTGTGAAGCACCGAGCACAGAGCGCCGCACCAGCCCGTCCCGTTCAAGGGTCCGAAGGGTTCTCGTGAGGATCCGACGGCTCAGCCCCTCGACAGCACGGTCGAGCTCGTTGAACCCGTACGCCCTGTCGGCCACGAGGCTGAGCACCAGCACGCTCCAGCGTTCGCCCACCCGCGCCATGACGTCGGACACGTTGCAGTCGGCCCGCTGCTGGGCGGTGACGGGTACCGCGACCAGAGACATGGATGTTCCTTCTTTCGGTGGTTTCTACCCGATCCCAGACTTCAGCGTATGACGACCACACTGATCACTGGCGGCACCAACGGCATCGGGGCGGCCCTGGCAGAGCGACTGGTCCGGGCAGGACACCGGGTACTGGTCGTGGGCCGTTCTGCCTCAGCGCCCGCCGGCGCCGAACTCGTTCGAGCGGATCTGAGTACCTTGGCGGGCACGGCACGAGCTGCCGACGAGATCGCCGAGAGAGCGGACGAGATCGACGGTCTGGTGCTCGGCGCAGGCCGGTTCAACCGCCGCCGAATCCTGACGCCGGACGGGTTCGAACAGACCTTCGCGTTGCACGTCGTCAGCCGATACCTGCTGACGGACAGGCTGATGCCGCGCCTCACTGGCGGTGCCGTGCTCGTCAGCATGTGCGGGGTCGCTGGTCTGGGTGGTCCGGGAATCCGCTGGGACGACCTGGCCTTCGAGGAGTCGTACCGGCCATTCGCCGCGGTGTCGCAGGTGGCTCGGGCATCGGATCTGCTCGGCGCGGGTTTCCACGATCGATATGCGGGTGGCCGACTTGCTGTGCGCGGGTCAACGGAGGGTGTGCGCTACGTGCTGCACAATCCGATGTTCGTCGACTCCGGCCTCGGCCGGCAGGTGGGCGGCCTTGCCGGCAAGGCGCTCGACGGCATCGCACGAATCCTCGGTCAGCCGGCCGACAAGGCGGCGGCACTGGTGGAACCCTTCGTTCGGACTCCTGGAGCCGCCGTCGAACCGCTGACGGTCTCGCGCAAGGGTGTCTTGCTCGGAATCGACAGGCCTGAGCTCGACCGGGCTGCCGCGGCGCGCATGTACGAGGTGCTCGAAAGACTGACCGCTGAGATTCACTAGCCGGTACGTTCTATCCGTGGCCGACCTGATCAGCGCTATAGCCGCCCTGCTATGGCCCCTGCTCGTGATCGTCCTGCTGCTCCTGTTCGGGCGGCAGCTCCTCTCGAAGCTGAGAAGCTCCGACGACGTGACGCTCGAGATCGGCGGGCAGCGACTGAGCTTCAAGCAGGCGACGGACCAGCAGTCGGACATGATCACCGACCTGCAGCGGGAGGTTGCGGCGCTGTGTCAAGCCCCGGGTTTGGTGGAGAGCTGGTTAGTTGGTTTCCAGGCTTGCCGGGACCGGGTGGGCAGCGGCGTGTAGGG
>NZ_BAAGRP010000072.1:0-121530 GCF_054782895.1 Promicromonospora xylanilytica
CGCGCCCGACGAGCCCACTACCAACGACGCGAAGGCAGCATCAGCGCAGCCCACAGACCCGATCTACGGCTGTAGTACTAGCCGTCTTTCCTGTTCCGGCCTACTCGGGCGCTACCGCGTCATTGCTCCAGGAAATTCAGCAGCTCAGCGGTGACGAACTCGGGATTCTCCTCGACGAGCCAGTGGCCGGCGCCCGGTACGTCCGCTGCCCGCACGACATTGGTCAGCCGCCCGGTCGTGCTGGCCCGGACAGGGTCCAGCTGCCCCTGTGCGGTCAGCAGCAGCGTAGGCGTGTCCACGGGGTCGGCCGCCGTGGTGTCCTGCACGTCCTGGTCGAGCGAGCGGTAGAGCTCGAAGCCGGCCGTGAGGGCCTCGGGCCGGCCGTAGGTTCGTGCGTACTCGTCGATCTCGGCCTCGCTGAACGGCGAGCGGTCCGAGGTGCCGCCGAACGCCGCGCCCTCGAACGCGACCTGCGGGTAGAACATCGCGAGGTACTCGCGGACGTCGTCGTCGACCAGCTTCTCCGGAACCTCCGGCTGCGAGTGGAACGCGATGTGCCAGCTCATCGTGCGGTAGGTGGGCGCGTCCAGGGCGGGGCCGGGCAGCGGCAGGTCCAGGTATCCGAGGCCTGCGGTGTCCGCGGGGAACTGGGCGGCGTACTGGTACGCCACCGCAGCGCCCAGGTCGTGCCCGACGACGTGGGCGTCCCGCAGCCCGAGCTGGTCCGCGACGAGGGTGTGCACGTACCGCGCGAGGGTGGCCTTGTCGTACCCGGTGGGGGTGCCGGTGCTGTCACCCAGCCCGGGCAGGTCGACGGCGTAGACGGTGTGCCGTTCGGCGAGCTCCGGCATGATCGACCACCAGCCGAACCATGTCTGGGGCCAGCCGTGGAGCAGGACCACGGGGGAGCCGCTCCCGCCGGTCACGTAGTGCATCCGCACGCCGTCCACCGATGCGAACTCGTGCCGGAACGTCTCCTCGAACTCGGGGTCGTCCCGCGTGGCGGCGGCGTGGGTGGTCCCGGCCGCCGGCGGGGCGTCGGCCTGTCTGCTTTCGGTCGGGCCGCAGGCGGCGAGCCCGGTCACGAGCAGGGTGAGCGCGGTCACCCGGCCTATGCCGGCGGTGGTGCCGGTGACCAGGGTTGTCATGCCGGAAAGAGCAGTGTGCACAGGGGGTCCTCCGAGAGTCGTCGCCCGCAGTGACTTGCGGGCGACGCCCAGCCTGTGACTTCATGTCAACATGAAGTCAATCCCCGCTTCCGGAGAACGGCAGATCTGGACCGTCGGCGACCTCGCCGCGCGGTTCGGCCTGGAGACCCACGTGCTGCGGCACTGGGAGGACATGGGTCTGCTGAGCCCTGCCCGCGACGGAGCGGGCCGCCGCCGGTACGACGCCGACGACGCCTTCCGCGTCGCGACGATCATGCGCAGCAAGGCGGCCGGCATGAGCCTGGAGCAGATCCGGGTGCTGCTCGACGGCGGCGCCTACGACCGGCACGTGATCCTCGAGGCGCACATCGCGGACCTGGAGCGCCGCCTGGCCGAGATGGAGCTGTCCCGCGAGATGACGCGCCATGCTCTCGAGTGCCGCGCCCACGACATCAGTGCGTGCCCGAACTTCCGTTCGCACGTCCAGGACATCGTCGACGGCAAGATCGGTCAGGGTCCGGCCCTGGCGGACGCGCTGCGGCGCGGCCCTCGGCAGCCGTTCTGAGCGCGGGACCCACCGGGTGCGACCCGGCGGGCTCCCCGGCGCTCACCCGGAGATTCGCTCCAGCTCCGTGACGAGGAGGTCGCTCTCCGCGTCCCGTCGCACTGCCGCGCCCAGCACCTCTGCCGCCCGCGCGTAGGCCGGATCCTCCACGACCTTTCGGACGGCGCGCGCGACCGTCGAGGACGGCGCCGTGCGGGGCACGGCGAGGCCCGCGCCCCGCACGGTCACGCGGACGGCGTTGTCAGCCTGGTCACGGCCGTGGTGCAGCACGACGGCAGGGAGACCGGCAGCGAACGCCTTGACCAGGGTGCCGTGCCCGCCGTGGGTGACGACGAGAGCGGCCTGGCGCATCACGTCTCGGTGCGGCGCGGAGGCGACGACGGTCACGTTCGACGGTGCGCGCAGGTCGGCCGGTGAGAGTGCCGGTCCGGTCGTGATCAGCCCGCGGACCGGCAGCGTGCCGAGGGCGTCGGCGATGCGCTGCAGGCACGCGGCCTGGTCCTGGAACGTCGACGAGAGCGCGACGAGGGCCAGGGGGGCGTCGCCGGGCGGCGCGGACCACACGGTGTCGACGGCCCAGGCGGGGTCGTCGAGCACGGGGCCGACGTACCGCGCGTTCGAGGGGAGCTCGGCCGGGAAGTCGAACTCGGGGCTGGTCAGGAGCAGGAGACGCCGTGCCCGGCGCACCTGGTCCCAGGTGTGCTCGACCGGCGCCAGCCCGTGCTCACCGCGCACGGCGTTGAGCCGGGGCAGCACGTACTTGTCGATGAGGCGCGTGCTGGCGCGGTTCATCAGTCCGTCCCGGAGCCTGCCCAGGTGTCCCGCGGCCGGTCGCAGCCCCATGCCCATGGGCGGCATCCCCGGGGCGGGCATGGTGTAGATGTTGGGCAGCAGCACGTCGAACGGGATGCCCTTCGCCTCGGCGGCGACCATCGCGCCCAGTGCGACGAACGACGTGACGACCAGATCGGGCCGCACCCGCTCGACGGTGGCGGCGACGTCGAGCGCCTGGCCCGCCGCGGGGCCGACCAGCATGTGATCGGCCATCCCGCGGGCCTGAGCGAGCGGACCCTTGATCTCCCAGTCCCGGTAGTCCGTGCCTTCCGGGCCTCGGTCGGACCGGTTGGGGGCGGCCCGCCAGGGTGCGAACGTGGCGCCGGTGGCGGCGACCTCCGGGGCCATGGAGTCCTCGCCCAGGACCGTCACGTCGTGTCCCCGCTCGACGAGCCGTCGCGCCGCGCCCAGCTCTGGTGGGACCGTGCCGCCCCCGTCGGTCAGGGCGAAGAGATAGGAGTGTGCCATCGGCCCAGGCTATGGGCATGAGCAGGAGCTGAACGAGCTCTTTCCCAGGAGCGGTCGGGTGTGGCTACGGACCCCCGGGCCGGGCCGGTCAGCGACAACCCCGAGGTCTCCGGCGAGCCCGCTCAGGGGAACCCCTGGCTTGCTCCCTGGAACCGGCCGAGGCCCCTTGGATCGCTGTGCCGGCCGTGAGATAAACCAGGCATGAAGATGCCCAAGCACGTGGTCCCGTCAGCCCTCGTCGCCGTGGCCCTCGTGGCAGGCCCCGTGGCGGCAGCGCCCGGTGCGATGGCCGCAGCCTCCGCCGGCTCGCCGGCCGCCGCGCCGTCGGCCCAGGACACCACTCTCGCCCTGCCCGAGCCGACCGGCCCGTACCCCGTCGGCCTGACACCGCTCCACCTCGTCGACGACGAGCGCGCGGACCCGTGGCGGCCCGAGGAGCAACGCCAGCTCATGGTCTCCGTCTGGTACCCGGCGGTGCCGGGCGGCGAACCCGCGCCGTACACGACGGAGGCCGTCTCCGCCGCGGTCGTCGAGGCCTCGGGAATCCCCGCGGAGCCCGGTCTGCTGGCCACCGTGGAGACGAACTCCTCCGACCGGGCACGCGCACTGCCCGGCAAGCGGCCGCTCGTGGTCCTGTCGCCCGGCGCGAGCATGAGCCGCGAGTCGCTGACGGCGCTCGCCGAGGAGCTCGCGTCGCGTGGCTACGTGGTGGCAGGCGTCGACCACACCTACGAGGCCCGAGGCGTCGAGTTCCCCGACGGCAGGGTCGCCGGGTGCCTGCTCTGCGAGCTGGAGTCGAGCCGGGAGCTCGGCGAGCGGGTCACGCGGGGCCGCGTCCTCGACATCAGCTTCGTGCTCGACGAGCTCACGGACGGCCGGCTCTGGCGGCACGGGCCGAAGATCGACGCGCGCCACATCGCCGTCGCCGGCCACTCGCTCGGCGGCTCGACGGCGGCAGCCGTCATGGTCGACGACCCCCGGGTGGACGCGGGGGTCAACATGGACGGCACGTTCCAGGTGGACTTCCCGGAGTCGGGCGAGGACGACCCGTTCCTCATGCTCGGCAAGGGCAACCACCACCTCGGCGGAGACGAGGGCGACGCCCCGAACTGGGCCGACAACCTCGCCCGGCTCGACGGCCCCAAACTGTGGCTCCAGATGCGCTACGGCAACCACCTGTCGTTCACCGACCAGATGCTGTTCCTGGAGCAGCTCGGCCTGCCGGTCAGCGGCACGGTCGGCGGTGCTCGCGGCGTCGAGATCACGACGGCCTACGTGAGCGCGTTCGTCGACCGCCACCTGCGCGGCCAGGACGCCCCGCTCCTGGACGGCCCGACGGCGGCCTACCCGGAGATGCTGTTCTGGGGCTGAGGCGGCATCCGGCGCCCGTGCCCACCTACGGTCGACACGGCGCTCGCCGCCCCGATGAGGCGAGGTCCGCTTCGAGAATGCGATCTGGCATGGTCCAGAGGCCTGAACCATGCCAGATCGCATTCTCGAAGCGGACCTGCGGCAGCGAACGTCTAGCGGACGCCCGTCGCGGTCGAGCGGACCGACAGCAGCAGGTTCGTCGCCGTCACGTACAGCACGTTCCGCTTGGGCCCGCCGAACGCGAGGTTCGAGCACACCTCGGGCAGCAGCAGCTTGCCGAGCAGGGTGCCGTCCGGGTCGATGCAGTGCAGCCCGTCGCCGGCGGCCGCCCAGATCCGGCCGGCGACGTCGACCCGGACGCCGTCGAACCCGCCGGCGTCGCACGTGGTGAGCACCTCGCCGCCGGACAGGGTCCGGTCGGGTCCCACGGCGAACCGCCGCAGGTGCTTGCGCTCGGTGTCCGTGACGTAGAGGGTCCGCTCGTCCGCGGAGAACGCCAGGCCGTTGGGGCGGCCGAAGTCGTCGGCCACCCGGGTGACCGAACCGTCCGGGTCCCAGCGGTACACGTGGCAGCCGTCGATCTCGGGAACCGCGTGGTGGCCCTCGTAGTCGCTGTCGATGCCGTAGGCCGGGTCCGTGAACCACACGCTGCCGTCGCTGTGCTCGACCAGGTCGTTGGGGCTGTTGAACCGCCGGCCCTGCCAGCGGTCGGCCAGCACGGCGACCGTGCCGTCGGGCTCGGTGCGCGTCACCGACCGGCTGCCGTGCTCGCACTGCAGCATCCGTCCCGCGCGGTCGACGGTGCGGCCGTTGGCGTACCCGCCCGGACTGCGCCAGACGCCGACACCGCCGGTGGCCTCGTCCCAGGCGAGGACCCGGTCGTTCGGGATGTCGCTGAACAGCACGGTGCGCCAGGCGGGGGAGTACGCCGGACCTTCGAGCCAGCTGCCCTCGTCGTAGAGCACCTCGGCGAACGTGTCCCCGCGCACGGGGCCGAACCGCTCGTCCAGCCGCTCCCACTCGGCGCGGATCCTGGTCACTGTCACGTCTGACTCCTTTGTCCGGTTGTGCTCCCGCGGCGCCGGGGCGAGAACATCATCGCCCTCGACGTCCGTCCTGCGTTATCTGCGCAACTAGATGCTTGATTTGCGCAGCAAGGTGGAGCAGACTCGCGTTGTTCGATCACCCACGGCGTCAAGGACGACGCCGTCCCCGGTCCAAGGAAGGACTGTCGTGGATCTCCAACTGTTGCTCGCGCTCCTGCTCGGCATCACCACCATCATCGTCGTGGTGCTGCGCACCCGCCTGGACGCGTTCGTCGCGCTCATCCTCGCCTCCGTCGTCACGGGGGCCGTCGCCGGGCAGCCGCTGCTCGACACCATCACCTCGATCACCACCGGATTCGGCAACACTCTCGCCTCGATCGGCCTGGTCATCGGCCTCGGGGTCGGGATCGGCAAGATCCTCGAGGTCTCCGGCGCCGCCGACAGCCTCGCCCGCGCGTTCCTCCGGGCCTTCGGCAAGGGCCGCGAGGAATGGGCGATGGGCAGCGTCGGTGCGCTCGTGTCCATCCCCGTGTTCTGCGACTCGGGCTACGTCATCATGAACCCGCTCGCCCGTTCCATCGCCCGGGTGAAGCGGGGCGGCTACGTCGCCCTCGCGCTCGCGCTCGGCTGCGGCATGACGCTCACCCACCACATGGTTCCGCCGACGCCGGGGCCGCTCGCCGTCTCGGGCCTGCTCGGCGCCGACCTCGGGCTGGTCATCGTCACCGGTCTGGTGTTCACCGTGATCCTGCTGCCGGTCGTCATCCTGTACGCCCGGTGGGTCGGGCCGCAGCTCGAGGACAAGCTCGTGCCCGCCGTCCGCGAGGCCGTCTACGGCCGCACGGCGGCGCTCGCCGGTGGCCCCGGCGGCGCCGCGGGCTCCGCGGGCGCCGGCGGTTCCGTGCGCCCCGGCGGGGAAGCACCCGATCAGCAGACCGACGACGACCGACCCGAGGGCGACGTCGCCACCTCGTCCGGCGTCGGCGAACCGCCGGCCGGGCAGCCCGCCCACCACGTCGGCGCGTTCCTCGGCTCGCTGCCGCTCCTGGTCCCGCTGCTGCTCATCGTCGCGAACACCGTCACGGCGGCCGTCGACCGCAACCAGCAGGGTGTGCTGAGCGGCGACTACGAGGTGTCGTCGTGGACCGTCCCGTTCGCGTTCATCGGCAACCCCGTGATCGCCCTCGTCATCGGCATCCTGCTCGCGGTCTACGTGCTGCTGCCGCGCTGGACGCCCCGCAACAAGGTGCACACGTGGCTCTCCGAGGCGGCCGCCTCGGCGGGGCTCATCCTGCTCATCACCGGAGCGGGCGGCGGGTTCGGCCTGGTGCTGCGCGACTCGGGCGTCGGCGACGCGCTGGCCGAGGCCATCGCGTCCCTGAGCCTGCCCGCCTTCCTCGTGCCGTTCCTCATCGCCTCGCTGGTGCGCTTCGCCCAGGGGTCGGGCACGGTCGCGATGATCACGGCGGCCTCGGTCACGGCGCCCCTGCTGGAACCGCTCGGCATCGACCCGCTGCTCGCCGCGATGGCCTGCACCGCGGGATCCATGGTGTTCAGCTACTTCAACGACTCCTACTTCTGGGTGGTCACGCGGTTCACGGGCCTCGAGGGCACCGCCGCCCTCAAGGGCTGGTCGGGCATCACCACCGCCGTGTGGCTGGGCTCGATCCCGCTGCTGTTCATCCTGAGCCTGGTCGTGGGCTGACGGATGGCCGACATCCTCGTCGTCGCCGACGACCTGACCGGAGCCAACGCCGCAGCGGCAGGGTTCGCCCGCGCCGGGCGGCGGGCCGTGACGGTCAGCCGGTCCGAGCACTGGGAGGCCGTCGCCGAGTTCCACAGCCGGTTCGACGTGCTCGTCGCGACCACGGACACCCGGCACGCACCCCCGGGCGAGGCGGCCGACGTCGCCGCCCGGGTGGTGCGGGCCGGCTGGCCGGTGCGACTGGTCAGCTCGCGGATCGACACCACCCTGCGCGGCAACGTCGGCCCCGCCACCGAGGCCGTGCTCGCCACGACGCGCGAGCTGTCCGGGCGGCGGGTCGTCGGCCTCTGCCTGCCCGCGCACCCCGCGGCCGGGCGGCACACCGTCGAGGGCAACCAGCTCCTCGACGGCGTGCGGCTGGAGGAGACGGAGCTCGCACGCGACGTCCGCTCACCGGTCCGCTCGTCGTCCGTCGCCGACGCCCTGCGGCGCGGCACCGGCCTGACCACGGCGCTGGTTCCGCTCTCCGTCGTCACCGGCAGCGAGGAGCGGCTCGAGACGGCGGTGCGCGACGCCGCCCGAGCCGACGTCGTCATCGGCGACGCCCTCACCACCGACCACCTGGACCGCGTGGCGCGAGCCGCCGCAGCGGTGGCGGCCACCGACCCCGACCTCCTGTGGGTCGGCGTCGACCCCGGCCCCGGCTCGCTCGCCCTCGCCGGGGCGCTGCTACCCGCCGGCCCGGCCGCCGGGGCTCCGCTGCTCGCCGTCTCCGGCTCCGCCACGGAGCTCACGCGAGCGCAGCTGCAACGCCTGACCGCCGAGCGGAACGTCATCGTCGTACGCCCTGCGGGCGGTCCGGTGCCCGACGTCGACGCCACGGCCCGCCTCCTCGTCGACGCGCTGGAGGGCGCTGGCACCGGGACGACCGTGCTGCTCGCCACGGCGCTCGCCGACCACGACGTCGTGGCGCTCACCCCCGCCGAGTCGGCCGCCCTGGCCGCCGCGCTCGGGCGGATCGCCCGGCGCGCGCTCGAGTCGCGCGCCGTCAACGGGCTGTACACGACCGGTGGAGACATCACCGCGGCGGTGCTCGCTGCCCTCGGCGGCCGCGGGATCGCGGTCGAGGACGAGGTGGTACCGCTGGCCGTGGCCGGCGAGGTGGTCGGCGGCCCGTGGGACGGCCTGCCGATCGCGACCAAGGGTGGGCTCGTCGGCGGCCCCGACGCCGCCGTGCGATGTCTCGACCACCTCGCCCGGGCCGCGGCCCAGCGAGCCCGCTGGGTACGGACCGCAGTCCCGCAGAGCACGATCTGATGAACACGCTAGGAGAGAACGCCATGACACGACCCGTCCTCGCCCTCACCGTCGGTGACCCCGTCGGCATCGGCCCGGAGATCACGCTCGCCACGCTGGCGCAGCACGCCGGTGACCCCGAGCACCACGGCATCGCCGTCGGCGACCTCGGCGCGCTCGAACGGGCGCGGACCGCGCTCGCGCTCGACGTCGAGCTGCGGGCCGTGAGCTCGTGGGACACCGAGCCGGCGGGAGCCGGCGTCGTCGACGTGTTCGACGTCGGCGTGCTCGGCGGCGACCTGCCCGCCTGGGGCGAGGTCGACGCGCGGGCCGGCCGGGCCGCCGTCGTCGCCATCGAGACCGCCACCCAGGCGGCGCTCGACGGCGCGGTCGCCGGCGTGGTCACCGGACCCATCAACAAGGAGGCCATCTGGGCGGCCGGCAGCGAGCACCTCGGGCACACCGAGATGCTGGGCGCGCTCACCGGCGTCACCGAGCAGGACACCATGTTCGTGGTCCGCAACACCCACCAGCCCGGGCACCACCTGCGGATCTTCTTCGCCACGCGGCACCTGTCGCTCCGCAAGGCGCTCGACAAGATCACGCGCGAGACCCAGCTCGGCTCCATCCGGCGGGCCGCGCAGGCACTGGAGATCTTCGGCGTCCCCTCGCCGCGGCTCGCCGTGGCGGCGATCAACCCGCACGGCGGGGAGAACGGCGCCTTCGGCGACGAGGAGATCGTCCACCTCGCGCCCGCCGTGGCGGACGCGCGGGGACTGGGGCTGGACGTGGCCGGACCCATCCCCGCCGACTCCGTGTTCCACCACGGGCTCACCGGCCGGTACGACGGCGTGCTGTCGCAGTACCACGACCAGGGCCACATCGCGGCCAAGACGTTCGACTTCGACGGGACCATCTCCGTCACGGTCGGGCTGCCGATCCTGCGCACCTCCGTGGACCACGGCACCGCCTTCGACATCGCGGGCAAGGGCGTCGCCGACGCCGGGACCATGCGGTCCGCCTACCTCGCGGCGGTCGAGTACGCGCCGTTCGTCGACGGCATCCGAGCCGCCTACCGGCCGGGCACCGCGTGAGCGCAACCGCGGGCGGCGGTCCGACGCCGGGACCGGGGTCCGGCTCGGGGCCGGGCTCGGGCTCGGGGGCGGGGTCGGAGTCGCTGCGGCGCAGCACCAGGGCGCGCCACGACGAGCTGTTGTCGCTCATCCGCGGCGGCACCACCCGGGTCGAGGACCTGGCGGAGGCACTCGCGATCTCCGGGTCGACGGTGCGCCGCGACCTCGCCCGGCTGGGCGCCGAGGGGCTCGTCACGCGGACCTACGGCGGAGCCACCCCCGAGACGAGCTTCCACGAGCGGGCCCTCGCCGAGCGGATGCGGGTGCAGATGCCGGCCAAGGTCGCGATCGGTCGCCGCGCCGCGGAGCTCGTGCCCGACGAGGGGACGATCTTCGTGGACGCCGGGTCCACGACGGGGCAGCTCGCCGAGCACCTCCGCGGCCGGTCCGGGCTGACCGTGCTGACGCGCGGGCTCGAGGTCGCCCTGCTCCTGGCGGGCTCGCCGGGCCTCGACGTGGTCGTGATCGGCGGCAGCGTGACGACCAAGAGCCACGGCCTGGTGGGTCCGTTGACCACGGCAGCCCTCGAACGGTTCATGGTCGACGTCGCCTTTCTCGGCGTCGACGCGCTGGACCCCGCGGACGGCGTCGGGGAGGCCACCGCCCTGGAGGCCCAGGTCAAGGAGGTCGCCGCCCGGCGTGCCCGCCGCACCGTCGTGCTGGCGGACTCCACCAAGCTCGACCGGGGTGCCGTGCCCGCGTGGGCGCCGCTTCCCGCGGGCTGGACCCTGGTCACGGACGAGCAGGACGACGAGGTGCTGGAGCGCTACCGGGACGCGGCGGTGGTGGTGGAGACGGTCGAGGCGCCGCAGGGCCAGCGCGTCGACGGCTCGGTGGATGCGGTGCCGCCGCGAGGGATCGGCGGGTGAAAAGTGGTTGTCACTCTTGTGATGTCATAAAGACGTATTTATCGTGATGATGTCTGGACCATCCTGTGAGACGCGGGACCGGCGCACCGTCGCGCCGGGAACGAACTGCCTGCACCACCGATCTCGGGAGACGCACATGTCGACACGTCGCACCGTCCTGTCATCCATCGCTGTGACCGCACTCGTCGCCGGCCTCGGGCTCACGGCCCTGTCCGCGCCCGCCCAGGCGGTGAACGGGAACGCCCAGTGCCAGAACCTCGAGGACCCGGCTACCTCCGGGTGGACGAGCTACGCAGAGCTCGGCCGGCGCCTCGGCCAGATCGAGGCCACGAGCCAGGGGCGCGTGGACGTCGACGTCTTCGGCCAGAGCCGCTCCGGACGCGACCTCTACGCGGCACGGGTCGGCACCGGCGAGCAGGTCCTGCTCGTCACCAGCCAGATCCACGGCAACGAGAAGGTCGGCACGGAGTCGTTGCTGTCCCTGCTGAAGACGCTCGGCACCAGCGGTTCCCCCGAGGCCCAGGCGATCCTCGAGGGGGTCACACTGGTCGCCGTCCCGATGTTCAACCCGGACGGCGGTGAGCTCAACCAGCGCCAGAACACGTTCACCTGGGACGACGTGCAGGACACCTACCCAGCGCTCGAGGGCACCGAGGCGCCCTACTACTACAGCGAGAACGCCGGTGGTTTCGACATCAACCGGGACTTCAGCGCCGACCTCGACGCCGAGCCCAGCCCGGGTACGTTCCCGACGGACGAGACCGAGCCGGGAATGTTCCTCACGAACGAGTCCCGCGCCCTGCGTGACCTGTACACCGACCTGCGCGACGAGTTCGGCCAGGTGGACGGCTTCGTCGACCTGCACCACATGGGCCCGTGCAACCAGGAGAACGAGACCGGCCAGTACGTCACGGTCTCGCTCGACTACCCGCCGCTCGGCTCCGAGGTCGACGGCAACCCGCGCTACGACGACTGGCCTCTGCTCGACCAGGACGGCTCCCGCAGTCTGGCCCTGGCCGCGGCGAACGCGATGCGTGAGCACGCGGGCGGCGGCAACGCGGAGACCTCGCCGTTCTTCGGCGGCGTGGTGCGGTACACCCACCCGCTCGTGGCCGACGGGTACACCTGGGACAGGGACTACGCGGGGCAGGCGCGCTCGGCGTTCGCACTGAACGGGTCGAAGTCGGTGCTGTTCGAGGTCCGCGGCCAGTCCGACGACTGGGGCCAGAAGCAGCAGGGCATGCTCACCGCGGTGGTCCTGTCCGGGATCACGGGTATCGCCGAGAGCCTGGCCGACGGCTCGGTCGAGGACCTGGACGGGGACGACTTCTTCGACCTGCCCAAGTACTGGTGACCTCGGGTCGTCGCGCGAGCCGTTGAGCGGCGACCTCCTGACCACCATGCGGCTGCCGCCGGACCGACGACGTTCTGGTGGCAGCCGCATGGTTCCTCGCCGGCTGCTGGCCGCCGCCGGGCTCGACCGGGTCGTCGTCAGTCGGCGGCGAGGACCTCGGCGACCGTCGTCACCTCGACCAGCGGCGCGTACAGCCGCATGACGGCCAGCGCCCGCTCGTGGTCCTCCGGCGTCGACCCGGCGCAGGCGTCCGCGACGACGAGGACCCGGCGGCCCGCGTCGGCAGCGGCCAGCGCCGTCGAGATGACGCAGCAGTCGGTCGCCACGCCCGTCAGCACCAGCTCGCCGGCCCCGCGGGTGGCGGCGTCCAGCTCCGGTCCCCACTTGCCGAACGTGGTGCGGGTGACCACGGGCGCGCCGGAGGCGGCGACGTCGCCGAGGTCGGTGATCTCGTAGAGCGGGTCGGTCTCGGGCACGAGCGCGAAGGGCCACCGGTCGAAGTAGGCGCGCCAGGCGCCGTCGGGCACCGCGGGGGCGACGTACCGCGTGAGGACGGTGCGGCCGGCGAAGGCGGGCAGCAGACGCCGCGTCCCGGCGAGAGCCACCGGGTAGCCGGGGGAGGCCCAGGGGCTGGGCGGGCGGGCGAAGACGTCCTGCATGTCGATCACGACCAGGGCGGCGTCCGGCCCGGGCGGCACCACCGCGGAGGCCGGCCCGGTCACCGCTCCTCCTGGCGGCGCACGGCGCGGGAGCTCAGCAGGAGCGTGCCGGCGAAGCCGATGGCCAGGGCGACGAGCACGCCGAGGTTGGCGAAGCCCCAGCTGCCTTCGATCCCGCCGAGCGGACCCAGCAGGTAGCCCTGCCAGGCCAGCCACGGCGCGTAGGTGTTGGTCACCAGACCCCAGCCGACGGCGGTGCCCGCCAGCACCAGGAGCACGGCGGGCCAGTGCACGGACCCGTAGCGGCCGGAGACGGTGTACAGGTCGGTGTCGGTGTAGTCGCGGCGGCGCAGCAGGATGTCGGCGAGCAGCACTCCGCACCAGGCCGCCACGGGTACGCCGAGGGTGATCAGGAAGCCCTGGAAGGGGCCGATGAACGAGTCGGCGACGAACACGACGTAGACCGCGCCGACGATCATGAGCGCGCCGTCGATGGCGGCGGCCACCCAGCGCGGCGCGGGCAGCCCGAGGGACAGCAGGGCGAGGCCGGAGGAGTAGATGTCGAGCGCCGCACCGCCGACCAGCCCGGCGAGGGCCACCACGACGAACGGGATGAGGAACCACGTGGGCAGCAGCGTGGACAGGGCGCCGATGGGGTCCGCGCCGATCGCCTCGTTCAGATCGGGGTCGGAGCCGGCGAGCAGCAGGCCGAAGACGAGCAGGACCACGGGTGCCAGGGACGCACCGAGGGTGGTCCAGCCGACGATGCGGGGTCCGGAGGCGGAGCGGGGCAGGTAGCGCGAGTAGTCGGCGGCCATGTTGACCCAGCCCAGGCCGAACCCGGTCATCATGAAGACGAGCCCGCCGATCACCTGCGGCGCGCCGCCGGCGGGGATCGCGGCGACCGCCGCCCAGTCCACGTGGTCGGCGACGAGCACGATGTACACGACGGTGAGCACCGCCGTGAGCACCGTGATGATCACCTGCAGCCGCATCACCAGGTCGAACCCGAAGACGCCCGCCGCCACCACGACCGCCGCCACCACCACGAGGGCCACGACCTTGGTGACGGTTCCGCCGCCCCAGCCGAGCGTGCCGAGCACCGTCGACGTCGCGAGCGTGGCCAGCGCTACCAGCACGGTCTCCCAGCCGACGGTGAGGATCCACGACAGGAGGGAGGGCAGCGTGTTGCCACGCACCCCGAACGCCGCGCGCGACAGCACCATGGTGGGGGCCGACCCGCGCTTGCCGGCCAGCGAGATGAACCCGCAGAACAGGAACGACACCACGATGCCGATCGCCCCGACCACGGTCGCCTGCCAGAACGAGACACCGAACCCGAGCAGGTAGGAGCCGTAGCCGAGTCCCAGTACCGACACGTTGGCCCCGAACCACGGCCAGAAGAGGCTGCGTGGCGACCCGCGCCGCTCGGACTCGTCGATGGTGTTCAGGGCGTTGCTCTCGACCGCCGTGGGGACGCTCATGGCGGTGATCATGCCACTCGGCCCCGGAACGCACGAGGGCCCGCACCGTGTGGTGCGGGCCCTCGTGGACGTGTCGGCCGAGCTGCGCGCCCGGCCGAGCCGTGCGTCAGCCGACGCGGATGAAGACCGGGTTGTCCTGCCAGATCTGCGACTCGTGCACCGTCTGGCCGGGGACCGGCGCCTCGATCTGCATGTCGCCGCCCGCGTAGATGGCGATGTGGCCGGGGCTCCAGATGAGGTCGCCCGGCTGTGCCTCGGCGGCCGAGACCTCGGTGCCCGCGTAGCGCTGCGCGGACGAGGAGTGCGGCAGCGTGACGCCGATCTGGGCGTAGACGTACGCCGTGAAGCCGGAGCAGTCGAACCCCGCGGGCGTCGAACCGGCCCAGACGTACGGCACGCCGATGTACTGGCGGGCGATCGAGACGATGTCGTTGGCGGCGGCCGGGACGGCCTCCTCGACGACTTCCTCGACCGGCTCGGGGGCCGGCTCCTCGACGGGCTCGGCGGCCTCGACCGCCTCCTCGACGACCGGCTCGGGCTCGGGCTCGGGTACGGGCTCCGGCTCGGGGGCCGGGGTCACCTTGATGGTCCCGGTCTCCAGGGCGAACTTGCTGTCCGCCGCGACCTGGACGGCCGGTGCGGTGGCTGCGGCCGACACGGTCACGGCCTCGGCGGCCCCGGCCTGCAGCGTCTCGGTCTGTGCGGCCGCGGTCGTCAGGGTGTCCTGCTCGGCCGTGGACGTGCCGTGGTCGGCCACCGGTGCGGCGTCGGCGGGGACGCTCAGGAGGGTGACGACCAGGCCGGATCCGGCTGCGACGACCGCGCCACGACGGGCGACGGTGGAGATGCCCCGCGCGGCGGCGCGGGAGATCGGGGTCAGCGGAGTGATGGGTCTGCGGGCAGCACGATGGCGCCCGGGCATGCGAGAGGTCACGATCGGTTCTCCGGACGCCTGCGAGGTGAGCTGTCGGATTCGGATCGGAGAATGACCCGGCCGCGTGCTGCTGGTGCGGCTTCACCCCAAGGGCACCGGGTGGTGCCCGCCTACCTGGTTCCCCCGTCCCTGTCATTCGGTCGGTACAGCCTCGAGGCGGTGACAGGGCTCGGCGTCCGCCTCGAGTGCTCGTGGCGTTCCACGAACCGGGCGACGTTAACCCCAGGCGACCCGAAAGTCACAATCGCATCACGGTCGACGAGTGGACGAATGTCCTACTTGACCCGGTTAGCCAACGTGCGATAAGTCACTTCGCACGCTGGCCGATGCCATCTCACCTGGGGTTACGCCGTGACCCTTGTCTACTGCGGCCGGACGTTGTGGTTGTGGGCAAACAGGTTCTTCGGGTCGTACTGCCGCTTGATCGCCGCCAGCCGCGCGTACGTGGGCGCGGGATAGACCGCCGCCACGTCGTCCTCGCTGGTCGAGAGCAGAAAGTTGGCGTACGCGCCGCTGAGGTGCGGGGCCAGCTTGTCCCACATCGCGGCCAGTCCGGGGCGTGCGGCCTCGACGACCGGCGCCGGACCGCCGGCGATCGTGGCGACCAGCAGCTCCGCCTGTCGGTGCGCGTACGCGGTGGCGTCGTCGGCGACCCGGGAGACCGCACCGCCCAGGCTCCGGACGGCGATCGACGGCGAGCCGGGCGACGTGCCGACCTCGGCGAGGACCTGCAGCACGTCCGGCACCGACGCCCGGTTCACGAACCCGTCGTGGGCGAGCAGCTGGATGCCGGGCGGCAGCGCGGCGCCCTCCACGAGCACGTCCGCGTAGGCGACCAGCGCGACGTCGTCCTCGAGGACCGTGCCGAGCCGGCGGATCGGGTCGAGCACGCGGGCCGCGAGCTCCGGGTCGTCCCCGTCGACCACGACGTGGATCTCGACCGGGGCCTCGTGACCGCCGGCGAACGGGTTGGCCAGGTTCGCGACGGAGGTGAGCTCCTCCGGTGCCGTGCGGGCGTGCTCGGCCCAGCCCTGGAGCACCCCGACGGCCTCGGCGGCCGGGAACGTGATCTTGCCGGAGAAGACCTCCGTGGTCGGGTGCGCCACGAACTCGAAGGCGGTCACGATCCCGAGGTTGCCGCCGCCACCGCGGATCGCCCAGAACAGCTCGGGGTTCTCCTTGTCGCCGGCGCGCACCACGGACCCGTCGGCAGTGACCACCTCTGCGCCGACCACGTTGTCCATCGCCAGGCCGTACTTGCGGACCTTCCACCCGATGCCGCCGCTGAGCGTCAGCCCGCCGACGCCGACGCTCCTGGTGTCGCCCGAGGAGATCGCCAGGCCGTGCGGGGCCAGGGCGGTGGCGACCTGGCCCCACGTCGCGCCGCCGCCGATCCGGACGAGGTGCCGGTCGGCGTCGACGAGCTCGACCTCCGCGAGCTCGCCGAGGTCGATCACGACACCGCCGTCGTTGGTGCCGAGCCCGGGGAAGCTGTGTCCCCCGCCCCGCACGGAGAGTGCGAGGCCCGAGCCGGCCGCGAACCCGACGGCCGCCCGTACGTCTGCGACGGTCCGGGGGCGCAGCACGTAGGCAGGGCTGCCGGCGGCCAGCTTGGTGCGGCCGGCCGCCTCGTACCCGGCGCCGCCAGGTTCGATGATGTCGCCGCCGAAGTCGCGGCGGAGGGTCTCGAGAGCTGAGGTCATGATGATTCCTTCACGGGAGTCACGGGGAGTGGTGACGTGCGGTGTGCCGCACGAAGGCTCGACTCCCGAGCCTCGAGCCGTGTGACCGGACCCCGATGTGACCTGGGTCACAGAGGGCCCGCCCCGCCTACGCAGGCCGCCCAGGGGCGGAACGGGCGACGCCGCTGACGACGTCGCGGATCGGGACCAGGTCCCGCTCGCCGAGCGCGCCGCCGGCGACAGCCAGGACCACGTCGCCCGCCTCCGGGGTGTGCAGCCGGACCACCCGGGCACCGTCGATCGTCGCGGCACGGCCGGGCTCCGCAGGTGACCCGGCCCGCCGCGGGTTAGAACTGAGGGGACGGCGAGCGCTGTCGGCCACGGCGGCGAGGGGAGAACAGCATGGCGACGGGGAGCAGGTTCGAGGGCAGGACGGCGATCGTCACGGGCGGCGGCAGCGGCATCGGTGCCGAGATCTCGCGGCAGCTCGCCGCGGAGGGCGCCTCCGTGGTGGTCACCGACATCAAGCTCGACAGCGCGCAGCAGGTGGTCGACGAGATCACGGCCGCGGGTGGCACGGCGGTGCCGTTGGAGCAGAACACGGCACGGGCAGACGACTCACGCGCCGCGGTGGACCTCGCGGTCGAGCGGTACGGGGCGCTGCACCTCGCCGTGAACAACGCGGGCATCGGCGCGCCGCCCGCCAAGATCGGCGACTACGACATCGAGGCGTGGGACCGGGTCCGCGCGGTCGACCTGGACGGCGTCTTCTACGGCCTGCGCTATCAGCTCCCGGCCATGGTGGCGGCAGGCGGCGGCGCCGTCGTGAACATGGCCTCCGTGCTCGGCTCGGTGGGCATCGCGGAGAACGCGGCCTACGTGACCAGCAAGCACGCGCTGGTCGGGCTGACCAAGGTGGCCGCGCTCGAGTACACCGAGCAGGGCGTGCGGACCAACGCCGTGGGTCCGGGCTTCATCGACACCCCGCTCGTGCGGTCGTCGCTGAGCGAGGAGGCGCTGGCCGCGCTCGAGAGCGAGCACGCGACCAAGCGGCTCGGGACCGACAAGGAGGTCGCCGCGCTGACGCTCTTCCTCCTCAGCGACGAGGCGTCCTTCATCTCCGGCAGCTACCACCTGGTCGACGGCGGCTACTCGGCGCACTGAGCACGCACGCTCCTCCGCGAGGTGAGTGTGCCTCCGCCAAAGGTCGGAGGTGAAGTGCGTGCTCGCGGGCGATGTGGCTCGGCGGGCATCCCGACAGGCTGGGGTCGTCCGGAAGAAAGGCTCCGGACCAGCCCGAACACCTGCCGAGCGCGAGGAGCGCCACGATGTCCCCGTTCCTGGACCACACCCCTGCCGAGCGCCCCGAGCGCCGGCCGAGCCACCTGAGGCAGCACGGCCGACGAGGCCTCGCGGCGCTCGCGACGCTGGGCATGCTCGCCGTGACCCTCGCGGCGGGGGCCCCGAGCGCCGCCGCGGCGCCGAGCACCGCGTCGGCCGCGGCCGCCGTCGAGCCGACGCCGCCCCCGCCGATCTCCGCCCCTGCCGGTGAGCACACCCTCGAGCAGGCCGACGTCGACGCCTGGCTGGACGGTCTGCTGCCCGCCGCGCTGGAGAGCGCGGGCATCGCGGGCGGCGTCGTCACGGTGGTCGACGACGGCAAGGTGGTCACCACGCGCGGCTACGGCCACGCGGACACCGGCACGGCGGGCAACGAGGCCGTCCCGATCGACGCGGAGAACACGCTGTTCCGGCCGGGCTCCGTGTCGAAGCTGTTCACCGCCACCGCCGCGATGCAGCTCGTCGAGAGCGGCGACGTCGACCTGGACACCGACATCAGCGAATATCTCGACATCGAGGTGCCCCGCACGTTCGACGAGCCCATCACGCTCCGGCACCTGCTCACCCACACCGCGGGCTTCGAGGAGCGCATCGCGGGCCTGATCGGCTCGGGCGACATCTCGCCGGTGCTCCGCGACGTGCTCGCCACCGACCCGCCGGAGCAGGTCTACGAGCCGGGTACCGTGCCCGGTTACTCCAACTACGGCAACGCGCTGGTCGGCTACATCGTCGAGCACGTCAGCGGCGTGCCGTTCGAGGAGTACGTCGAGCGCAACATCTTCGAGCCCGCCGGGATGACGTCGTCGACGTTCGCCCAGCCGCTGCCGGACGAGCTGAGCGACCGGATCTCCCAGGGCTACGACACGGCGGGTGGGGCCCCCGGGCCGTTCGAGATCGTCGGCACGGCGCCCGCCGGCTCGCTCACCTCGTCGGCACCCGACATGGCGCGCTTCATGCTGGCCCAGCTCGGTGAGCCCGGCGCGGGCACGCTGCTGGAGCCCGAGACGCTCGACCTCATGCACGCCCCGGCGCTCGACGAGAGCTCCCTGGGCGACCTCGCGGCGGCGCCGCGGATGGCGCTCGGGTTCTTCGACGAGAGCCGCAACGGACGCCGGATCCTCGGCCACGGCGGCGACACCAACTACTTCCACTCGCACCTGCAGATCTACCCCGAGGAGCGCACGGGCATCTTCGTCTCCCTCAACAGCACCGGGAACACCGGCTACGCGACGCTCGCGCTGCGTGAGTCCGTCCTGCAGGGCTTCACCGACCGCTACTTCCCGGCGGGCTCCGCGCCGGCGCCCAGCACCGTCGACCAGGCGACCACCACGCAGCACGCCGCTGCCGCCGAGGGCTCCTACGTCTCCTCCCGCGGTATGCAGAGCACGTTCCTCGCGGCCCTCGACGCCTTCAGCGCCACGCAGGTCACCGCCCGCGAGGACGGCCGCCTGCTGTTCACGCCGGGCCCCGGCAGCGCGGCCCCCGCCCTGTACGAGGAGGTGGAGCCCTGGGTGTGGCGCGAGGTCGACGGCCAGCGCACCCTCGCGATGCGCGTCGCCGACGGCGAGGTCGAGGCGATCGGCTTCGAGGGCGCCTTCGCCCTCCTGCCCGCCCAGCCCGAGCGGGCGCAGGCCGTGGTGCTCCCCGTGCTCGGGGCGTCCGCGCTGATCCTGCTCGTCGCCGCGATCGCGTGGCCCGTCGGAGCGATCGTCCGCCGGGTGCGGCACCGGTCCCTCCCCGCGGGTACGGGACGCGTGACCAGGATCCTCGCGAACGTCGGCGTGGTCTCCGCCGTGCTGGCGCTCGCCGGCTGGACGATCACCGTCATGACGGTGATGAGCCTCGAGGACGTCTCCGAGTTCTCGCTGCGGCAGCTCCAGGTGGTCCAGGGTCTCGGTGTGCTGGCGATCGTCCCCGCGGTGCTGCAGCTCGTCGGCGCCGTGCGGCACCGGCACGGCTGGCGCCGGGTGCTCGGCCTGGCGCTCGTGGTGCTCGCCCTGGTGGGCGTCGCCTGGTTCTCCTTCGAGTTCCGTCTGCTCGCGCCGTCGGTATCGTACTGACGATGCCCACGACGGACGGCCCCACGGTGCCGCACGACCTGCCCATCGCGCCACGCACGAGCCGGCTCGACACGCTGCTCGCCCGGCTGGGCGTGACCACCCCGCTGGCGCAGGACGTGGTCTTCGCGGGCGTCGTGACCCTCGTGACGGCCGGCCTGGTAGCCGTGCTGTTCCTCGAGGTGCTCCCCGTCATGGACATGTCCACGGGAGTCGCGCAGACTGCCGCGCTGGTCAGCGGCTCGTGCCTCCAGGCGATGGTGCTCGCCCTGCGCAGGGTGCGGCCGCTCCTCTGTCTCGGACTGGTCGTGGCCTGCCAGGTGGTCGTCATCGCCGGGACGCCGCCCAACCTGTCGATCGGCGGCATACCCCAGTTCATCATCGCCTTCACCATCGGCACGCTGATGCCGCCCCGCCGCGCCCTGCTGGTCACGGGCGCGGCGGTCCCGGTCGGCGTGCTGGCCGCTGTCGTGCGCAGCCTGGTCGCCGGCGACGACGTGCTGGTCGCGGCCGGGTACCACCTGATGGAGGGCGCGCTTGTCTACCTGTCCGGTGCGCTGGTCGGCGGCGCGGTGGCGACGCGCCGTCGCTACGTCGAGCTGGTCCGGCTCCGGGCGGTCGAGCTGATCCGGGCGCAGGAGGCGACCACGGAGGCCGCCATCGTCGCGGAACGGTCCCGGATGGCCAGGGAGCTGCACGACGTCGCGGCGCACCACCTGTCCGGCCTGGTCGTGCAGGCGGCGGCCGTCGAGCGGCAGATCGACAGCGACCCGGTCGCCGCCAAGAAGGGCACCGCGTGGATCCGGGGCCAGGGCAAGGAGACGCTCGACAGCCTCCGCCTGATCGTCGGCGTGCTCAGGGAGCCACAGGGCTCGGTGGGGAACGAGGACGCGCACGACGCCCCGCCGCCGGGCCTCGGCGCGCTCGACGGGCTGGTCCGGACGGCGCAGGCCCTCGGCACCACCGTCGAGCTGGTCCGTGAGGGCACGCCGCGCGACCTCGCGCCGATCGCGGACGCCGCGTTCTACCGGGTGGCCCAGGAGTCGCTCTCCAACGCCCGCCAGCACGCCCCCGGCGCCGCGGTGCGGATCGCCGTGCGTTTCGCGGACCGAGCGGTCTCGCTGGACGTGGTCAACGAGCCCGTCGCCGGCGGCACCTCGACCAACTCGGCGCGGCGGGGCATGGGGCTGGTCGGCATGGGGGAGCGGGCGCACCTGGTCGGCGCGACCCTCGCCACCGGTGCCACGCCGTCCGGCGGATGGCGGGTCCTGCTGACCATGCCGCTCCACCACGAACCCGCGAGTACGGTGTCGCAGGGTTCCGCGGGCACGTCAGCGCTCACCGAAGGGGGACAGGGATGATCAGGGTCATGCTCGTCGACGACCAGGCGGTGGTCCGGGCGGGCTTCCGGTTCCTCCTGGAGCAGGCCGACGACATCGAGGTGGTCGCGGAGGCGTCGAACGGTCCGGCCGCGGTCGAGCTCGCCCGCCGGCACGGCCCCGACGTCGTCTGCATGGACGTGCGCATGCCGGGTGGCGACGGGCTGGCCGCGACGCGTGAGATCGTGGCGGGCGGTCCGGGCGGTCCGGGCGGTCCGGGCGGTCCGGGTGGTCCGGGTGGTCCGGGTGGTCCGGGCGCGCAGGGCTCGACGCCCGCCGTGCTGGTCGTGACCACGTTCGACCTCGACGAGTACGTGTTCGGCGCGCTGGAGGCCGGGGCCGGCGGGTTCATCCTCAAGGACTGTGAGCCCGAGGAGCTGATCGACGCCGTGCGGCGACTCGCCGACGGGCACGGCCTCATCGACCAGGCGGTGACGCACCGGGTGATCACAGAGTTCGCCCGCCGCAAGGCGCCGCCGGCCCCGGCCGTCGACGCCGCGGCTCAGCTCACGGCGCGCGAGGCCGAGATCGTGCGACAGCTCGCCCGCGGGCTGTCGAACGCGGAGATCGCGAAGGAGCTCGTCGTCGAGACGAGCACCGTGAAGTCCCACCTCGGCCGCGCGATGGCCAAGGTGGGTACGCGCGACCGGCTGCAGACGGTGGTGTGGGCCTACCAGAACGGTCTGGCGCCGCGCTGAGGGCACTCACGGGCTTGGTGCGCGTGGTCGGCAAAAGGTCAGGTGATCGGCAACCCGGGTTGCCGATCACCTGACCTTTTGCCGACCACCCGAATCTGCCTCGCAGCCGGCGAACGGGGCCGGGTCGAAGCTGCCGAACAGCTCGCGGTACTCCGCGGCCCGGCCCGGCCACAGCAGCGTGAGCCGCCCCGAACGCTCGTCCAGGTACCAGCTGCGGCACCCGCCGCGCAGCCACACCGTGCCGGCGGCCCGCCGGTCGATCTCTCGCGTGTACGCGGCCTCCGCCGCCGCGGACACCTCCAACGGCCCGCCGGTACGGTCCAGGTGGTCGAGCGCGCCGAGCACGTAGTCGATCTGTGCCTCGATCACCTCGATCGCCGAGTGGTGCCCGAGCCCCGCGTTCGGGCCGTCCAGCACGAACAGGTTCGGGAACCCGTGCACCACCGTCGAGGCGTGGCTGGTCATGCCGTCGGACCAGTGCTCGGCCAGTGTCCGGCCGTCGCGCCCCGTCACCAGGTGCGCGAACGGTGGCCGCGTCGTCTCGAACCCCGTGGCCAGCACCAGCACGTCCACCTCGTACCGGACGCCGGACGCCGCCACGAGCACCGAGCCCTCGACCGAGACCGGCCCGCTCGGCTCCAGCGTGACGTGCGGCCGCTGCAGGGTGGGGTACCAGTCGTCGCTGAACAGCGCGCGCTTGCAGCCCACCGCGTAGTCCGGCGTGAGCACCGCGCGCAGCGCCGGGTCGGGCACCTGGGCCCGCAGGTGCGCCAGCGCCCGCTCCCGCAGCTCCGCCTCCGCCGCGCTGCCGGCCAGGCGTGCGGCGAACAGCCGGTCCGCCTCGTCCGCGAGCGCGGCCCGGTCCGGCCGGGGCTCCCCGGGAGCGTACGCCCGGTCCTCGCGCGGCAGCACCCAGGGCGGCGTGCGCTGCAGCACGACGACGGACGCGGCCGTGCGCGCCAGCTCGGGCACGAGCTGGACGGCGCTGGCGCCCGTACCGATCACACCGACCCGCAGCCCGGCGGGCAGGGCCCGGTCCCACCGGGCGGAGTGGAACACGCGTCCCGGGAACGTGCCGAGCCCCGGCAGGGCGGGGACCCGCGGCTCCCCGAGCCGGCCGACCGCCGTGACCAGCGTCCGGGCGGTCAGCGGGCCGCGAGACGTCGTGAGGTGCCACGCCGCCTCGTCGTCGCGCCAGCGCGCGCCCGTGAGCGTGGTGCCCAGGCGCAGGTGCGGGGCAAGTCCCTCCGTGCGCGCGACGTCCCGCACGTACTGGTGGATCTCCGCGCCCGGTGCGAACACGCGCGACCACGCAGGCTGGGGCAGGAAGGAGTAGGAGTACAGAGCGCTCGGGATGTCGCACGCGACCCCGGGATACACGTTGTCGCGCCAGGTGCCGCCGACGTCGTCGGCGCGCTCCAGGAGCGTGAACCCGGTGCGGCCGGCGCGCCGGAGCCGCACCCCGAGGCCGACGCCGGCGAGCCCCGCGCCCACGACGGCGACGTCCGTGTCCGTCGCCGCGCCCGTCACCCGGTGCGTACCCGTCACCCCACCCGCTCGTACGTGGTCGTGCGCTGGCGCACCGGCCGGCCCAGCTCGGCGGCGAGCCTGGTCACGTCGGCGACGGTCAGCTCCCGGCCCTGCTCGGGTCCGGCGCCGGGGTCGAGCTCGCCGTCGAGCAGCACGCCGCCCAGGTCGTCGGCGCCACCGGCGAGCACGAGCTGCGCGCCGCGCATGCCGAGCTTGGTCCATGCCGCCTGCACGTGGTCGATCCGCCCGGCGAGCATTAGGCGTGCCACGGCATGCAGGGCACGGCTCTCGCGCAGGGTGGCGACGCGGGCACCGGGGACGGGGACCGGCGACTCCGTGGGCAGCCACGGCATGGGGATGAGCTCGGTGAACCCGCCGGTCGCGTCCTGGACCTGTGCCAGGGTGCGCAGGTGCCGCACCTGGTCGCGCGCGGACTCCACGTGCCCGTACACGATCGTCGCGGTGGACCGCAGGCCGGCTCTGTGGGCGGCGGTGACGAGCTCGACCCAGCGTTCGGCCGGGATGTCCGTTCCGCCTGTCAGCAGTGCTCTGACCTGGTCGTCCAGGATGCGGGCGCCCGTGCCCGGCACCGTGTCGACACCCGCCTCGCGCAGCGCCGTCAACCAGTCGGCCAGGGACAGGCCGGCGCGGGCGGCGCCGTCGGCGAGCTCGGCCGGCCGGAAGGCGTGCAGGTGCAGGCCGGGCCCGCCCCGCTTGATCGCCCGCGCCAGGTCGAGGTAGCCCTCGGCCCCGGACGCGGCGGGCGGCGCGCCCTGCGCGCACACCTCGGTGGCGCCCAGCGCGACGGCCTCGGCGGCCAGCTCGGCGACCCGCTCCGGCGGGAGGCCCAGCGAGGCGTCGATGTTGCGGTTCACCGCGTAGGTGACGGCGTCGCCGACCCGTTCGCGGCGCACCTGGTCGGCGAGGGCCGTGAGCTCGTCGAGGTCGGCACCGTCGGCGCCGAGCAGCTCCACCCACCCGTCGTCGTCGACCCCGGCGGGATCGCTCTGGACCCTCTCGATCACCCGCCCCAGCCGACCCACCCGACCCACCCGACCCACCCCGCCCACATCGTTGAGTGCTGGATGTTCGCCCGTTTCTGGGCTCGAGACGGGCGAAGATCCAGCACTCAACGGAGCTGGGACGAGGGCCAGGCCGTCGGCGTCCGCCAGGGGCAGGACCCGGCTCAGCAGGCGGTCGTCCAGCCAGTCCGCGCCGTCCCGGGCCTCGCGCAGGTAGTGCGGGTGCGCGGTGAGGCGCTCACGCAGCGCGTACCCGCCCTCGGCGGTCAGGCGCGCCAGCTCCTCGATCTGCGGCCAGGGTCGCTCGGGGTTCACGTGGTCGGGGGTGAGCGGGCTGACGCCGCCCCAGTCGTCGATGCCGGCACGCACCAGGAGCTGGAGCTCGGCCGCGTCGGTCAGGTTGGGCGGCGCCTGCACGCGCATCCCCGGGCCGAGCAGCACCTTCGTGACGGCGACGGCGGCGGCGTACTCCTGGGTCTCCAGGTCCGCCGTGCCCCGCATGGCTGTGGACGGCTTGGCCCGGAAGTTCTGCACGATCACCTCCTGCACGTGGCCGTGCCGGGCGTGCGCGTCGCGCAGGGCCAGTACCGAGTCCACGCGCTCGGCGTAGGTCTCGCCGATGCCGAGCAGGATGCCGGTGGTGAACGGGATGCGGGAGCGGCCGGCATCCTCGATGACCCGTAGCCGCAGGGCCGGGTCCTTGTCGGGGGAGCCGTAGTGCGCCTGCCCCTTCTCCGTCCACAGCCGGGAGGACGTGGTCTCCAGCATCATGCCCATCGAGGGGCCGACCGGCTTGAGCCGCTGCAGCTCCGCCCAGGACATGACGCCGGGGTTGAGGTGGGGGAGCAGCCCGGTCTCGTCGAGGATCAGGCGGGCCATGTGGCCCACGTAGTCGAGGGTCGAGGCATAACCGTGGTCGTCGAGCCACTGCCGGGCCACGGGCCAGCGGTTCTCCGGCCGGTCGCCGAGCGTGAGCAGCGCCTCCTTGCAGCCCAGCTCCGCGCCCTGGCGAGCGACCTCCAGGACGGCTTCGGTCTCCATGTACGGCGAGATGCCCGCGCGGGCGAGGCTCCCGGGGGACTGGACGAAGATGCAGTAGTGGCAGCGGTCCTGGCACAGGTGCGTCAGCGGGACGAACACCTTGCGGGAGTACGTGATGACCCCTGGCCGCCCGGCGTCCGCCAGACCGGCGTCGCGCATCGCGCCGGCAACCGCGAGGAGCCGGTCCAGGTCCGCGCCGCGGGCGTGCAGCAGCACCTCGGCGTCCGCACGGTCGGGCACGCTGCCGCCGGCGTCCTCCAGCCGGTCGAGGGCCGCTTCCAGGACCGGGCGGTCCGGCGCGGGCGGCTGGTCGGCGCCGCCGGAAGGCGTGCGCAGGGTGAGAGGAACAGTCATGGGCCCACCTCGAGTGCGGTAACCGGATCCGGAGGTCCGGAGCGGACGGGCCGACACTATGTCATCCGGCGTCACCGCCCTCGGTGCGGTGTGGGAATCCCCGATGCGGCCCCGTCACGCACCTTGCTAGCGTCCATGCGACCAAGCAGGGGGGCGATGCCGCCACGACCTGCCACGGCTCCTTGAGCGAACTGAGGTGGTCCACCATGGTCCTGCGTCGTGCACCGATCGTCGTCGCCCTCGTCACGGCCGCGATGCTGGCGTTGGGCACCGCCCTCGTCCCGATCCTGCCCGCCACGGCCGTCGCCGCCGTGTGCTCGGCACCCGCCTGGGCCGAAGGCACGAGCTACCAGGCGGGCGACCAGGTGACCTACGAGGGGAGCGGTTACACCGCGACCATGGCGCACACCGCGCACCCGGGCGCCGGGTGGGACCCCGCGTCGACGCCCACGCTCTGGACGCACGACGGGACGTGCGACGGCGGGCCGGACCCCGACCCCACGCCCGACCCCGAGCCGGAGGCGGGCACCCCCGTCGCGGCCAACGGTCAGCTCAGCGTCTGCGGCGTCAACCTGTGCAACGAGCACGGCAGCCAGATCCAGCTGCGCGGGATGAGCACGCACGGCACCCAGTGGTACTCCCAGTGCGTCACCGACGCCTCGCTCGACACCCTCGCGTACGACTGGAACGCGGACGTCATGCGCATCTCCACCTACGTGCAGGAGGGCGGCTACGAGACCGACCCGGCGCGGTTCACCGCCCTGGTGAACGACTACATCGACATGCTCTCGGCACGCGGCATGTACGCGATCGTCGACTGGCACATGCTCGACCCGGGCGACCCGAACTTCAACCTGGAGCGCGCCAAGACCTTCTTCACGGCGATCGCCGAGCGGAACGACGGCAAGAACAACATCATCTACGAGGTCGCGAACGAGCCCAACGGGGTCTCGTGGCAGACCATCAAGAGCTACCACGAGCAGATCGTCCCGGTGATCCGCGCACAGGACCCCGACGCCGTCGTGCTGCTGGGTACCCGCGCGTGGTCCTCGCTCGGCGAGTCGGAGGGCTCGGACGAGTCGGAGGTGGTGAACGACCCGGTCGACGCGACGAACGTGATGTACACCTTCCACTTCTACGCCGCGACGCACGACCAGGAGTACCTGGACACGCTGTCCCGGGCCGCGGACCAGATTCCCATGTTCATCACGGAGTTCGGGTCGCAGAACAGTGCAGGTGAGGGCGCCAACGACTTCGCGATGACCCAGCGGTACCTCGACCTGGCGGAGTCCAAGAAGATCAGCTGGGTGAACTGGAACTTCTCCGACGACCACCGGTCAGGGGCGGTCTTCACGGAGGGGACCTGCTCCGGGGGCTCGTTCGGGACCGACCGGCTGAAGGAGGCCGGGGCGTGGATCCGGGACCGGATCCGGACGCCCGATGCGTTTTAGGCGCGACGAGTTCTGGGGACGAGTTCTGGGTGTGACGAGTTCGGTGTGATGTCTGGGGAGGTTGCCTGGCCGTGCTCCGGGGTTGCGGTTCGCGTGGGTTGCGGTTCGCGTGCCGAACCGCAACCTGTGCGTGGTGGGGGCCTCCGTGGGCCGCCGAACCGCGACCTGTGTGTCCTCGTGGGTGCCCAGCCGAAGGTTATGAGTCCTTACCCGGTCCGGTGCACGTGTTCCTTGCGGTTCGGCGGCGTCGGCGACTCGTAACGTGCGGTTCGGCGGCGTCGGCGACTCGTAACGTGCGGTTCGGCGGCGTCGGCGACTCGTAACGTGCGGCTCGGCCCCGTGCATGGCACACGAGACGCAGAAGGTGCGGCTCGGCACCGTCCGGCCATGCGCCTGCGCGGGTCCGGGCTACGGCGTGTGATCGGTCGGCAGGCGGGGTGTGGCCGGAAGGCCAGGTGGACCGGACAGGTGGGTTCCGGAGGCCTGATTCTCGTTCACCCGGGTCCCGTCTGATTCACTTTCGGCAGGGACGGCGTCGGCACGGGCTTCTTGCCGCAGGTGCTCGGCGCCGGGCGTACCACGGTGCACATCGCCCGGATCCTGACGGGCGGGGTGCTCGGAGAACGGCCCGTCGCCGCACTGACCTGCCCGGCCGCTACGCTCCCTCCATGTCTCCCACCGTGTACGTGATCGGCGCAGGACCGGCCGGCCTGGCCGCGGCGGCCGCCCTCCAGGTCAGGGGCGCGGACGTCACCGTCCTGGAGAAGTCGGAGCACGTCGGCAACGCGTGGCGGCACCACTACGACCGCCTGCACCTGCACACCACGCGGGGCCTGTCGAAGCTGCCCGGCCTGCCGATCCCGCGCGAGTTCGGTCGCTGGGTCGCCCGGGCCGACGTCGTCAGCTACCTCGAGGCGTACGCCGCCCACCACCGGCTGCGGATCGAGCACGGCGTCGAGGTCACGCGCCTCGACCGGGCGAACGGCACCTGGACGGTCACGACCACGGAGGACGGCGCTCCCGGCGCGCCGCGCACCGCGGACGCCGTCGTCGTCGCGACCGGGTACAACCACACGCCCCACGTGCCGGACTGGCCCGGCGCGGACGGATTCACGGGGCAGATCCTGCACGCCGGCCGGTATCGCAACCCGGCCCCGTACGCGGGCCAGGACGTGCTGGTCGTCGGCGTGGGCAACACGGGCGCGGAGATCGCGCAGGACCTCGCAGAGAACGGCGCCGCGAGCGTCCACCTCGCGGTCCGGACGCCGCCGCACATCGTGCCGCGCAACCAGGGACCGTGGGCCGCGCAGTACACCGGCCTGCTGGTGCGGCACCTGCCCACGGCCCTGGTCGACGCCCTCGGCGTCCCGGTCCGCAGGGCGAACTTCCCTGACCTGGCCCACCTCGGGCTGCCGATCCCCGAGGTCGGCCTGGCCACGCGCGTCGCCCAGGGCGCCATCCCCGTCCAGGACATCGGCCTGGTCGCGGCCGTCCGGTCCGGGGCGATCCGGGTGGTCGCGGCCATCGAGCGGTTCGACGGCGCTGAGGTGGTCCTGTCCGACGGCGCCCGGCTCACCCCCGACGTCGTCCTCGCCGCCACCGGGTACCGCCGTGCGCTGGAACCGATGGTCGGCCACCTGGGCGTGCTCGGCGACCGCGGCAGGCCGATCGCCACGAACGGCCGCCCGGCCGCGCCACGCCTGTACTTCACGGGCTTCACCAACCCGATCAGCGGCATGTTCCTGGAGATGGCGGCCGACGCCCGGCGGATCGCACGGCGCCTGACCGCGGCACGCTGAGGCCCGCCCCGGTCAGCCGGCCCCGGTCAGCCCGCCCCGGTCAGCCCGTGCCGAGGTAGGCCCGCACCACGTCGTCGTCGGCCAGGAGCTCCGCCGCGGGACCCGACCGGACCACCTCACCCGTGCGCAGCACGTAGCCGTGGTCGGCGGTGCGCAGCGCACGGCGGGCGTTCTGCTCCACGAGCACCACGGTGGTGCCGGCCGCCCGGATCTGTGCGACGACGTCGAACACCTCGTTGACGACGAGAGGGGCCAGGCCCATGGAGGGCTCGTCGAGGAGCAGCAGCACGGGCTCGGCGACCAGCGCCCGGGCGATGGCGAGCATCTGCTGCTCCCCGCCGGAGAGCGTGCCCGCGGGCAGGTCGCGCCGTTCCGCCAGGACCCCGAACCGCTGGTACATCTCGTCGATGGTCGCCGCGGCGGCGCGGCCACGGTGCCACCCACCCATCGCCAGGTTCTCGGCCACGGTCAGCGAGGCGAGCACCTGCCGGCCCTCGGGCACCTGGACCAGCCCGCGCGCCACGAGCCGGTGGGCGGGCGCCCGGGTGATGTCGGACCCGCGGAACCGGACCCGGCCACCGTGCGGGCGCACGATGCCGGACACCGCGTTGATGATCGTCGACTTGCCGGCGCCGTTCGCCCCGACGAGCGTGACCAGCGCCCCCTCCGGCACGGTGAACGACACGTCGCGCACCGCCTCGACGCGGCCGTACCGCACGGAGAGGTGCTCGACCTCGAGCACGGGTTCGGTCATGTCAGGCCTCCGTCCCGAGATACGCCTCGACGACCCGCGGGTCGGCCGCCACCTGCGCCGGTGCGCCGGTCGCGATGATCTCGCCGAAGTCGAGCACCACCACGCGGTCGCAGACCTGTCGCACCAGGCCGACGTTGTGCTCGATGAGCAGCACCGCCAGGCCGTCGTCGGCCAGTGAGCGGATGAGGTGGGCGAGCTCGCCGGCCTCGACCTGGTTCATGCCCGCCGCCGGCTCGTCCAGGATGAGCAGGCTCGGGTCGGCGGCGAGCGCCCGCGCGATCTCGAGCCGCCGCTGGTCGCCGTACGAGAGGGCGCCGGCGCGGGTGGTGGCGGCGTCCAGCATGCCGACCCGGCGCAGGCACCGGGCGGCGTGGACGAGCGCAGCCCGCTCGTCGCGTCGTGCGGACGGCAGCCAGAGCAGCCGGCGCACGAGCGTCGGCCGCGTCACGAGGTGCCCGCCGACCAGCACGTTCTCCAGCGCGGAGAGCCGGTCGAAGAGCTTGGAGTGCTGGAACGTGCGGCTCACGCCGGCGGCGGCCACGCGGTGCACGGGGGTGCGTCCGGCGGTCACGCCCAGCACGCTCGCCTCGCCCGCCGACGGCGGGACGAGGCCGCTGAGCATGTTCACGAGGGTGGTCTTGCCCGCGCCGTTGGGGCCGATCAGCCCGAGCAGCTCGCCGCTGCGGACCTCGAGGTCGACGCCGCGCACCGCGTGCACGCCGCCGTAGTCCTTGCTCAGCCCGGTCAGCCGGGCCACGACGTCGCCGCGCGGGGCGTGCTCGCGGGTTCGCAGGTCCCCGCCGTCGGCCTCGTGCGTGTCGAGGTCGGGCACCCGGACGCGGCGCGGGATGCGCCCGGCGAGCCCGCCGGGCAGGAAGAGGATGACGACGAGCAGCAGCAGGCCGGCGACGAACGGCCGGATCCAGCCGGCCTCGACGCCCAGCGCCCGCTGGATCTCCGGGATGACGGTGAGGAACGCACTGCCCACCACGGGGCCGGCGAACATCGTCGTACCGCCCACCATGGCGGTGACCAGCCCGTCGATGGCGGCGGTGAACCCGAAGTCGGCCGGCGCGACCAGGCGCACGGTGTACGCCCAGAGCACGCCGTAGAGCCCGGCCACGGCGCCGGCCGTCGCGAACGCCCCGAGGCGGTGCCTGCCGACGTCGATGCCCATGGCGCCCGCCGCGAGCTCGTCCTCGCGGATGGCCTCGAGTGCCCGGCCGTACCGGGTGGGTCCGGACCGCCAGAACCAGTAGGCGACCACGGCGAGCACGACCCAGGCGATGGCCGGCGTGACGATCTTGGGCACGGACAGCCCTTGCGCGCCGCCCGTCCACTCGGCGTTGAGCAGAAAGATGCGCACCGCCTCGGCGAACCCGAGGGTGGCGATGGCGAGGAACACGCCGCGCAGGTGCATGGTCGGCAGCCCCAGCACGACGGCGGACACCGTGCCCGCGGCCATGCCGATCGACAGCGCGACCAGGAGGGCGGCGACGTCGCCGACGACGTCGGGGTCCGGTGCGAGGAGCGCGGACGCGTACGCGGCGACCGACGCGAAGCCCGCCTGGCCGAGGCTGAGCTGGCCGGCGTTCAGCACCGCGTAGAAGGAGAAGGCGAAGATCGCGCCGAGCGCGATGAAGGTGACCGTCGACTCGGTGAGCATCAGACCTGCCGCACCCGTCGTCCGCCGAACAGCCCTTGCGGCCGCAGCAGCAGGATCCCGAACAGCAGCGCGAAGGCGATCAGGTCGCGCCACGCCGAGCCCAGGTACTGCACGGCGAACACCTCGGCCACCCCGAGCAGGATCCCGCCGACGAGCGCGCCGGGCAGCGAGCCCATGCCGCCCACCACGATGACCGCGAGCCCCTTGAGCTCGATCGCGGAGCCCATGCCGAGCTGGGCCGAGTTCACGTTCATCGCGAACAGCGCGCCCGCGACGGCGCCCAGCGCCGCCGAGATCGCGAACGTCGTCGCGGTGACCCGGTCCACGTTCACGCCGAGCACGCGGGCCGCCGTCGGGTTCTCGGCGACGGCGCGCATGCCCCTGCCGAGCCGGCTGCGGGCGACCAGCCACGTCAGCCCCACCACGAGGGTGAGGCAGATGGCGACGATGACCACCTGCAGCAGCGTGACCTGGGCACCGAGCACGTCGAACCGCGTGGCGGGGAACGCGTCGGCGGGGAAGCGGCGGGTCTCTGCCCCGTACCGCCACTGCAGCAGCGCGATCAGCATGCCGGCCACCGCGATCGACGAGATGAGGCCGGCGAAGTGGGCGTCGGCCCGGCCCTTGAGCGGCCGGAACGCCACCCGCTCGACGATCAGCCCCAGGAGCGCGCCCACCACGGCCACGGCGGGCAGGGCGGCCCAGAACGGCAGCCCGCCCACGGTGACGAGCTCGATACCGATGAACGCCGAGGCGGCGAACACCGCGGGGTGAGCCAGGTTGAGGCGGTCGAGGATGCCGAACACGAGCGCGAACCCGACGGCGAAGAGCGCGTAGATCGAGCCGATGAAGAGCCCGTTGAGCAGCTGTTGCATCGCGGTGCGCTCAGTCGAGCACGGCGAACGTGCCGTCTTCGACGATCTGCACCACGGCCTCGTGCTCGGCGTCCCGTGACTCGTTGATGGTCAGCTCGCCCAGCACCGACGGCACGCCGTCGATGGTGCCGAGGCCTTCCTTGATCGCGTCCCGCTCGCCCGAGCACGACGACCGCACCGCGGTGTCGATCAGCATGAGTCCCGCGAAGGCCTGGGCCGCGAACTGGTCGGGCGGCGTCCCGTACTTCTCCTCGAAGTCGGCGAGGAACGCCGTGTTCTCCGGGTTGTCGGACGCCGAGTTCCAGGCGGCGCCCACGACGACCCCCTCGGCGGCGTCGCCCGCGTCGGCCATGAGCTGGGGGTTGTTGAAGCCGTTGCCACCCACGATCGGCACGTCGATGCCGAGCTCCCGTGCCTGCGTGACCAGCGGGATCGCCGCCTCGATGAGGGCGGAGACCACCAGCAGGTCCGCGTCGGCGGCCTTGGCCTCGGTGAGCAGGGCGCGGAAGTCGGTGTCGGCCGTGGAGAACTCCAGCGTCTCGGCGACCTCGACGCCCTCGGCGTCCAGAGCCTCGGCGAACACCTCGTACCCGGCCTCGGTGAAGGCGTCGTCGTTGCTGTACATCACGACCGCGCTCTCGGCGTCGTACGCCTCCTTGACCTTGGCGACGGTCTGCGGGATCACCTGGGCCTCGGTCAGGGAGTCCCGGAAGATGTAGTCGCCCTGCTCGGTGATGCCGTCGGCGGTGTTCGAGATCGCGAGCACCGGGACGCCCTCCTCCTGGGCGATCGGCTGCGCCTGGAACCCGCCGTTGGAGAGGGTGGGGCCGATGATCACGCTCGCGCCGCCGTCGGCGGTGAGCTGCTCGAAGACGGCGATGCCCTGGCGCGGGTCCGTCTGGTCGTCCTCCACCGTCAGCTCGTACTCGACCCCGCCCTGCGCGGCGAGCTGCTCGGCGGCCAGCTCGAGCCCCTTCTGCTGGGACTCGCCGTAGCTGGCGGCGGCACCCGTGAGGCTGAGCGCCGCACCCACCGGGACCGGGGACCCGATGGTGCAGTCGGCGCCGGTGCCCTCACCGACAAGGCTGCCGCCCCCGTCGGCGGCGCCCCCCGAGGAACAGGCGGCGAGCGTGACGGTCACGGCGGTGGCGGCGAGAAGGGCGCGAGCACGGTGCGACATGCAGATCTCCAAGGGTTTGACGTCGTCGTCAAGGCAGAGGAAGAGATGGTCGAGCAAGCCGGTAGCGGGGGAAATTCTGGCACGGATATGCCTCCGATCACACCCATATACCAATGCGGGACACGACATTGCGATTCAGTGCAAATGCTTGACACCCTGCCCGGGGCGAGGCAGCGTCCAGCGCATGAACCGCCGAAAGACCCTCGCAGGAGTCACCGCAGCCCTCGCGACACTGACGCTCGCGGCCTGTGCGCCCTCGTCGGACAGCCCGGAGCCCGGCGCGGCGGCGGGGGAGGGGTGCGACGGCGAGGCGGTCGGCCTCGACGTCTGGTCCTGGCGCACCGAGGACGTGAAGACCTACGAGCGGATCTTCGACGTCTTCGAGGAGGCCAACCCGTGCATCACGGTGACCTTCCAGGCCCACCTCAACACCGAGTACGACCAGATCCTGCGCACCGGCCTGACCGGCTCGGACGGCCCCGACGTCGCCCAGGTACGGTCGTACGGCCTGCTGCAGCCGCTCGTCGAGGGCGGCAACCTGGAGCCGCTGGAGGACCTCGTCCCAGCGCTCGGCGACTTCGACGAGGCCACCCTGGACGGGTCCCGCGGCCGTGAGGACGGCGCCGTCTACGGCGTGCCGCTGGCCACCCAGACCATCCAGGTCTACTACAACACGGCGATCTTCGAGGAGCACGGCATCGAGGAGCCCGAGACCTGGGACGACTTCGTCGCCCTGTCGGACATGCTCCTGGAGCACGACGTCACGCCGCTCGCCGTCGGCGCGCGCGACGGGTGGTTCGTGCCGACCGTGCACGACGCCCTGACGGCCGCCCAGTACGGCGGCGCGGACTTCCAGCAGGCCCTGCGCGACGGCGACACCGACTTCACGGACCCGACGTACGTCGACTCGATCCAGACGCTCAAGGACCTGCAGAAGTACATGCCCGACGACGTCACGGGCGTGGCGTACACGGACGCGCAGGTGCTGTTCACCTCCGAGCAGGCGGCGATGTTCGCGGGCGGCTCGTACGAGCAGGCCTTCTTCCAGGAGGCCAACCCGGACCTCGACCTCGGCGTGTTCCAGGTGCCCCCGCCGCCCGGGTCCGCCCTCGACCACCCCGTCTCGGCCGGGTACGCCGACGGCAGCTGGGGCCTCTCCGCCACCACCGAGCACCCCGAGGAGGCGCAGACGCTCCTGAACTGGCTGGCCACGCCCGAGTTCGGGCAGCTGGTGGCCGACGAGCTCAAGCAGTTCTCGCCGATCCCCGGCGTCGAGTTCTCCGACCCGCTCCAGCAGGAGATGTGGGACCTGTACCAGGAGAACCCCGCGCCGTACCTGCTCCTCGTGGACTACCGGTACGGCGACCCCGTCGGCACCGACCTGATGGGCGAGGCAGGGCAGAAGCTGTTCCTCGGCGACACCTCCGCTGAGGGTGCGGCGAAGATCATCCAGGACGGCCTGTCGGCCTGGTGGACGCCGGGCGAGTGACCCGCCGTCGTACCGCGGCGCTGCCCACACCCGTCGCGCTGCTCTTCCTGCTGCCCGCGGCCGCGCTGTTCGCGGTCTTCGTGCTCTACCCGATGGCGACGGCGCTGACCTACTCGCTGTTCTCCTGGCGCGGCACCGCGCAGGAGGCGTTCGTGGGGCTGGACAACTTCGTCACGCTGCTGACCACGGAGCCGTACCGCAGCCAGCTGCCGCGCGCGTTCGCGCACAACGGGCTGCTGTTCGCCGGCGCGATGGTCGTGCAGAACTCGGTGGGCCTGCTGCTCGCGTACGCGCTGCACAAGCGGGAGCGGCTCCGGCGCCTGTTCCAGGTGCTGTACACGATGCCGTACCTGGTCTCGCCGCTGGTCGTGGGCTACCTGTGGTCGCTGCTGCTGTCGCCGCTGTTCGGCCCGGTGAACGCACTGCTGCGCGCCGTCGGACTGGAGTCCGCGGCCCAGCCCTGGCTGGGCGACCCCGACACCGCCCTGTGGGTGGTCGTGCTGGTCACGGCCTGGCAGTGGGTGGGGTTCCCGCTGCTGATCTACGGGGCCGCCCTCGGGTCGCTCGACCCGACCATGGAAGAGGCCGCGATGCTCGACGGCGCGAGCTCCCGCCAGCGGTTCTGGCACGTCACCCTGCCCATGCTGATGCCGGTGATCGGCACCGTGAGCGTGCTGACCTTCATCTTCTCCATGGAGGCGTTCCCGATCCCGTACGCCCTGGGCGGGTCGAACGGCAGCCCGGCGGGCGCCACCGACGTCATGTCGCTGCTCTTCTACCGCACGGCGTTCAACTCCGGGGCCTCCAACGCGATCGGCATCTCGTCGGCGGTCGCGATCGCACTGTTCGTCGTGATCGTCGGCGTCTCCGTGGTCTTCACACGGTGGTTCCGCCGGGTCGAGCGGGGACTCACGTGAGGCGCGCGGGGGCTCACGCGAGGCGCGCGGGGGCTCACGCGAGGCGCGCGGGGGCGGACGTGCGGCGCGCGAGGGCCGGCGTGCGCGCGGGCGGTGGCACGGCGCGCCGCGTGGCGGTGAACGCCGTGCTCTGGGGCTACGCCGCCGTGGCCCTGGTGCCGCTGCTGATCATGGTCTGGAACTCGTTCCGGACCGATCAGGAGCTCGTGGCCGAACCCCTCGGGCTGCCGGTCAGCCCGTCGTTCGACGCGTACCGCGAGGCCTGGGTCGAGGCGTCGTTCTCGACCTACTTCCTCAACTCGGTGCTGGTCACCACGGCCTCGGTGGTCCTGTCGACGGTGGTCTCGCTGCTCGCGGCCTACGCGCTGGCGCGCTCCCGGTCACGGCTCATGGCCGTGATCGAGCAGGTCTTCGTCTCGGGCCTGATGATGCCCGTGTTCCTCATGATCGTGCCGATCTTCTACCTGCTGGACACGATCGGGCTGGCGTCGACCCGGACCGGCCTGATCCTGGTCTACGCGGCGGTGTCCATCCCGTTCTCGGTGTTCGTGCTGGCCACGTTCCTGCGCCAGCTCCCGGACGAGCTGGAGGACGCCGCCCGGATCGACGGCGCCGGGCCGCTGCGCACGTTCTGGTCGGTGCTCCTGCCGTTGGTGCGGCCCGCCATAGCCACCGTCGTGGTGTTCCGGTTCGTGCCCATCTGGAACGACTTCTTCTACCCGCTGATCCTGGTGCGCGACCGCGACCTGTACACCTTGCCCGTCGGCCTGACCACGTTCTTCGGGGAGTACCAGACCTCGTGGTCCACGCTGTTCGCCGGCCTGGTCATCGCCACGCTGCCGCTGGTGCTCCTGTTCCTCGTCGCGACCCGGCAGATCGTCGCGGGGCTGACCGCGGGGATGGGGCGCTGACGGCTGACGCCCAGGGCGAACACGGACGGCGGACGGCGCCGGGCGTGGGAGGCTGGGTGTGTGCGGCACACCACGGGCTTGCATTCGGCGCCTGTGGCAGTGGGGCGTACCATTGACGGGTTGCCCGTGCGCCTGTCGTACATGGCTGTCAGCGAGCAGCCGCAACGTGAGTTGAGCATCCCCGCGCCACCCCGGGACGCAGTACGCCGGCGTGCGCGCACCCCCGACATTCTGGAGACCATCGAAGTGAAGAGCGCCGTCGAGACCTTGGAGCCCACCAAGGTCAAGCTGACCGTCGAGGTGGACTACGACGAGCTCAAGCCGAGCATCGATCACGCCTACGAGCACATCGCGGAGCAGGTGAACATTCCCGGCTTCCGCAAGGGCAAGGTGCCCCCGCGCATCATCGACCAGCGGGTCGGCTGGGGCGCCGTGATCGAGCACGCCGTGAACGACGGCCTCTCCGGTTTCTACCGTGACGCGCTCGGCGAGACCGAGCTGCGTCCGCTCGCCCAGCCCGAGATCGACGTCACCGACGTCCCGGCCAAGGCCGGCGAGGGCCAGCTGAAGTTCACGGCCGAGGTCGAGGTGCGGCCGGAGATCGAGCTGCCCGAGCTGACCGACGTCGAGCTGACCGTTGAGTCGACCGAGGTCACCTCCGATGACATCACGGAGCGCATGGACGCCCTGCGGGAGCGCTTCGGCACCCTGGTGGGCGTGGACCGCCCGGCCGTCGAGGGCGACTACATCGTCATCGACCTCAAGGC
Organism: Promicromonospora xylanilytica; assembly: GCF_054782895.1. Taxonomy (NCBI): domain Bacteria; kingdom Bacillati; phylum Actinomycetota; class Actinomycetes; order Micrococcales; family Promicromonosporaceae; genus Promicromonospora; species Promicromonospora xylanilytica. Next base: position 37,780 of record NZ_BAAGRP010000072.1, read on the forward strand.
GCTCATCGGCGACGAGGAGGTCGACTCCGTGTCGGGCGTCTCGTACCAGATCGGCTCCGGCAACATGCTCGAGGGCCTGGACGAGGCCCTCACCGGCCTGTCCGCCGGCGAGACCACCACGTTCAAGGCGCCGCTGGCCGGCGGCGACCACGAGGGCAAGGAGGCGGACGTGACCGTCACCGCCACCTCGGTCAAGCAGCGTGACCTCCCCGAGGTGGACGACGACTTCGCCCAGCTCGCCTCCGAGTTCGACACGCTGGAGGAGCTGAAGGACGACCTGCGGACCCAGGTCGCCGGCATCAAGACCTCCAACCAGGCCGTCACGGCGCGTGACGCCCTCATGGAGAAGCTCCTGGAGACCGTCGAGGTCCCCGTGCCGACCGGCGTGGTCCAGGCCGAGGTGCACCGTCACCTCGAGTCCGAGAGCCGCCTGGAGGACGACGAGCACCGCGCGGAGGTCACCGAGGACGCCACCAAGGCGATCAAGAACCAGATCCTGCTCGACACCCTCGCCGAGAAGCTCAAGGTGCAGGTGAGCCAGGGCGAGCTGGTCGAGTACCTGGTGAGCGCCTCGCAGCAGTACGGCATGGAGCCGAGCGAGTTCATCCAGACCCTCGAGCAGGGTGGCCAGATCCCCGCGATGGTCGGCGAGGTCGCGCGCTCGAAGGCGCTGGCGGTCGCGCTGCGCCAGATCGAGGTCAAGGACTCCGACGGCAACGTCGTCGACCTGAGCGAGTTCATCGGTTCGGACGAGGCCGACGACGCCCAGGCCGCCCTCAACGAGGCCATGGCGCAGGCCCAGGAGGCCGCCGACACCGAGGCGACCACCGAGTCCGCCGAGGACGCCGAGGGCTCCGCACCGGAGTCGCCGGAGCCCGCGAAGGCCTGACGTACTCCAGGGCCCGAGAGGGCTGAAGCATGACGCCGGACGGCGGTCCGCGCCCTCGCGCAGAGGGGGCGGACCGCCGTCCGCGTTCCTCCCGACTTCGCTCTGGGCAGCGCCGATGCGCTGTAGGCGAAAACGGCTCCGAATCAGGAGTTCCGGCGGGCAGGGGCACGTTAGGGTCGAGCGACACTACGTCGTAGGACGTGGTCCACAGACGAGAGTCAGAACCGAGGAGATGGACGTGAACGATCTGCTGCGGATGGATGCTGGGCCGGTAGCGCGGACGGAGGGTGCTGGCTTCGGGCTCAACGACTCCATCTACAACCGGCTGCTGAAGGAACGCATCATCTGGCTGGGGTCGGAGGTGCGCGACGAGAACGCGAACGCGATCAGCGCGCAGATGATGCTTCTCGCGGCCGAGGACCCCGACAAGGACATCTGGCTGTACATCAACTCGCCCGGCGGCTCCATCACGGCCGGCATGGCGATCTACGACACCATGCAGTTCATCAAGCCGGACGTGGCGACCGTCGCGATGGGGATGGCCGCCTCCATGGGGCAGTTCCTGCTGTCCTCGGGCACCAAGGGCAAGCGGTACATCACGCCGCACGCCCGCGTGCTGATGCACCAGCCGTCGGGCGGCGTCGGCGGTACCGCCACCGACGTGCGGATCGGCGCGCAGCTCATCATGCACATGAAGAAGGTGCTCGCCGAGCTGACGTCCGAGCAGACCGGGCAGCCGATCGAGAAGATCATCAAGGACAACGACCGCGACAACTGGTTCACGGCCTCTGAGGCGCTGGAGTACGGCTTCGTCGACCATGTCGTCGATACCGCGGCGCTGGCCGGCGGCGGCGGCATGGCCAGCTGACCGCCCGGAAACTCATCAAGACCTGATCGACGAGGAGACCATCGTGAGTCCTGAAGCCCAGTTCGTCGCAGCCGCAGAGCGCCTTGCCGGCGCACGCGCCCGTTCGGGCGCGGGGCTGCCTTTCGCCACCGCCGGCGCCACGCCGTCGGCCCGCTACGTGCTTCCCCAGTTCGAGGAGCGCACCCCGTACGGCTTCAAGCGCCAGGACCCGTACACCAAGCTGTTCGAGGACCGCATCATCTTCCTGGGTGTCCAGGTCGACGACGCGTCCGCCGACGACGTCATGGCGCAGCTGCTGGTCCTGGAGACCCAGGACCCCGACCGTGACGTGATGATGTACATCAACTCGCCCGGCGGCTCGTTCACGGCCATGACGGCGCTGTACGACACCATGCAGTTCATCAAGCCGCAGATCCAGACCGTGTGCCTGGGTCAGGCGGCGTCGGCCGCCGCGGTGCTGCTCGCCGCCGGCCAGCCGGGCAAGCGTCTCGCGCTGCCGAACTCCCGCGTGCTGATCCACCAGCCCGCGATGGAGGGTGGCGGCTACGCGCAGGCCTCGGACATCGAGATCCACGCGAACGAGCTCATCCGCATGCGCGAGTGGCTCGAGCTGACGCTCGCGACGCACTCCGGCAAGTCGCAGGAGCAGGTGCGCGACGACATCGAGCGCGACAAGATCCTCACCGCCGCGCAGGCCAAGGACTACGGCCTGATCGACGAGGTGCTCGAGTCGCGCAAGCCCGTCGCGGTCGTGACCAACTGACCTCACCGGCCCGTTCGGTCACAACATCATCCCGACGCCGGGGCCGCCACCAATACCGGTGGACGACGAGCCCCGGCGTCGGGCATGGTGGGACACGCTACGTAGAACATGACAAAATTGTCATGAACTGGTGAAAGTCGGTCGTGCGACCCGCCGGGCCGCCCGGCTGACAACAGGCCACCTGTGGTGTGGAATGGATCTTAAGACCGCTCGACGTTGCGGATCTGCTGGGTCAACCGGCCTGTGCGGGACTCCGTGAGGGTGCACAAGGCGAGGAGACAGGTAGTGGTGCGAATCGGTGACGGCGCGGAACTGCTGAAGTGCAACTTCTGCGGCAAGTCGCAGAAGCAGGTAAAGAAGCTGATCGCCGGGCCGGGCGTGTACATCTGCGACGAGTGCATCGAGCTGTGCAACGAGATCATCGAGGAAGAGCTCGGTGAGGCCGCGGAGCTGGGCCTGACGGAGCTGCCCAAGCCACGCGAGATCTTCGACTTCCTCGAGCAGTACATCATCGGCCAGGACCCCGCCAAGCGCGCCCTGGCCGTCGCTGTCTACAACCACTACAAGCGCATCCAGGCGGGCGAGGCCGGCCGGTCCATCGGCACGGACGACCAGGACCCGGTGGAGATCGCCAAGTCCAACATCCTGCTCATCGGCCCGACGGGTACGGGCAAGACCTATCTGGCGCAGACGCTCGCGAAGATGCTCAACGTGCCCTTCGCCATCGCCGACGCGACCGCCCTCACCGAGGCCGGTTACGTGGGTGAGGACGTCGAGAACATCCTGCTCAAGCTCATCCAGGCCGCCGACTACGACGTCAAGAAGGCCGAGACGGGCATCATCTACATCGACGAGGTCGACAAGGTGGCCCGCAAGGCCGAGAACCCGTCGATCACGCGCGACGTGTCCGGCGAGGGCGTGCAGCAGGCGCTCCTGAAGATCATCGAGGGCACCACGGCCTCGGTGCCGCCGCAGGGCGGGCGCAAGCACCCGCACCAGGAGTTCATCCAGATCGACACCACGAACGTCCTGTTCATCGTGGCCGGCGCGTTCGCGGGCCTGGACGACATCGTGGCCGCCAGGTCCCGCAAGCGGGGCATCGGGTTCAGTGCCCCCATGGAGTCCATCGCCGGCGACGAGGACCTGTTCGCCGAGGTGCGGCCGGAGGACCTCCAGAAGTACGGGCTGATCCCGGAGTTCATCGGCCGGCTGCCCGTCATCGCGTCCGTCTCGCCGCTGGACCGCGACGCGCTGGTCCGGATCCTCACGGAGCCCAAGAACGCGCTCGTCAAGCAGTACAAGCGCATGTTCGAGATCGACGGCGTGGAGCTCGAGTTCGACGAGCCCGCCGTCGGCGCCATCGCGGAGCAGGCACTGCTGCGCGGTACGGGAGCCCGCGGGCTGCGAGCCATCCTCGAGGAGGTGCTCCAGCAGGTCATGTTCGACGTGCCGAGCCGCGACGACGTCGAGCGGGTGGTCATCACGCGCGACGTGGTGCTCGACAACGTGAACCCGACGGTCGTGCCGCGCAAGAGCGCGGTCCGCGGCCGCCAGCCGCGGGAGAAGAGCGCGTAGCCAGCTGGTCCGGCGTGGCCGGCTGTGTGTGGTCGGTAAAAGGTCAGGTGGTCGGCTCCCCGGGGAGCCGACCACCTGACCTTTTACCGACCATCTCGGGCCCTGCGGCCCCCGGGTAGCTCGGCCTCAGGCGGTGTGGGCCGGGACCCGGGCGTACATCGCGTCGACGACGTCGGCGAAGTCCTCGATCACCTTCGAGCGCTTCACCTTGATCGACGGCGTGAGGTAGCCGTTCGCCTCGGTGAAGTCGATGTCGAGCACCACGATCTTCCGGATCGACTCGGCCTTCGAGACCGCCTCGTTCGCGTGGGCCACCGCCTTGTCGAGCTCGGCGAGGACCCGCTCGTGCACGCGTGCCTCGTCCACCGACAGCCGGGGCAGGCCGTTCGCGGCGCACCAGCCCGGCAGCATCTCGGCGTCGAGCGTGACGATGGCGCCGATGAACGGACGCTGGTCGCCGACCGCCACGACCTGGCTCACGATGGGGTGGGCGCGCATGCGGTCCTCGAGCACCGCCGGGGCCACGTTCTTGCCGCCCGCGGTCACGATGATCTCCTTCTTGCGCCCCGTGATGTGCAGGTGGCCGTCCTCGTCGAGCTGCCCGAGGTCGCCGGTGCGGAACCAGCCGCCGGTGAAGGCCTCCCGGGTCAGCTCGGGCTGGTTGCGGTAGCCGCGGAAGATGTGCGGTCCGCGCAGCAGCACCTCACCGTCGTCGGCGATGCGGATGTCCGTGCCGAAGAACGCCGGGCCCACCGAGCCGATCACGGTCCGGCCCGGGAGGTTGACCGACGTCGGCGCCGTGGTCTCCGTGAGGCCGTACCCCTCCAGGATGGTGACGCACGCGCCACGGAAGAAGTGGCCGAGACGCTCGCCGAGCGGTGCCCCGCCCGAGACCGCCCACGTGAGCTGGCCGCCCATGGTGGCCTTGAGCTTGCTGAAGACGAGCTTGTCGGCGATCGCATGCCGCACCCGGAGCGACCTGCCGGGGCCGTCAGGCACGTCCATGGCCCGCGAGTACTCCTCGGCGACCCGGGCCGACCAGCCGAAGATCTTGGCCTTGAGGCCCGACGACGCCTTCTGCTCCGCGCTGTTGTAGACCTTCTCGAACACGCGCGGCACGGCCAGGAGGTAGGTCGGCCGGAACGTGCCGAGGTCGCCCACGAGGTTCTTGATGTCGGGCGCGTGGCCCAGCACCGCGTGGCCGGCGATGGTCGCGACCTCGACGAAGCGCGCGAACACGTGCGCGAGCGGCAGGAACAGGAGCGTGCGGGCGTTCTCGGCCTGCAGCAGCTCCGGGATGCCGACGGCGGCGTTCATCGTCAGGTGCGCGAAGTTGCCGTGCGTGAGCTCGACGCCCTTGGGCCTGCCGGTGGAGCCCGACGTGTAGATGATGGTCGCCAGGTCGTCGCGCCGGACGGCTTCACGGCGCTCGGTGACGATGCCCGCGGAGAGGTTGGTGCCCGCCTTGCGCAGGTCGAGGATGGCCGCTTCGTCGATCAGCAGGATGTTCTCGAGCCGGGGCAGGCTGGGACGCACGCTGGTGACGGTGTCGGCGTGGGCCCGGGACTCGACGACGACGAGGCGGACGTCGGCGTCGGACAGGATCCACTGGACCTGCTCGGCCGACGAGGTCTCGTAGACGGGCACGGCGACGGCACCGGCCGCCCAGATGGCGAAGTCGAGGAGCGTCCACTCGTACCGGGTGCGCGACATGATCGCCACGCGGTCGCCGGCCTCGATGCCGCGGGCCACGAGGCCGCGGGCCACCGCGAGGACCTCGTCCTCGAACTGGCTGGCCGTCACCGCCGTCCACGGCCCGTCAGGGGTGTCACGCCGCTCGATGAGTGCCTCGTCCCCGGAGCGGGCCACGCGGTCCGCAAGGATCGTGTTGATGCTGGTGCCCTCAGGCACCTCCACCAAGGCCGGCGACGTGGCGAGTGTCATCTTCTGCTCTCCGTTGAAGTCTTGAAGAGGTGAAGCCATAGTTCCGGGTCTTCACCAAGTTGCGTGCCTGCTCGGCAGACTGTAGCCGATCTACGCTGCGGGCCGGAACAGTCGGCGGTGGAGCCCTTCGTCGCCGGTGCCCTCGGGCGGTTAGCCTTTTACCGTGTCTGACAACGAACCGACCAGCGCTCCGGTGCCGTCCGAGATCATCCAGCTCCGCGGGAGCATCGACAACATCGACGCGGCACTCGTGCACCTGCTCGCCGAGCGGTTCAAGATGACCCGACGGGTCGGGGAGCTCAAGGCCGTGGGCGGCATGCCTCCGGCGGACCCCACGCGCGACCAGCAGCAGATCGCCCGGCTCACGGCGATCGCGGAGGAGTCGGGCCTCGACCCCGAGTTCGCGGTGCAGTTCCGCCAGTTCATCGTGAGCGAGGTGATCCGCCACCACGAGCTGATCGCCGCTCTCCACAAGGGCGACAACCTGCCTGAGGTGGACACCTACGCTTGAAGGTGACCACCGCTTGACGCGACTTTGCCTTGCTTGGGGCGACGGTCGACTTCAGGTCGCGCGTATTTGGTGTGGAGGTCACAGGTAATTCCGGCGTGGGGGTGGCGCCCGCACGCGATCCGTCGTTTCCTGGAGGGAACGCCGGGGCGACGTCGTGCGGTAGGGCATCGCGTCGACCTCGGCGGGAGACGCGGAGGTTCGAATGAAGATCGACTGGCTCAAACCCCTCCTCGGCCACCAGGGTCCTTTTGCGACCCTGCACCTGGACGCGACGCCGTCCGAGCAGGCCGCCGAACGCGACGTCGAAGGCCGCTGGAACGCGGCGCGCAAGGACCTTGCGCAGCAAGGAGCGCCGGCCGGCGTGCTGGCCGCCCTCGAGGAGGTGGTGCTGCGGCCCACGAGGGTCCCTGGGCCGCACGGCCGGGTCGTCATCGCCGACGACACGGGCGTGCTGGTGGACCGCGTGGTGAACAACCCGCCGACCACCTCGACGGGCTCGTGGGCGCAGGTGCCCGCACTGTTGCAGGCGGCGCTGGCCGCCGACGAGTCGGTGGAGCTGCTCAAGGTGGCCGTGGACCGGCAGGGCGCGGACTTTCACCGGGCGGGACAGGCCGGCAAGGAGCACAGCACCTACCAGGCACCGCACGACGAGATCGAGAAGTCCGGTTCCAACGAGGTCAAGCGCGCACGTATCGAGTCGCGGGCGGAGGACTCGTGGGAGCGCAACGCGGCCGCGGTCGCCGCCGAGATCGACCGGCGGGTGGCCGAGACGAGGCCCGAGCTGGTGCTGCTGACCGGGGACAAGCGAGCGGTGTCGCTCGCTCGCGCGGCGCTGACCCCGCCCACGGCGGAGAAGGTGGTCGAGGTGCCCGGCGGCGGGCGCAGCGGCGGAGGCGTGCACGAGGGCGCGTTCGCCGAACGGGTCGGTGAGGCGCTGGACTCGTACCGCGAGCGGCGCAGGGAGCGCGTGCTGGCGGAGCTGCGCCAGGAGCTCGGGCGTGAGTCGAACGCCGTGACCTCGGTGGACGACGTCGTGGCCGTGCTCGCCCGCGGGCAGGTCAAGGAGCTGGTCCTGGCCGAGGAGTACGGGACGGGCAACTCGCCCATGAACGGCCGCAAGCTCTGGATCGGACCGGACCCCATGCACATCGCGGGATCCCGCTCCGATCTCGAGGACCTCGGTGTCACCGAGCGGCTGGAGGAGCTGCCCGCGTCGGTGGCGCTCGTGCGCGCCGCGGTGGGTCAGGACGCTGGTCTGACGTTCGCGCCGGAGGGTTCGGTCGAGCTCATGGACGGCGTCGCCGCGACGCTGCGCTGGCGGGACGACGGCACCCCGACGGAAGCCCTGGCGAGCATGTCCGGGGACGACCGGCGGCGCCCCTGAGACCCGTGGGTGATTTCGCGCGTGAATTCGCTGTGAACTCTCGGTCAGTTCTGGTGGACTAAAGCCCTCAGAACGGGCAACCGTCCGTATGGAATTTCCGATTTACCGTGTATGGGAAAATGTTGCATCGGAATGTGTCCGTTTTGCCCATACACACGGAAACGCATTATCGGTACGGTCACGGGCCATGGGGATGATTCATTGTGAGTACGCGCGGCTTGCCGCCGACGACTTCGACAAGGCACGGACAGATCCCACCTGGGCGCTGGAGCACATCGACGAGCTCGCCGGTGAATGGGTGCAGATGGATCTTCCGGCAAAGGAGGCCAGGTACTTCAGCATCGGAACCGTCTGGGGCCCGCTGCACACCGTGCTTCGGGTGCACGGTGAGATGCCGGTCGACCCGGTGCAGGGCGGTGCCGAGCTCGGCCCTGCCGCCGGCATCACGCCGGTGCGCTACCTGGGGCCGGAGGACGTCGAGCGGGCAGCGGCGTTCCTGGTGGGCACGTCGTTCGACACGCTGGCGCCGCTCGCCAGCGCCGCGCACGTGTGCGACGAGGACGTGTGCCCCGACCCGGACGAGCACGCCGTCGAGACGGACGCCGAGCGGCTCGGCCAGGCCTACGGCGAGCTGGCCGCGTTCTACGGCGCGGCCGCCGAGGCGGGCGACGCAGTGGTCCTGATGCTCAACTGACCCACCAACCCCGCCGAGGTAGTCACCTGCCGAGGTAGTCGTCTGGCGAGGTAGTCGTTTGGCGAGGTAGTCATCTGGCGAGGTAGTCACCCAGCGTGTGCTGAGTGACTACCTCGCCAGACGACTACCTCGGCAGGGGCGGGGGTGGGTCAGGGCTTGTTGCGGGGCGGGGCCTCGCCCAGCTCGCTCGACGTCACGACCATGCCGCCCTGGACCGCCTGGTCACCCTGACCCTCGGCGGTCTGCACCAGGTCGAGCACGCCGGTGACGCGGCCGGCAGCCTTGACGTCCTCGACGGCGGCCTCGACGGCCGCGAGCGACGCGGCAGGCACGGCGAGCGACGCGGCCACGATGGGCGTGCGCATCGACGCCTTGGCCTCGGACTTCACCTTGCGCAGCGCGGCGAGTGCGTGCCCGGCCGCCCCGAGGTCGGCCGGGTCGGCCGCACCGGCCGCCGCACGCAGCGGCTCCGCGACGGGCCAGGCCGCGCGGTGCACCGAGCCCTCGCGCCACCACGACCAGACCTCTTCCGTGGCGAACGGGACGTACGGCGCCAGGAGCCGCAGCATGGTGTCGAGCGCGATCGCCAGGCTGGTGCGAGCCGACGTCGTCTCGGGGGAGAGGTCCGCCGAGTCGGCGCCCGCGCCGTAGGCGCGGTCCTTGACGAGCTCGAGGTAGTCGTCGCAGAACGCCCAGAAGAACGTCTCGGTCAGCTCGAGCGCGCGCGTGTGGTCGTAGGCCTCGAGCGCCGCGGTGGCCTGCTCGACGACGTCCGCCAGGCCCGCCAGCATGGACTGGTCCAGCGAGACCGTCACGGCCGCCGGGTCGAGCGCGATCTCGCTGCCCGCGCCACCGCCGAACGACAGCGCGAACTTGGAGGCGTTGAGGACCTTGATCGCCAGGCGGCGACCGATCTTCATCTGCCCCACCTCGAACGCCGCGTCCGTGCCCAGACGAGCCGACGCCGCCCAGTACCGCACCGCGTCCGAACCGTGCTCGACGAGCAGGTCCATGGGCGTGACCACGTTGCCCTTGGACTTGGACATCTTCTTGCGGTCCGGGTCCAGGATCCAGCCGCTGATCGTCGCGTTCTTCCACGGCAGCACCTTGTTCTCCAGGTGCGAGCGCACCACGGTGGAGAACAGCCAGGTGCGGATGATGTCCTGGCCTTGGGGGCGCAGGTCCATCGGGTACACGCGCTCGAAGAGGTCCTGGTCCCGCTCCCAGCCGCCGACGATCTGCGGGGTCAGGGAGGACGTGGCCCAGGTGTCCATGACGTCGGCGTCGCCGACGAACCCGCCGGCCTGGCCGCGCTGGTCCTCCGTGTAGCCGGCGGGCGCCTGTGAGGTCGGGTCGACCGGCAGGGTCTCCTCCGCGGGCACGATCGGGTGGTCGTAGTCGACCTCGCCGTCCGCGTCGACCGGGTACCACAGCGGGATCGCGACGCCGAAGAAGCGCTGACGGCTCACCAGCCAGTCGCCGTTGAGGCCGCCCACCCAGTTCTCGTACCGCACCCGCATGAAGTCCGGGTGGAAGTCGAGCTCCTTGCCGCGGCCCAGCAGCTCCTCACGCAGCGAGTCGTCCCGGCCGCCGTTGCGGATGTACCACTGGCGCGAGGTCACGATCTCGAGGGGCTTGTCGCCCTTCTCGAAGAAGTTGGCCTTGCGCTGCGTGGGCACGGGCTCGGTCGGCATGTCGCCGGACGCGACCAGCGCGTCGACGATCGCCTTGCGGGCACTGAAGGTCGTCTTGCCCGCGACCTCGGCCTCGAACAGCTCGGCGCCCGGGCCGGCGGCGAGCCACTCCGGCACCTCGCGCGTGATGCGGCCGTCGCGGTTGATGATCGAGCGGGTCGGCAGCTGCAGCTCGCGCCACCACTGCACGTCGGTGAGGTCACCGAAGGTGCAGCACATCGCGATACCCGCGCCCTTGTCCGGCTCGGCCAGGTGGTGGGCGAGCACCGGGACCTCGACACCGAACAGCGGCGACGTCACGGTGGTGCCGAACAGGTGCTGGTAGCGCTCGTCGTCCGGGTGCGCGATGAGCGCGACGACGGCAGGGATCAGCTCCGGGCGGGTGGTCTCGATGAAGACGGGCTCGCCGCCGGCCTGGTGGAAGGCGACCTTGTGGAAGTGGCCGGGGTAGTCCCGGGCCTCCAGCTCGGCCTGGGCGACGGCGGTCTGGAACGTGACGTCCCACAGGCCCGGCGCCTCGGCCTGATAGGCCTCGCCGCGCTGCAGGTTGCGCACGAACGCACGCTGCGCCGTGGCGCGCGAGCTGTCACCGATCGTCTGGTACGTCTGTGCCCAGTCCACCGAGATGCCGAGGCGGCGCCACAGCTCCTCGAACTGCTTCTCGTCCTCGGCCGTCAGGCGCTCGCACAGCTCGACGAAGTTACGGCGGCTGACCGGGACCTGGTCCGCGGCCTTGACGCTCTTGCCGGTGCCCTCGAACGGGGGAGTGAAGTCCGGGTCGTAGGGCAGCGACAGGTCGACGCGCACGCCGTAGTAGTTCTGGACGCGGCGTTCGGTGGGCAGGCCGTTGTCGTCCCAGCCCATGGGGTAGAAGACCTCGAGGCCGCGCATGCGCTTGAAGCGCGCCACGATGTCGGTGTGCGTGTAGCTGAACACGTGGCCCACGTGCAGCGAGCCCGAGGCCGTGGGCGGCGGCGTGTCGATCGAGTAGATCTCGTCGCGGGTCTTGGTGCGGTCGAACGCGAAGGTCTTCTCGGCGGTCCAGCGCTCGTCGAACTTGGTCTCGAGGCCGTCCGTGCTGACCTTGTCCGGTACCTCCTTGACCACCGCGCGTACGACGTCGGCGCCGGCTACCGAGGCGGCCGGGATGTCGAGGGCTGGTGTGGTCGTGGCCGGGTCCGTCGGCCCGGTGGAGGCAGGAGTGCTCATGGGCACCAGTGTCCCAGATTCGAGCAAGCCGAAGCGCATGTTTTCCACAGGTGGCCGCACGCGTCCTCGTGCCGGCCCCGCGCTCGGGGCGCGGCGAGGCCGGACGAGACGTGGACCACAGATTGACTGAAATGGTCTATGAGTCCCAGAGGTATGGACTATGGTTCTGCCGGGCCCGATCGAGGCCCGCCGTCGGAGTCCAGGAGCTGAGCCGTGCGCATGTCGTGTTGTCGGTGCTCGTCGCATCGTCCTTCCGCCATGTCCCGCCGTTCCTAGGAGTCCCATGTCGCTCGACCGCTCCGACGAGCTGGTCGCTCCGACCCCGCCCGGTACCTCGCTCGCCGTCGGCCGTGCGCCCCTGTGGCGCCGCCTGGCCAGGGACCGGTTCGCCCTGGCCGGTGCCGCCGTCGTCGTCGCCTATGCCGTCGTCGCGCTGGCCGCACCGCTGATCACCCGGGCGCTCGGCGTGGACCCGTACACCTACGACCTCGACGCGCTCGGCCCGACCGGCGCACCCGCGGGGCCGGCGGGCGGCGTCAGCGGCGAACACTGGTTCGGCGTGGAGCCGCTGACCGGCCGGGACCTGTTCGCGATCGTCGTCATGGGCTCACGCACCTCGCTCCTGGTCGGTATCGGCGCGACCGCGGTCTCGATGGTCGTCGGCACGGTGCTCGGCCTGGTCGCCGGCTACTTCGGCGGCTGGGTGGACTGGGTGGTGGCCCGCCTGATCGACGTCCTGGTCGGGCTCCCCGCTCTGGTCTTCATGATCGCGATCGGCGCGGTCGCGCCCGCCTGGTTCCCGCGCCTCCTGCTGCTGGTGCTGGTGATCGGGCTGTTCGGCTGGTCCTCGATCGCCCGGGTCGTGCGCGGGCAGACGATGGCACTGCGCGCGTCCGGGTTCGTGCGCGCCTCCCGGGCGCTCGGCGCCTCGCACGCGCACGTGCTGTTCCGTCAGGTGCTGCCCAACCTCGCATCGACGGTCGTCGTCTTCGCGACCATCTCCATCCCCGGCGCGATCGGCGCTGAGGCGGCGCTGTCGTTCCTCGGCGTGGGCGTGCCCCCGCCCACGCCGTCGTGGGGCCGGTCGATCGGCGACGCCGTCACCTGGTTCTCGGTGGACCCGGTGTACCTGCTGTTCCCCGGCCTCGCGCTGTTCGGCGTGACCCTCGCGTTCAACGCGTTCGGCGACGGGCTGCGGGACGCGCTGGACCCGCGGGGCGGCGGCCACCGGCGGCGTCGGCGGCGAGGGGGTGCCCGATGAGGTTCGCCAGGTTTCTCGCCTCCCGGTTCGCGACGCTCGCGTTCGTGCTGCTCACCGTCTCCTTTCTCACCTACGCGCTGTTCGTGCTGCTGCCCGCCGACCCGGCCCAGCTCGCGTGCGGCAAGCCCTGCACGCCCGAGCGCCTGGAGACCGCCCGCGCGTTCATGGGGCTGGACCGGTCGGTGGTCGAGCAGTGGTGGGAGTTCGTCCGCGGTGTCTTCACCGGACGCAGCTACGGCTCCGCCGGCGCGACGATCGACTGCCCGCGCCCGTGCCTCGGCTACTCGTTCGCGCGCAGCACTCCGGTCACGGAGCTGATCGTGGGCAGGCTCGGCGTGACGGCGTCCCTCGCGGTCGGCGCCGCCGTGCTCTGGCTCGTGGCCGGTGTCGGTGCGGGTGCGGTGGCGGCGGTCCGCCGGGGAACGGCCCTGGACCGCGGCTTGATGGCCGCAGCCGTCACCGGCGTCTCGGCTCCGAGCTACCTGGTGGGCCTGCTCGGCATCCTCCTGTTCGGCTTCACGCTCGACATGGTTCCCGTGTCCGGCTACGTGCGGTTCGCGGACAGCCCGGTCGACTGGGCGTGGCACCTGGTGCTGCCGTGGGCCGTGCTCGCCCTGCTCTCCGCGGCGGTCTACACGCGGCTGACCCGGTCCCAGATGCTGGAGGAGCTCGGCGCGCCCTACGTCCGTACGGCCCGTGCCAAGGGGCTCACGGAGCGCCGGGTGGTGACGCGGCACGCCCTGCGCAACGCCGCGATCCCCGTGGTCACGCTGTTCGCGCTGGACCTCGGCGCGCTGCTCGGCGGCGCGGTCATCACCGAGCGCGTCTTCTCGATGCCCGGGCTCGGTGCCCTGCTCATGGAAGCGGTGGGCGGAACCGACGTCCCGCTGCTGGTGGGCGTCACGGTCTTCACGGCGGCCTTCGTCGTGGTCGCGAACCTGGCGGTCGACGTCGTCCACGGCGCCCTCGACCCCCGGGTGCGGCGCGGAGGGAGAACCCCATGACCCGCCGATGTCGTCGGTGACGCCCGACCCCGAACCCCATCCCTTACCAGTCATCGAGAAGGACCCCATGAACATCGCACCACGCACCCGACGGCGGCCCGCCCGCCGCACCGCGGTGGCCGGCCTCGCCGTCGCCACCCTGCTCGCGCTGACGGCCTGCAACGCGAACTCCCAGCCGGCCACGGAGTCCACGTCAGTCGAGACCGGCGGCACGCTCCACATCCTGACGTCGTCACCCGCGGTCAGCTGGGACCCGGCCAGCAGCCAGAACCTGGCGATCACCACGCTCGGCCTGGTCGAGCGCCGGCTCACGTCATGGAGGACCGACGCCGACGGCAGCACCGAGGTGGTCCCCGACCTCGCCACGGACACCGGCACGCCGTCCGACGACGGGGCCACCTGGACCTACACGCTCAAGGACGGGCTGCGGTTCGAGGACGGCACGCCCATCACGTCGGCGGACGTCAAGTACTCGGTCGAGCGGTCGTTCGCCCCGGAGCTGTCGGGCGGGCTGAGCTACCACAAGGGCCTGCTGGAGGGCGCCGACGAGTACGACGGCCCGTTCCAGGGCAAGGGACTCGACTCGATCGAGACTCCCGACGACAAGACGATCGTGTTCCACCTGGACAGCGCCTACGGCGACTGGCCGTGGATCGTGTCCATGCCGGCGTTCGGCGCGGTGCCCGAGGGCGAGGGCGACGTCGAGACCTACGCGACCGAGCCGGTCGCCACCGGCCCGTACCGGGTGGCAGAGACGGTCGAGGGCACGTCGGTGACACTGGAGCGCAACCCGGAGTGGGACCAGGCCACCGACGAGGCCCGGACGGCGGGTCCCGACTCCATCGTGTTCGAGCTGGGCCAGGACGAGACGGTCGTCGCGCAGCGACTCATCGCCGACTCGGGTGACGACGCCTCGGCGTTCGGTGCCACGTTCGTGCCGCCGGCGCAGCTCGCCCAGGTGCAGCAGGGACCGGCCAAGGAGCGCCTGGTCACCTCGGGCCCCGGGGCGCTGGCGTACCTGGCGATCAACACCGAGGCCGAGGGGCTGGACGACGTCGACGTCCGCAGGGCGATCAGTCTGGCCGTCGACAAGAACGCCTATCGTGTCGCGTCCGGCGGCGAGATCGCCGGCGAGTTCGCCACGACGCTCGTCACGCCGGGCATCCCGGGGCGCGAGGAGTACTCGAACGGCGTCAACGACGTGGCTCCCGAGGGCGACGTCGAGCGGGCCGAGGCACTGCTGGACGACGCCGGCTGGTCGGGCCGCGAGCTGCGGCTCGTGGTGGAGGACGACGCCCCGACGCTCGCGCGGGCCCAGGCGATCCAGCAGGGGCTGGAGCGCGCGGGGCTGAAGGTCAGGATCGTGCCGCAGGCCGAGGACGTCTGGACCGAGACGACCACCCAGGGTGACGGCTCCGGGTACGACCTCACGCTGTCCTCGTGGCAGCCCGACTTCCCGAGCGCGAACGGCAACATCCAGCCGCTGTTCCACTCCTCGCAGGTGGGCGACGGCGGGTACAACCTGGCCCGGTACGCCGACCCGGAGGCGGACGACCTGATCGAGCGCGCCACCGAGCAGACGGACCTGGACGCGGCCGCGGCGCTGTGGGTCGAGGCCGACCAGCGCATCCTCGGGGACGCCCCGGTGGTCCCGCTGATCTACACGAAGAACTCGTTCCTGCACGGTTCGAAGGTCGAGAACTTCCGGATCCCGGACTTCCCGGCCTACCCGAACTACATGCAGGTCTCGCTGGCCCAGTGAGCACCGCACGGTGAGCACCATGACGAACGACGTGCAGCCCCTCCTCGCGGTGGAGGGGCTGTCCGTCGTGTTCGACGGTGCCCCTGCCGCCGCCGTGGCCGACGTGTCCTGGGCGCTGCGCCCCGGACGGATCACCGCCTTGGTGGGGGAGTCCGGCTCCGGCAAGACGGTGTCCGCGATGGCCGTGCTCGGCCTGCTGCCGGACGCCGCGGAGGTCAGCGGGTCCATCCGTCTCGCCGGGGGCGGCGGGGTCGGGTCCGGCGGCGGGCGCAGCGGCGCCGGGTCCGGCGGCTCGGCCGACGAGCTGGTCGGCGCGACGGCCGAGACGTTCCGGGACGTGCGGGGCACGGTGCTCGCGCTCGTCTCGCAGGAGCCCATGAGCGCCTGGAACCCCGTGCTGAGCGTCGGGGACCAGGTCGCCGAAGCCGTGCGGGCGCACCAGCACGGCCGGGCACGGCTGTCCCGGCGGGCCGCGCACGAGCGCGTGATCGAGCTGCTGGCCGAGGTCGGCCTGCGCGATCCGGAACGGGTCGCCGCCGCCTACCCGCACGAGCTGTCCGGCGGGCAGCTCCAGCGCGCGCTCATCGCCATGGGCCTGTCGCAGGACCCGGTCGCGATCATCGCGGACGAGCCGACGACGGCGCTCGACGTGACGGTCCAGGCCGGGATCCTCGACCTGCTGCGGCGGCTGCGGGACGAACGGGGGACGGCCGTCCTGCTGATCACGCACGACATGGGCGTGGTCGCCGACCTCGCGGACGACGTGGTCGTCATGCGCTCAGGGCGGGTGGTGGAGGCAGCTCCGGTACGCGAGCTCTTCGCCGCGCCGCGCGAGGAGTACACGAGGACGCTGCTGGCCGCGGTGCCGCGGCTGGGCGGGTCCGGGCTTGTGGCCCGGGCCGGCTCGGCGGGTGGCGGTGCGGCGGGAGGTGGTTCCGGAGCCGGCGCCGTGCTTCTCGACGACGTCACCGTCACCTATGGCGGTCGTCGTTCCGTGGTCGCGGCGGACGGTGTCACGCTCGGGATCGGGCGGGGCGAGGTGCTCGGCCTGGTGGGGGAGTCCGGGTCGGGCAAGTCGACCCTCGGCCAGGTGGTCGCGGGGCTGCTGCGACCGACGTCGGGCCGGGTGCTGGTGGACGGCGTCGACCTGGCGCGGGCGACACGTGCCGAGCGCGCGGAACGCCGCCGGGCCACGGGTGTCGTGTTCCAGGACCCGGCCTCGACGCTGAACCCGCGGTGGACCGTCGGCCAGTCGGTCGACGAGCCGCTGCGCCTGCACTCGGGTCTGGACCGTGCGGCGCGGGACGCGCGCGTGCGTGAGCTGCTGGAGCTGGTCCGGCTGGGACCGGAGTACGGCCGGCGCTACCCGCACGAGCTGTCCGGCGGGCAGCGGCAGCGGGTGGCGATCGCCCGGGCCGTCGCGCTCGAGCCGGCCGTCCTCGTGGCCGACGAGCCGACGTCAGCGCTCGACGTCTCCGTGCAGGCGCACGTGCTGGAGACGTTCCGTGACCTGCAGGCGGAGCTCGGGTTCGCGTGCCTGTTCGTGTCGCACGACCTCGCGGTCGTGGAACAGGTCGCCGACCGGGTGGCCGTGATGCGGTCGGGACGCATCGTCGAGACGGGCACGACGGCGCAGGTGCTGGGTGCCCCTGTCGCTCCCTACACGCGGGGGCTCGTGGCGGCCGCACCCCTCGCCGACCCGGACGCGCAGGCGGAACGCCGGGCGGCGCGCGTCTGACCAGCGGCGAGCCGGTCGGTCAGCCGGCCAGGTGCGACCAGTCCGGCGCCAGGTCGCGCCATGCCCCGACGGCGACCATGCGCCCGCCGTCGAGCACCACCACCCGGTCGGCGGCCGCGAGGGTGGCCGCGCGCGAGGTGGTGCCGACAACGGTGGTGCCGGCAGCCCGCAGCCCTGACCACACCTCGGCCTCGGTGACGGCGTCGAGGGCCGAGGACACGTCGTCCACCAGGAGCAGGTCGGAGCCCGTGGCGAGCGCTCGCGCCAGACCGAGCCGCTGGACCTGACCGCCCGAGAGACGCAGGCCGCGGTGCCCCACCAGGGTGTCGGTGCCGCCCGCCTCCGCGACATCGCGATCCAGCCCCGCCGCCGCGACCGGGCCCGCCAGGGGGCGGTCGTGGTCGAGGCGCACGTTGTCCGAGAGCGTCCCCGACACGACGTGGGGTACCTGGGCGACGTGGGCGACGCGCGGCGGGCGCAGGAACTTCTCCGGGTCGGTGATCTCGGTGCCGTTCCAGGTCAGGCGGCCGCGGGCGTCGACGAGACCGGACAGCGCGCCGAGCAGGGACGACTTGCCGGACCCGACCTGCCCGACCACCAGCACCAGCTCGCCGCGCCGCACCGTGAGGTCGACGCCCGCCACGCCGACGGTGCCGTCGTCGTGGGTGGCGCTGAGGCCGTCCAGGCGCAGCTCGCGCAGACCGTCCTCCGTGCCGGTGGCGGGCTGCGCCTCGCCGGGCGGCCGCGCCACGCGGGCCGGTCGCGCCTCGCCCGTGAACAGGTCGACGTCGCCGGGCACGTCGGCGAGGCGTTCCGTGCCGGCGTACCGCGACGTGACCTCGACCCAGCGCCGCGCGGACGCGCCGCTGGTGACGAGGTAACCCAGCCCGTACCCGATCCAGCTGAAGGTGCCGATCGATGTGCTGACCAGGAGCGTCGTGGCCAGGGACCATGTGCCGTTCAGGTGCAGCGCCCACGCGAGGACGGTCGCCACGCGGCTGAGCACGGAGGGTGCGAGCCCGACGAGGAAGTTGGTCCGCTCCTCGTGGAGCGAGGCCTGCACGCGGCGTCCGTCCACGCGGGCGACCTGTGCGAGGACGCCGCTGGTCGAGGCAGCGAGCTTGACGGTGCGCACGGCGTCGAGCGCCGAGCCGAGCAGGCGGCCCAGCTCCGCGGCGGCGTCGCCCGCCTGCCGCGCGGCGGAGGCGACGGAGCGGCTGCCGAGCACCTGCGCCGCGCACATCACGGCCGCCATGGCCAGACCGATCGCGCCGGCCAGCAGACTGTCGCTCAGCACCACCAGCAGTGTGAGCGTGACCGGCGCCGTGACGAGCTCGCGCCAGGCCTGGGTGTGGCCAGTGAGCCGGTACTCCTCCTGCGCCCGCGCGGCGATCTCGCCGGGGGCGTCGCGGACGGTGCGCCGTTGCGCGGTCTGCCCGCGCAGGACGGCGAGCCGTAGCCGCAGGCGAGAGTCCGCCCACCAGCGTGCGCTCGACAGCCGGACCGTGAGCGGCAGCAGGGTGTTGGCCACCACGGCCGCGAGGATGGCGCACGCCAGCAACCAGGGCGCGGAGCCGCCCTCGAGGTCCACGACGAGGGACGCCCACAGCCAGCCGACGACGAGCCCGGTCGACGTGAGGTAGTCGGCCAGTTCCCACACGACCGCCGGGAGCACCAGGCCGAGGGGCCGGGCACGCAGGGTGCTCCACACGGCGCGCACCATCGACGGGCGTAGGGGTGCTGCCGCCCCGTCGGCCCGGCCGGCCGCAGAGGCGGCGTCGCCACCGGCCGTGCGGGCGGCCACGGCGGAGGAATCCGGCGTGGGTCGACCGGCCTCGCTGCCGCCCGCCTCGCTGCTGCCCGCCTCGCTGCTGCCGGGCTCGGTGTGGCCGGGCTCGGTGTGGCCGGAGCCGCCGGAGCCGCCGGAGCCGGTTCCCGCCGGCCGGTCGGCCTCCGCCTCCTCGAGCCCCGCGGCGGCGACCAGTCGCGAGAAGTGCCCGTCCGACGCCGCGAGCCGGTCCCACGGCCCGTGCTCGACGAGGCGGCCGCCGTCGAGCACCGCGACCGTGTCGGCGTGCCGGGCGGTCGGGAGCCGGTGAGCGACGACCACCGCCGTCCGCCCCGCCAGGAGAGCGCGCGTGGCCAGGGTGACCCGCTCCGCCGTGGCCGGATCCATCCGTGCGGTCGCCTCGTCGAGCACGACCACGTCGACGTCGCGCACCAGGAGCCGTGCGAAGGCGACCAGCTGCTCCTCCCCGGCCGACAGGGTCACGCCGTCCGACCCGAGGCGCGTGTCCAGCCCCTGCGGTAGCGACGCCACCCAGGTGCCCAGGCCGAGCGCGTCCACCGCCTGCCGGACCCGGTCCGCCGGCACGGGCGCCCAGAGCGTGATGTTGTCGGCCAGGGACGCGGCCAGGATCTCGGTACGCTGCCCGACGACGCCCACCCGCGTGCGCAGCCCGTGCACGTCCAGGCTCGTGACGTCCTGACCGCCCACGAGCACACTGCCCGCGGGTGGCTCGACCGCGCGCGACAGCATCTTGGTCAGTGTGGTCTTGCCCGATCCCGTGCGGCCCACCAGCGCACACGTGGTGCCCGCCGGGACGGTCAGGGAGAGCGGGCCGAGGGCGAACCCGCCGCCGTAGGCGAACCTGAGGTCACGCAGCTCGACGTCCACCCCGGTGCCGCTGGGGAACGGGGCGCCGCCGACCGGCTCCTGCGGCCTGGCCAGCAGGTCGCGCACCCGCTGGAACGTGCCGATCGCCTCCTCGACCCGGGGCAGCAGGCGGCCCAGGACGTCCACCCGCCCGACGAACCCCGTGACGAGCAGCCACAGCGTGACCAGCCGGGCGACATCGAGCGTCCCACCCGTGACCGCCCACACCCCGCCGACGAGGACGGCGCCGACCAGGGCGTCCAGCGGCAGCTCCGTACGCAGCCGCACCCGGGAGAACGCGACCGACCACTCCTCGCGGAGCCGGATCTGGCGGGCGGCCAGCTCGGCGTACCGCCGCAGCACGTACCCCTGCCCGTGGGCGGTGCGCAGGTCGTCCCGAGCAGCTACCGCCTCCTCGAGCTGGGCCATGTGGTCGGAGGCCGCCTCGGAGCTGCGCCGGCTCAGGTCCCGCAGAGGCCGTGCCGAGCGGCGGGCGAAGACCAGCACGAGTGTCGCCACGAGGGGGAACGCCACCCAGGCCGGCCACCACACCAGCCCGGCGGCCACCCACCCGACCACCAGGCTGATCGCTGCCTGCCCCAGCGTGATGCCGATACCGCTGATCGCGCGGGTGAGGCGCTCCGGGTCGCCGTTGACCCGGTCCAGAAGCTCGCCGACCGCCTGCTCCTCCAGCGCGGGCAGCGGCTGGCCGAGGGCGGCCGCGGCGAGGTCGACGCGGAGCGTCGCCTCCGCGCGGGCCACGGCGCGCTGGACGACCAGCCAGGTCACCGCGTCCAGCACGACGACGGCCGCGCTCACCGCCGCGAGCACGATCAGCGTGTCCCGGGCGGGGTCGGCGGCCATCCGTCCGGTCACCACCGCCGCGTACGACGACGCCCCGGCGGCCAGCAGCGCCGCCGGGACCGCGACGGCGGCGACCCGCAGGGCGCGGCGGCGCCACGAGGTGCGGCGCGAGTCGCGGGGCAGGTCGGTTCTGAGGCTCGGACGAGCCGGGACGTGGGGCACGCCTCGACTCTGCCACCGGACACTGACATACGGGCTGACCTGCGAGCCGGCCCGGGCCGCGGGCAGCACGGGACGCGTGCCGGGCGGCGTGGACGGACCTCTCCCGGCGGGTGTCGGTGGGTCCGCGTAGCGTTGTTCGGGTGACCTACCGTGAGTTCGCCCCACCCACCGGCCTGCTACCTGTCGTGGCCTGCCTGTGGGAGCACGAGGTGCCGGCGGGGCACGAGCAGCGGATCATCCCCGACGGGTGCGTGGACCTGGTCCGGCTCGACGGCGAGCTGGTGGTGGTCGGCGCCGACACCGGCCCGGTCGTGTCAGCGCCCCGCGGGGCAGCGGCGTCGCGCACGAGCGGCATCCGGCTCCGGCCCGGGGCGGCGGGCGCCGTCCTCGGCCTCCCCGCGTCGGAGGTGCGCGACCGGCGCGTGCCGCTGGCCGACCTGTGGCCCGACGTCGGTCCGGCGCTCGCCGAGGCGCTCGACGGGGCGGACCCGGCGGGCCGGCTGAACCTGCTCGCGCGCACCGTGCTGCACCGCAGGGCGGAGCGGGACGAGCTCGTCGCGGCAGCCGCGCGGATGCTCGGGGTGCCCGGGGCACGCATCGCCGGCGTCGCCCGGGACCTGGGGGTGAGCGAGCGCCACCTGCACCGCCGCACCGTCACGGCCGTGGGCTACGGGCCCAAGATGCTCGGGCGGGTGGCCCGCCTGCGCCGGCTGATCGGGCTGACCGCCGACCGCGCCCCGCTCGCCGACCGCACCCCGCTCGCCGAGCGTGCCCTGCTCGCCGGGTACGCGAGCCAGGCCCACATGTCGGACGAGGTGCGCCGGCTGACCGGCCGCACACCCGTCCGATTCCTGGAAGACGCCGCACTGACCGCCGCATAACGTCGAGACCATGAGCATCGACCTCGAAGCCGCGAAGCGGTTCCTCTACGACGACGCCCGCCTGCTGGAGCGGCACCGCCTCGCGGTGCTGTTCGACGGCGCGCCGGGCGGACGTGTCCTGGACGCGCTGCGTCCCTACCGGAACGAGGACGGCGGGTGGGGCCACGCCCTGGAACCCGACCTGCGTGGGCCTGACAGCCAGGTCTCGGGTGCCCTCTCGGCGCTCGAGGTGCTGGCCGAGCTCGGCACCGCCGACCCGGCGGTCCTGCCGCTGGCGACCGGGACCGCCGACTGGCTGGCCGGTGTCACCCTGTCCGACGGACGCGTGCCGCACGTGCTACCGACCGCGGCCCGCTACCCCGCGGCGCCGTGGATGCGGCCGAACGACGGCGGCATGCTCACGTTCGCGATCGCCGGGCACCTCTGGGAGCTCGGCGTGGAGCACCCCTGGCTGGAGGAAGCCACCACGTGGTGCTGGGCGCAGCTCGACGGCGAGAACCTGGTGGGCGGCTACACGGTCACGTTCGCCGTCCAGTTCCTCGACGCCGTGCCGGAGCCTGACCGTGCGGCGTCCGCCGTCGAACGGCTGCGACCCGCCCTCGCGGCCGACGGCACGATCGCCGTCGAGGGCGGGCAGGAGGACGAGCGGCTCACGCCCCTGACGATCTCCCCGACGCCGGGGGCGCCCAGCCGGGCCCTGTTCACCGAGGCCCAGATCTCGGCGGAGCTCGACCGGCTGGAGCACGAACAGCTGGACGACGGCGGCTGGGACTTCGACTTCCTGCACTGGTCGCCGGGCCAGACCGTGGACTGGCGCGGCATCGTCACCCTCGGGGCTCTGCGCACGCTCCGCCTGCACGGCCGGCTCTGACCGGCCCGCGTCGCCGTCTACGCTGGTCCCGTGGTCACGATCGGCTATGCCGCGATGCTCGAGCAGTTCGCGCCCCGGACGGCGGTGGAGCTGGCGGCGCACGCGGAGACGCACGGCTTCTCCGGCATCATGGCCGCCGACCACTTCCAGCCATGGACCCCGCACCAGGGCCAGGCGGGCTTCGTCTGGAACGTGCTCGCGGCGGCGGCGGAGCACACGACGGGCGACCTCGGCCCGGTGACGGCGCCGACGTTCCGGTGGCACCCCGCCGTGGTCGCCCAGGCGTCGGCGACGCTCGCGGCGATGAACCCGGGCCGCCACTGGCTCGGCGTCGGCTCGGGGGAAGCGCTCAACGAGCACGTGGTGGGCGGGTACTGGCCCGAGGCCGCCGAGCGGATCAACCGCATGTTCGAGGCCGTCGAGATCATCAGGAAGCTGTTCGCCGGGTCGCTGGCCGGGCGGGACGTCAAGCACTCCGGCACGTACTTCAAGCTGGAGTCGACGCGGCTGTGGACCATGCCCGAGGCGGCACCCGAGATCCTGGTCGCGACGGCGGGTCCCGTCACCGCCCGCCGCGCCGGGCGGACGGCGGACGGGCTCATCACCCAGGCCGCGCCCCTCGAGCGGATGTCATCGCTGCTGACCCGGTTCGCCGACGGTGCTCGCGAGTCGGGCCGCGACCCGGGGCGGATGCCGAAGGCGCTGCAGCTGCACCTCTCCTGGGCGCCCAGCCACGACGAGGCGGTCACCAACGCCCTGACCGAGTGGCCGGTGGGCGGCATGCGGTTCCCCCGGTCGGACATCCGCTCGCCGCACGACTTCGCGCAGCTGGCCCGGATGGTGCGGCCCGAGGACTTCGAGGGCCGGGTGCTGATCTCCGCGGACCCGGACGAGCACCGGGCCTCGATCCAGCGGTACGTGGACCTCGGCTTCGACCGCATCTACCTGCACAACGTGGGGCGCAACCAGCGCGAGTGGATCGAGACCTTCGGCCGAGAGGTGCTGCCCAAGCTGGTGCGGTGACGGTCGGTCAGCGACCGGCCGCCCAGTACCAGCCGGTGCTGTCCTTGTTCTGCACGGCGACCGTGTCCAGCGGCCCGACGTCCGGCAGGGTCACGGTGGCGGTCACGGGCGCCCGGTCGGGCAGGTTGCCGAGGGCCCAGAACGTGTCCTGCGGGCCGGCGTCCTCCGGCGCGCTGCGCTCGACGGTCCCGTCCTGCGCCACCGCGTAGACCCGGAGCCACGCGCTCGGCGTCGGGTGTCCGTACGTGCTCGTGCCGACCTGGTCGCACGACAGCGTCAGCGTGACCTGCCGCCCCTGCACCTGGTCGACACTGACGTGCCAGCACGAGCCGCCGGCCAGCCGCCGTTCCGTGCCCTGCGCCCACGGGCTGCTCTCGCTCCCGTCCGCTGCCGGTCCGGGCTGGTCCGTCACAGGCCCGGCGCTCGGCGCAGCGGGGGCGTTCGAGGCCTCGGCGTCGTACGGCTCCTGCGCCGAGGGCGGGATCGGGGTCTGGTCACGTACCCCGCTGTCCTCCGTGAGCACCGTCCAGGCGCCGAACGCCACGGCGGCCAGCACCGCGGTTCCCGCGGCCACGGACCCGAGCACGACGAAGGGCCTGCCCCGCACCTTCCGGCGGGCGGTGCGCGTGACCTCTCGCACCCGGCCCGGCGGGCCGACCACGAGGGTGGCGCCTGCGGGGTCCTGCACCCCCAGCGAGCGCAGGATCTCCCCGAGGGGCGGCCGTCCGTCCGGATCCCGGACGAGACAGGCGTCGAGGAGCGGCCGCAGGTATTCCGGTGCGTCGCCGTAGGACGGTTCCGCGGAGGAGACGCGGTACAGCACCACCGCCGGGTGGTCGCCCTCGAAGAGGTGGTGGCCTGTGGCGGCGTAGTAGGCCAGCGCCCCCAGCGCCCAGACGTCGGCCGCTGCCGCGGCGCGGCTGCCCGTCGCCTGTTCCGGCGCCATGTACATCGGGGTGCCGACAGGCTGCCCGGTCAGGGTCAGCCGGGTCGCGTCGAGCGAGGCCACCACGCCGAGGTCGATCAGGCGCGGGCCGTCGGGACCGAGGATCACGTTGGCCGGCTTGACGTCGCGGTGCACCAGCCCGGCGCGATGGATCTCGTGCAACGCCTCGGCGACACCGGCCACCAGGTTCAGCACGGCGTCCCGCGACAGCGGTCCCTGTGCGGCCAACGCCTGCGAGAGGGTCGGCCCCTGCACGTACTCGGTGGCGAGCCACGGAATCTCCGCGTCGGGGTCGGCGTCGACGAGGTTCGCGATGAACCGGTTGCGCACCTTGGCCGCCGCACGCACCTCCCGCCGGAACCGTGCGCGGAACTCGTCGTCGTCGAGCTGGGCACCACGGATCAGCTTGATGGCGACCTGCTGGCCACGGCGCCCCGTCCCGAGGTAGACGTCACCCATGCCGCCGCTGCCGAGCCGGCTCCGGATCCGGAACGGTCCGATGGCGCGTGGCTCGCCCGGCCGCAGTGGCGCCGGCTCCGGTACGGGAACCGTCCTCGGAGCGAGCGGATCGTGCAACACCGGATGCTTCCCCCTGTCGATGCCCTGCCGCTTCCATCACGAACCGGACAAACTGCGCGTGGACGCGTGGCACAGTACCGCACCGAGATGGACCGCCGCGGTGTGAGGATGGTCCAGTGGAACACTTGCGCATCTGGGCCCCTGACGGGCTGCCCGAGATCACCTCCGGCGACGACCTCGGCCGGCTGATCGCAGACCTCCTGGCCGCCTCGGACGAGCAGGACCGGCCGCGCGACGGCGACGTCGTCGTCGTGACCTCGAAGATCGTGTCCAAGGCGGAGGGGCGGGTCGTGGCCGCCGACGACCGCGAACAGGCCATCACGGACGAGACCGTCCGCGTGGTCGCCCAGCGCGAGCGTCCCGGCCTGCCGCCGCTGCGGATCGTCGAGAACAAGCTCGGCCTCGTGATGGCCGCCGCGGGGGTGGACGCGAGCAACACGCCGGAGGGCACGGTACTGCTGCTGCCCGTCGACCCCGACGTCTCGGCCCGCACGATCCGCGCCGGCCTTACTCAGCGGCTCGGCCTGCGGCGGATCGGCGTGGTCGTCACCGACACGGTGGGCCGCCCCTGGCGCGACGCCCTCGTCGACATCGCGATCGGCTGTGCGGGGATCAGCCCGACCGACGACCTGCGGGGCAGTACCGACGCACATGGCCGGCCGCTCAACGTGACGGTCACCGCCGTCGTCGACGAGATCGCCTCGGCCTCCGAGCTGGTCCGGGGCAAGTCGACCGGGCGTGCCGTCGCCGTCGTGCGTGGCCTGGGCCACCACGTCACCGACGACGACGGCCCGGGCGCCCGGGTGCTCGTGCGCGCCAGCGCCGACGACCTGTTCCGCGAGGGCTCGGCAGAGGCCTACGCCCGCGGCCTGGCGGACGGCGCACGCTGAGCCGCCAGCCGCCTCGTACGCCCGGTGCTCCGTAGGCCACCGCTCAGAGAGACGGGCGGCGGGACGTCATCCGGGCCACCGGCGGCACATCGTCCCGTTCCTCCGGGGCTACGGTGACCGACCAGTCCGGCTCCGGTGCGGTGTCCGAGGCCGTGTCCGAGGCCGTGTCGGATGCCGCTGTTGAATCCGGTTCCGGAGCGGCCGGAGCGGCCGGAGTGGCCGGAGTGGCCGGAGCAGCCGGAGCGGCCGGAGGCGGCGGCGGCACCGTGGGGAGCCCGCGCGGCGGCGTAGCCGTGCCCGCGTCGGCGGTCGGAGCGGCGGGGGCAAGTGCCGGGGCAGATGTCGCGGGCGCCGGCGTCGCGGGCGCCGCGCCGGTGCCCGCAGCACCGCCCGTCCCACCCCGAGTGGACGAGGGGACCGGGGGGACGTCGGGCAGCGGGGACTCCAGCAGCACCACGTCCACGCGGGACTCCCGCATCTCCCGGCAGGTCGCCAGGCCGATGCCGCCCACGTAGTCCTCGAGCGTCTGCAGCAGCTTGAGCGGCGTGGCGAGGATCATGTGGAACCCGAACGCCGCGAACGTGTCCATCGCGGTGCGGGTGAACGCGGTGTCGGCCTTGTCGAAGGCCTCGTCCAGGAGGATCGAGCCGTAGGCGGGCGTGCCGGAGTCGGACGCCCCGGCGAGCTGGTAACGCAGTGCCGCCGCCAGGCAGAACACGACGAGCTTCTGGCGCTGGCCGCCGGAGAGACCTGCGGACGAGTCGTGCACGGCCAGCGCGATACCGCCCGCGGTGACCTCGACGCCCGTGAAGTGCACGTGTCGTCGCGTGTCCAGGCACAGGGACCGCCAGGCGCGGTCCGCCGGGTCGCTCGACCCGAGCCGGCGCACCAGCCGTTCCAGCACCTCGTACTCGGGCTCGGTGTCACCGGTGAGCGCGTCGAGGGTCGCGAGGAACTCCTCGACGGCCGTGGGACGGCGTTCCTTGACGCGGATCTCCAGGAACCGGTCGGTGTCGAACGGGGAGCGGCGCAGCGAGGCGTTGACCCCGACGATCCGCTCCCGGATGGCCGCTGGCGCCTGCCGGATCTCGGCGGCGAGCTTGCGCAGGGCGCGGCGCGCCTGGTCGGTCAGGAGGTCGGAGAAGCGTGCCTCCTGCTCCGGCAGGCGGGAGGTCCGGATGCGCTCCAGCGCCTCCAGGTACCGCGACCGGTCACCGACCTGCGCCGTCAGGTCGCGGGTGATGGCGGGCCAGCGGCGCCGGAACTCGGCCAGCAGCCCGACGATCTCCCGCTCGGCGGCCCCGGAGGTGCGGAGCCCGGCCTCCCGCTCGGCGTCCAGGGTGCGCGACACGGTCAGCGAGACGTCATCGATCACGTCGTGCGTGACCGTCTGACGGACGGCGGCGTACCGCTTCTCCAGCTCCTCGCGGTGCGCGAGCGGGATGGCGTGGGGCGGGGCGTCGCCCAGCTCCGCGACGACCCGCTCCAGGGAGCGGCGGTGCGCGCGCGCCTCGGCCAGGGCGTCGGCCGCCTTGGCGGCAGCGGCCCGGGCCTGGTCCAGCCGGGTCTCGGCCGCCGCGACGTCCTGCGACGCCTGCAGCAGGTCCATCGTGCCGTCGAGCAGCCGGTCGAACGACGCCTGCGCGTCGGTCAGGTCGGCCTCGGCCGTCTCGATGTCGACCTCGCGCCACTCCCGGCGCGCCACGTGCCGCAGCGTGAGCTGGCGGCGTACGGCCTCGCGCTGCTCCGCCACCGCGTCGGCCACGGCGGCGTCCGCCTCGGCGAGGCGGGCCTGCGTCTCGCGCGCCAGCTCCAGCAGCTGGTCGAGGCGGTCGTCGGCGTCCCAGCCGAGCGCCCAGTCCTCGACACCGGGCAGCAGCGGCTGCTCGATCTCCTCCGGCCCGTGCTTGACGAGACCCTCGCGGGTCACGGCCCGCTCGTGCCGGTCCAGCCCCGACGGGTCGTCCACGCACAGGTAGTCGTACTGTTCCGACAGGCGCCGGTGCAGCCAGCCCGACATGGGGCCGTCCTGCACCTCCACCTTGTGCACCAGCGAGGCGGGGTCGGTCGACCGGGGCGCGTCGTTGCGCACGCCGACCACGCGGTAGCGCAGACCCGGGCCGGCCTCCACCGCGGCGGCGACGGCCGCACGGTGCGCGGGCGCGACGAGCACGAGCGTGGCCAGCGGCCGCAGAACCCCCTCGAGCACGGGGCGCCAGTCGGCGTCCTCCTCCCGGACGCGCAGCAGCTCGGCCGCGAACGGGAGCACGGAGACGTCGAGACCAGCGGCGTCCGCCACCGCCTGCCGCGCGGTGGCGAGCTCGGCGGGCACGTTCGTCTGCGTCTGCCGTACGGCCTGGATCCGTGCGGCGACGCCCTCGTGCCGGTGCGCGACGGCGGAGCGTGCCGCCAGCGCCTCCCGGATCGTCGCGTCGAGCGCCTCGGGCGCGCGCGACCGCCCGACGGTGGCCACGGCGCCCGTGGCGACCGACGGCACGGCCCCCGTCGCCGTCCTCGCGGGGACCGACGGGACCGGACCGGTCGCGACGGCGGACAGCTGACCCGTCGTGACGGCGGGCAATGCTCCCGTCAGGGTCGGTACGGCGCCGGTGGCCAGCGGCTTCGCGCCGCCGAGCTCCCAGCGGGCCTTCTCCTTGAGCGCCGCGAACTCCCCGAACGTCTCCGGCATGTTCATGCCGACCGACTCCAGGTCGGTCGCGAGCTCGCCGCGGCGCGTACGGACCAGGGCGGCGATCTCGCCGGCCCGCTGGAGCCGGTCGGCCTGCGTGGCCAGCGCCTGCCCGCCCCGTGCGCCGAGCACGTTGACCGCCTGCTGGTGCGTGTTCGCCGCGACGTCGACCTCGGTGTCGGCCGCCTGGCGGTGGTGCTGCGCACGCTCCTCGGCCGCCCGCGACTCCGCCAGCGCGCCGTGGGCGAGCTCGAGCTTCCACGCGTCCTTGAACGTCTCCAGCGAGCCCCGCAGGGTCGCGGCACGGACCCCCGCCGCCGAGCCCTCGTCGTACGCCTTGGTCAGGGTCGCCAGTCGGCTCAGGTGCTCGATCTGCCGCCGCGACGTCTCGATGTCGGCGTAGGCGCGCGCCACGTCCGCGAACTGGTGCACGGCCTCGGCCGCCAGCTCGAACGTGCTGGGCTCGTCCAGCATGTGCCCGCGGAACAGGTCGTCCAGGCTGCCCAGGTTCTTCGCCGACTGGGTGCGGTGCAGCAGCACCAGCGCCTGCTCCGAGCCGATCCCCAGCGCCTGGGTGAAGGCGGCCGCGAACGGCCCGTGCCGCTCGCTCACCGTGGCCTCCGGCCACGCGGCGGTCACCCCGGCGGCGTCGGGTCCCGAGCGCACGTACCGCTCGAAGTCCAGCAGGCCCGCGTCGGAGGGCAGCACCACGTGCAGCGTCGCCGGCGTCGACGAGCCGCGCGTCAGGTGGAACAGCCGCACCAGCGTCACGACGCCGTCGGGCCCGTCCCTGCCGTCCGAGTACCGCAGCAGCACACCGGACCACGTGGCCCCGGCGCGCAGGTGGTCGGCCACCACCTCGCCGGTGCTCTCGTCGGTGTGGTGCCGCCACGCGCCACGCACGTACGACACGACGTCCCGGTCGCCCGCCTCACGCTCGGTCGCCCCCGTACCGGCGGCGGCCACGTTGAACCGCAGGTGCTCCGGCGGCGTCAGGACCGCGGCGACGGCGTCCACGAGGGACGACTTGCCCGAACCCGAGTGGCCGGTGAGCAGAAAGCCCTCGCGCGGCACGGGCACCACGTGGTGCCCGGCGAACGTGCCCCAGTTGACCAGCTCGATCCGCGCGAGACGCCACTGTCCGGGGTGGGCCGTGTTCATTCGCTCTCCTTCGCCAGTCGTGCGTACTCGGCGCTCAGGGCCGCTACCTGGTCCGCGCCGAAGACGGTGCGCAGCACCGGCGAGACCACGCACCGGTCCCCGCTGAGCGGCTCCAGCATGCCCGACTCGATCAGCCGGGCCCACGTCGCGTCCAGCTGCCGGGTGAAGTCCATGGGCGAACCACCACCGCGCCGCCGGTACATGCCGAGGTGGTCGGCGGCCTCGTCCCGGCTGATCGCCACCCGCCCGTCCGCCGAGTCCAGGAGCAGGGCGCGCAGGTGCAGCAGCAGCGCGGTGTCCAGGAACGTCAGCGTCAGCTCGCGCACCACCTGGGGCGCATCCGGGGTGGGCACGTCGCGCACGAACGCGACCTCCGCTTCGGCGTCCACGACCAGGTCGAGGTACTGGTCGGCGAGGCGCTCGCGGACGACGTCCTCGTTCGTGAGGAGCGCGCGCCAGGTGTCGGGGTCGGACTCCGCGGCGAGGTAGGGCCCGCGCACCAGCCGGGCCAGGGCGAGGCGGGCGGGCGCCGGCAGCGTGCCGTGGTCGCCGGGCCAGAGGTGACCGCCCGCGCCGGTGTCGGCGCCGCTGCCCGCGGCCGGTGGCGCCGAGGCGGTCCCGCTGCCGGCCGGCCGCCCCGGGCGTGCGCCGCGGAGGTCCGTCGAGCCAGGGCGGGCCGGGCCGGCTCCTGTCGCGTTGGGTTCGGTCACGGGACACGCTCCTCGAACTGGTGCTGGGGGAGTACGGCCCGCCGCGCGACACCGCGCGAGGACCGCCAGTTCACGTCTTCGCGGCTGCCGGTGGCCGCGCCGTTCTGCTCCGCGAGCGTGAGGAGGCCGATCACGCTCGCGGCGCCCTGGGTGGCGGGGTGCGCGGCGAGCACCGACGCGACGGTGGCGCGGCCTACCGCGTCGACGCGTTCGTTCACGTGGCCGCGCAGCTCGTCCACGTCGATCTCGGAGTCGCGGGCCAGGGCGCGCAGCGCCGTGAGCGAGACGGCTCGCGGCGGCAGGGCGGGCGCGGCCGCCGGGGCCTCGGCGTCCTCGCCCCCCGGGTTGTGCGGACGGAATCCGCCCACCGACCGGGGACCGACGGCACCGAGCGGCAGCGTGAGCCGCATCGGGGTGCCCGGGGTCACGTCGGAGGCGGTGGCGACCGCGGCGTCCTGCGCCTGGCCGAGCAGGCGGCGCAGCGTGCGCTCGGCAGGGAGCTCGCCCGAGCGGACCATGCGCTGCAGTGCGCGGCGCAGCACCGCCATGGTGTCGGTGAGCTCGTCGGCGGCGTCCTGCAGGCCGGGTAGCAGACGGCGCAGCGCGGAGGCCTCGGACGGGGCCAGGTGGACGGTGTCGAGCACCCGGCCCACGTCGTCCTGCGCCGCGTGCTCCGCCTGCCGCAGCAGCTCGCGGAACGCGACCAGGCCGCGCCCGGCCTCGGACTCGGCCAGGTGGTCCACGCCGCGGTAGATGTCGTCGAGGAACGTGTCGCGGGAGCCGTCGGACTCCAGGAGCCGTCGGCGCAGCTCGCGGTCCGTGCGTTCGAGCTCCGTGCGGACGCGCGCCAGGTCGGCCGGGATGTCGCCGGCCAGCGCCAGGATCTCGCGGGCGCGCTCGACGGCAGCGTCGGACGAGAGGGGTTCGGAGTCGCCGCGCCGGGCGCGCTCGATCCTGGCGTCGAGGGCCGCGCGCTGCTCGAGCAGGGCGGCCAGGCGGGTCTCCGGGTCCGGGTCGGCGTCGGTGGCCAGCGCGTGCAGGCCGTCGAGCACGGTGCTGAGCCGCGACGGCGTCACGGCGGGGTGCGGCTTGCTGAGGCGGGAGACGAAGCGGATGGCGAGCAGGGCGCCGTCGGACAGCTCGAGGGTCTCGGCGCCCGGCTCACCCGCGGACTGCGCGGTACGGCGCCGCACGAGCACACCCTCGTCGATCCACTCGGAGACGTAGAAGTAGCCGGAGTAGGGCAGCTCGAAGCCCGCGCGGCGCAGCTCGGGCAGATCGTCGTCGATCCTCGTCGCGAGCTGTTCGACGGGCAGCCTGCGGCGGGACGCGCCGAGATTGCGGTCCAGCAGCACCACGGCGGCGGCGGCGTTCCTCGACCGGAGCAGCACCCACGCGGGGTGCTCCTGCAGAAGGGCGCGCACGCCGCGCGCCGCCTGGCCACGCCGAGCCGACCCGTGCCCGGCGGCCTGCCGGGGCACGGTGGCGTCACCCGGTGAGCTCGCAGTACCCATGAGGGCTGAGGGTAGTAGGCCAACGTGTCGGTGTGGCACCCCCGGAGGAAACATGCGACACCCGCCGCGTCGATGAGCCGCGACGGGCATAGACGTATAGAGTCGGCCCCACAGGGCTTGCCGGAAAAATTGATCCTCATTTTTCGGGCGAGCCCTGTCGTGCGTCATGGCACGTTTCGATGGTCGAGCGTCGACGGGAGGGCGCCTTGCTCACGACAGCAGCCCAGATCGTTGTCAGGATCCGAGCCGAGCGAGAGCTCAGCATGAGTTCACTGGCAGTGCTGGCCGGCGTACCCACGTCGACGATCAGCCGCATCGAGTCCGGGCAGATCGAGCCGACCCTCGGCATGATCCGCCGGATCGCGCTGGGTGCCGGCTACCACCTGCACCTGCAGTACTACGACCTGTTCTCGGGCAAGCTCGAGGACGGCCAGGTCGGGGTCGGCGCCGGCGAGCGGACGGGCGCGGGCGACGACGACGACCCTGACCGCCAGGGCGGTGCGTCCCGTCCGTACAGGTTGTGACATTACGCGCGATTGCCGCAGAATCCGGGCGTGCATCTCCACTCAGGTTGTGCCCGCGATTCCCTTGAGCAATATGGTCGTCATATGCCGAACGTCATGATCCCCGCCGAAGCGCGGGAGGACGTAGAGACACTGTGGGCGTTCCACGACCTGCAGCACGAGCCGCGACCGGTCGACGTCTGCATCGGCCTGGGCGGTCACGACCTGGGTGTGGCCGACTACACGGCCGACCTCTACCTCGAAGGTTTGTTCCGGCAGATCGTCTTCACCGGCGCCAACGCGCCCACCACGGTCGACGCGTTCCCCGAGGGGGAGGCCTTCGGTTACCGCGACCACGCGATCGCACGGGGTGTCCCGGCGGACGCCGTGCTCGTCGAGCCGGCGGCGACCAACACCAGCGAGAACCTGGAGTACAGCCGCAAGCTGCTCGCCGAGCGGGAGGTCGAGCCGACGTCCGTGCTGCTCGTCTCCCACCCCTACCAGCAGCGCCGCGCGTTCGCGACGTGCCGGGTCGTGTGGCCGGACGTCGACGTGCTGTGCGTGTCGCGGCCGCTGGACCTCGACGCATACCTCGGGACGATCGGCGACGCCGACCGGGTGGTCGACATGCTCGTCGGCGAGACCCAGCGCCTCACGCTCTACGCCGACCGCGGCTTCATCTCCCACGAGGAGGACGTGCCCGACGAGGTGGTCGGCGCGTTCGACCGGCTCGTGGCCGCGGGCTACACGTCGAGGCTCGTGGAGGACCGTCGCCCGATCGACGTCTGACCGCGGGGTCATGAGTCGGACGTCACGAATCGGACGACTCGAACATCCCTGGCGAGTCGCCACGTTCTCCGTTACGTTCCGGGCATGGGCGAGGAAAGCAAGCGGGGCAAGGATCCCAGGAAGTTCACCTGGCAGGAGATCTTCACGTTCATCGCGGGCGCCGGGTACGTGGCCAGCCCGATCGACCTCCTGTCGGAGAGCGTGCTGGGGCCGCTCGGTCTCGGGGACGACGCGATCGCGATCATCATCGCCGGCGTCACCCTGTACAAGGCGGTCCAGCGGTTCCGGAAGCACCGACCCGCGCCGGGCACGGCAGGGGGCGCGACGTCGGGCGGCGCCGGGAAGGGGACCGCGGGCACGTCGACGCCGGGCGGCGGTACCTCGACGCCGGGCGGTGGCGCCCCGGGCGCCTCGTCGACCGCGACGCCGGGCACGTATGCGACGGACAAGACGATCCCCGGTACCGCGGAGGACGTGACGAACCGCAAGCCCCGGCGCTGACGCAGGCGTCCCCCGTGGCCCGCTCGTCGGAGCCGGTCTAGGGTCGACGGCGTGGCCGGTCACAACGCACCTCGGATCCTCGTCGTCGGCGGTGGTCCCACCGGTGCCACGACGGCGATCGCCCTGCGGCGCGAGATGCAGGATGCCCGCGTGACGCTGGTCGACAAGGCGACGTTCCCGCGGGACAAGACCTGCGGCGACGGCCTCGGCCCGGGTGCCCGCAGGGTGCTCGACGGGCTGGGCCTGGCGGAGCGGCTCGAGCGGTTCCACATGCCGATGTCGGTGGCGATCAGCGGCCCGGGCGGGGTCGAGGCGGTCGCGCGCGGCCCGATCATGCAGGGTCGCGACCTGGCCGGCTACGTCGCGCCGCGGCTCGCCCTGGACGCGCTGCTGCTCGACGCCGCGCGGGAGTCGGGCGTGGAGGTCCGCGAGGGCGTCTCGTTCGACGGGATGGCGCCGGCAGGCCTTGCGCCCGCCGTCCGGGACGGGCCGCCGAGCGCCGGTGAGCAGGTCCGGCTGTCCACCGGTGAGGACACGTTCGACCTCGTGATCGGTGCGGACGGCGCGTACTCGTCGGTCCGGCGGGCGATGGGCGTCGCACGTCCCTCGATGGGGCACACGCACATCGCGATGCGCGCGTACGGGACGGTGACGCACCCGGACAAGCCCGTGAGCGACACGCTCCGGTTCGACTTCCTGGAGACGCTCCTGCCGGTCTACGGCTGGGTCTTCCCGCTGGCGGACGACGGTGCGAACATCGGTGTCGGCATCCCGGTGGACCACCTCAAGAGGCAGACCGCGCGGTACGGCCGCACGCTGCGCGACCTCTTCGACCGGTACGTCGAGGACCTGGAACGGCGTGGGTTCAGCGTCTCCGGGCTCGAGCGGGTCGCTACGCACCAGCTCCCGCACGCCGCGGCCCGGACCCCGATGACGGCACCCGGCCGTTCCGCCGTGCTGCTGGGTGACGCGGCCGCCATGATCAACCCGCTCAGCGGCGAGGGCATCTTCTACGGGATGGCCGGCGGCGTACAGCTCGCCGAGCATCTCGGGGCGCTGGACCGGTCGGGCAGGTCCTGGCGAGGGGCGGATCTCGCCGCGGCGCTGACCGGGTTCGAGGGTGCGCACCGGCGCCGGTTCGGGCGGCACTACCGGGAGTGCTACCTGGCGCAACAGCTCATGCGCTCCCGGCTCTGGGCGGGTGTCGCCACGCGCGCCGTCGCCGCCTCCGACACCGCGATGGCGCACGTGGCGCTCATGCTCTTCGACGAGCAGTCCGCCGGGTCGCGCGGGCTGCTGCGCCTTGTGAGGAGCAGCGTGCGTCCGCTCCTGCGCCCGCCGTGGGCCGCCCGGACACGGCGGTGACCCCTCGGCGTGATCTGTCAGAATGACGCTTCCGCTGTGCGCCCGTGGTTCACCGCCCGTGGTTCACCCTTTCCGCCCTGACTCGAGGACCACGATGTCACGCACCATCCGCCGGGCCGTCGCACGACTGATCTGGGCCGGTACCGGCTACCGGATGGGCTCGGGGTCCGCGCCGACCAGGCCGACGGTCTTCATCGGCGCACCGCACACGTCCAACACGGACTTCTTCCTGATGCTGGCGATCGCGTTCGACCTGGACCTCAAGATCCGGTTCCTCATCAAGGACTCCTGGTTCAAGGGCCCCATGGCCGGAGTCATGCGCGCCCTGGGCGGTATTCCCGTGGACCGGAAGGACCCGGCCAGCATCGTCGACGAGGTGCTCGGGGCCGTCGAGCGGGGCGAGGAGTTCCACCTCGTCGTGACGCCGGAGGGCACCCGGGGCGCCGGCTCCGGCTACTGGAAGTCGGGCTTCTACCGCATCGCGCTCACGACAGGTTTTCCGGTGACGCTCGGTTACGTCGACGGCGTGGCCAAGGTCGCGGGGCTCGGGCCCAGCATCCAGCTCACCGGGGACGTCGGGGCGGACATGGACGTGATCCGCGCCTTCTACGCGGACAAGTCCGGGGTCAACCCGGCCAACCGGGTGGAGCCGCGGCTCCGCTCCGAGGACCAGGACCAGGACCAGGACCGCTGAGTGCCGGCTGTCCGCGGGATCTGAGCTCGGGATCTGAGCTCGGGACCCGCGGAGAGCCGGCACCCAGCAGCGGATCACATGGTCAGGGACGCCACCTCGTCGGGGAGCTCCATCGGGTCCAGCGGGCCATGATGGGTGACCTCGCCCTGGTCGTCGATCAGCACGACGTCGCCGTCGGCGATCACGCCGAAGTGCGAGGCGAGGTCGCCCATGCCGTCCTCGAGCTGGATGACGCCGTCGGCGTCGGCCAGCGGGTCGTCCATGGGGTCGCTCTCCCCGCCGGCGACCGAGAGCAGCTGGACGCCCTCGGCGTCGCCCAGGGCAGCGGCCGTCTCGGCGCACATGTCGCACGACTCGGACCAGAAGAGGACGACGGCGGGGCTGCCGGCGAGCTCCGCACCCTCGAAGGTGCCGCCGCCGGCCGTGGTGGCCGTGAAGTCGAGC
Organism: Promicromonospora xylanilytica; assembly: GCF_054782895.1. Lineage (NCBI taxonomy): Bacteria > Bacillati > Actinomycetota > Actinomycetes > Micrococcales > Promicromonosporaceae > Promicromonospora > Promicromonospora xylanilytica. Next base: position 74,318 of record NZ_BAAGRP010000072.1, read on the forward strand.
GCGTCGGCCATCATCTCGTCGCCCATCGGGCTCTCGGACATCGTGTCCTCGGTCATCTCACCGGCGCCCGGCTCGTCGGCCGAACCGCACGCTGCAAGGGCGAAGGCGCAGGTCAGAACTATCGCGGCGGTAGCGCCGCGGCGCAGTGTTCTCATGCGGTCGACGCTAGGTCCGTGTCGTGGCGAACAACCCTTACGGCCTGCTTACCGGCTCCTTACGCGCCTGGTCTGCCGGCCGCCACGGCCAGCGAGTCGAGCACGCGCGCGAGGCCGAACTCCCAGGCGTGGACCGGGCTCGACGCAGCGTTCATCTCCTGGCCGGCGGCGCTGCCCACCCGCTGGGCGAGCGGGTAGCCGTCGCCGAGGTACTCCGCGAGCCGCCCGGCCCACCGGGCCCAGGTCTGCGGCATCTCGTCCGCACGCGGGTCGCGGCGCCGCGCACGGGCGGCAGCGCGCACGAAGTCGAGCACGAAGGTGAGGGCGGCGTCCCGGGCGACGTCGTCCAGGGGCAGCGGGTCCAGCGCGTGCAGCTCATGGTCGTACTTGGCGATGGTGCCGGGGCCGAACGCCGTGCGCTCGTCGTCGACCTCCAGCAGCCAGGGGTGCTCCAGCAGCAGGGCGAGGTTCGCTTCGGCGACGTGCCGCACGCGGGTGCGCCAGTCCGCGTCGCCGTAGGCGGGCAGCGGCAGGCTCGCGTGGGCGGCGTCAGCCATGAGCACGAGCAGGTCGTCGCGGCCGTTCACGTGCGTGTACACGGACATGGTGGAGATGCCGAGGGCACTGCCGAGGCGCCGGACCGTGACGGCGGCGAGGCCCTCGGCGTCGGCGAGCGTGCCTGCGGCCTCGACCACGGCGCCCGTCGTGACCCGTGTCCGCGGGCCACGCGTTCCGCCCCGCGGTGCGGCCGGGTGGTCGCGCCAGAGCAGGTCGATCAGCTCACGGGGCATGGCTCTCCAGGTTCGGTCTTCCGGAATCGGGGTGACACGCGGGGAACATTCTGCAACCATCTTACGTTGTACGCCGTACAAGGTTATGATCCCGACGCGAGGAGCCCGCTTGAACATCACCGGTACCGCCCTGTCCCTCAACGTGCCCGACGTCACCGCGTCCGCCGAGTTCGCCCAGCAGCACCTCGGGTTCACCGAGGCGATGTCCGACGACGGCTTCGTGTCGCTCAACCACCCCACGGCCGGCGTCAACATCGTGTTCCTCCGCGTAGGCCTCGGCACCTTCAAGCCCGAGCGCATCGCCGGACCGGCAGGCCAGGGGCTGCTGATCGCGTTCGTCGTGGACGACCTCGACACCGAGTTCGCCCGCATCTCCGCCGCCGGCGCGGAGGTCGTCACGCCGCCAGAGACCGAGCCGTGGGGCGAGCGCTACTGCCAGTTCGCCGACCCCAACGGGATCGTCTGGCAGCTCGTCCAGTGGGTCTGACCAGCCCGATCTCCTTCGAGGTCAAAGTTGCTCCGCTTTGAGACCGCTCAAAGCGAAGCAACTTCGGCCTCGAAGGGAAGCGGCAGAGCCCCGGACGGTCGCGCGACCGGCTAACCGTGCGCCCAGCCGGACCACCGGGCGACCCGCACCCTGATCAGCGGGCCGTCCGGCCGGCGCTCGCGGTACTGCGGGTACCGCGCGGCGAGCGCGTCCAGCGCCGCCGCGCGGGGGTTGGCCGTGTCGCCCACGCCTGCTGAGTCGCCCACGTCGGCCGTGTCGTGCTCGACGGTCGCGACGCCGTCGGCGCGGACCCACCAGAGGTGAGCCCAGGCGTCGTCGTACCGGTCCACGAGGAGCGCGACCCGCGGGTTGTCCGCGAGATTGCGCAGGCGCTTCAGGTCGCGTGTGGTCTTGGGCTTGTGGTCGACGGCGACCACCACCTCGTCGTCGGCCGCGCCGCTCGCGCTGCCGCTCGCGGTCGTGACCAGCGCGAACGTCACCGGAACGAGGTGTGGCACCCCGTCGGCGTCGACGGTGGCGAGGTAGGCGTGCCGCGCCGCGGCGAAGCGGGAGCGGCAGGTGTCGTCGTCGAGTCGCACCCCTTCATTGTGCGAGCGGTCACGCCGCACCGCCGGCACGGCATGCGTCCAAGCCGTTGCGTATACGCAACAACTGCGTGCAAGTGGTGCGAAGCCGGGGGGTGTCTGAGACGCTTGCTCCAGAACTAATCAAGGATATTCTTAAGGGGGGAGCTGCCTTGGCATGGGAAATTCTGATCACGGATGCCGTCGAGGTGTTTCTTGACCAGTTGCGAGAATCCGATCGCGAGACGCATCGATTGGTGAACAGTGCGATCCAAGTGCTTGAAGACAACGGACCGATGGAGGGGCGCCCGCTCGTAGACAGCATTGCCGGATCGAAGATCTCCAACCTGAAAGAGCTACGGCCGCCGTCCGCGGGACGCACCGAGATCCGGATGTTGTTCTGTTTCGATCCGTGGCGGTCGGCGATCCTGCTCGTCGCGGGCGACAAGGCGGGGCGGTGGAACCGGTGGTACCAAGATGCGATTCCGACGGCCGAGCAGTTCTATGCCGTATACCTGAGTGAACGTGAAGAGGAGGCTGCACATGGACGGCGTTAAGCGCTGGCGGGACACCCGGCACCGCGATATGGCGGTCGAGACCGCCGGGGGCGAACCGGCATTCAGCGAGGGTGTGCGCAGGCTCCTCGACGAGTCGCGTGGATGGCGGCTCGCCGAGATGCGTCTCAAGCGAGCCATGACGCAGGCCGAAGTCGCATCGCAGATGGGCATCTCGGTCGCACGTGTGTCTCAGATTGAGGCCGGCGACGTGTCGACGCAGGATGTGTTGCGACGCTACATCGCAGCGCTCGGCGGGACGCTGCACCTCGTCGCTGACTTCGGTGACGAACAGCTGAAGGTGGGTTGAGGCGGGAGCCTGTCCCATCACCGATGCTGGAGGCATGGCAGACAACGAACGCCGCCGCAGGGCGCGCGACCTCGGCATCGTCGTGGGCGCGCTGCCCACCGGCCGGCTCAACGCCCTCACCGACGTGCCCGGCGTGCGGGTGGGGCACACCACGATCGTTGACCCGCCGCGGCTCCACACCGGAGTCACGGCGATCGTCCCCGACGCGCTCAGCCCCGAGCGGCGCAGCCTGCCGTGCGGGCTCTTTGTCGGCAACGGATTCGGCAAGCTGGTCGGCGCGACGCAGGTCGCCGAGCTCGGGGCGATCGAGACACCGATCGTCCTGACCGCGACCCTCAGCGCGTTCCGCGCGGCGGACGCCCTGGTCACGCACGTGCTCGCGAGCCCTGGGCACGAGGAGACGCGCACGCTCAACCCGGTGGTGGGGGAGACCAACGACGGTCGCCTGAGCGACATCCGGGCCCGGCCCGTCGCGGAGTCGCACGTGCTCGCCGCGCTCGACGGCGCGACGGCGGGGCTTCCTGACGAGGGCTGCGTCGGTGCGGGGACCGGGACCATGGCCCTGGGGTTCAAGGGTGGCATCGGCACGTCGTCACGCCTCGTCGAGGGCTGGACGGTGGGGGCGCTGGTCCAGTCCAACTTCTCCGGCACGCTGACCGTCCGTGGCGTACCGATCCCGGTCGGTGCCGCGGAGCCTGGGACCGGCCAGCTTGCCGACGGGCCTGCCGATCAGCCGACCGACTGGACGCAGCCCGACGGCAACTCCTGCATGATCGTGGTCGCCACCGACGCGCCGCTGGACGCGCGACAGCTGGGCCGCGTCGCGCGGCGCGCCGTGTTCGCGATGGGGCGGGTGGGGTCGGACTTCGCCGGCGGCAGCGGCGACTACGCCCTGGCGTTCAGTACGCAGGGCGCGCCGTCGTCGGGCGCCGCACCGTCCGACGGTGCGCAGGCCACGGCCAGGGACCGGGTGGACGACGGCGACCTGGACCCGGTCTTCACGGCGACCATGGACGCCGTGGAGGAGGCGCTGCTGAACTCGGTGCTCATGGCGACCACGACGGTGGGGCACCGCGGCACGGCGACGGCGGTACCCCACGACCTGGTGCTCGGGCGGCTGCGTGCCGCCGGCCTGCTGCCTCAGCCCTCGACGGGTGCGCCCGCCTCGTAGTCGGCGGACAGCGTGATCTCGACGTCGATGTCCCGCGGCTGGAGCTCGACGTGCGCGCCGCCGCCGGGCTCGGCCATGGCGCCGGCTCGCATGGCGTACATCGGGGCGTTCCCGCCGCCGTTGCCGCCACCGCGCAGACCTGCCTCGTAGACGGCGACGGGGGCCACCGGACCGAGGCCCAGGGCATCGGCGTACGACTGCGCGCGTACCGCCGTCTCCTCCGCCGCCTCGATCCGGGCCTCGGCGAGGAGCGCCTTGCGCGTCTCGTCGGTCAGGGTCCAGGAGATCCGGTCGACCTCGACGCCGTCGACGTCCATGATGTCCGCGAGCCATGTGGACAGCGCCTCGAAGTCGCTGAACGTGACCGAGAGGCGGGCCGACGCGCGGAACCGCCGGACGCGCTGCTTGCCGCCCGCCTGCGAGCTCTTGACCCGGTCGTCGTAGACGTACGAGTGCACCGACTCCGCGTCCCACTTCTCCGCGGCGCCGGCCGCGACGTGCGCTCTGACCTGCTCCACCAGGACCGTGTGGGTCGCTGCCACCTGCTCCACGACGTCGGTCCGGAGCGTGCCCGAGAATGCGACGTGCAGATTCACGGTGCCGCGTTCCGCGGCGTGCGTGCGCTTGGCCTGGCCTTCGACGGCGATACGAGTCATGGGCGGAGTCTGCCGACTGTGCCGGGGCCTGCGCCACCCCACGGCTGCTACGTCCCGCCGTCAGCCGATCGTGCCCCTGCCCACGGGGCCGCGCGTCAGGACCGGGTCGAGCCCGCAGAACTGCCCGTACCGCGCGACCTCCGCCTCGATCGCCGCCCACACCGCGCGGCTCGGCTCCTCGGTCAGCTCGACCATGAACTGAACGGTCCGCGCCTTCAGGGTCCGGGACCAGCCGCCCGCGATCAACCCGTCCACCGTCACGCTGCCCGCGAAGGACCACCGGTCCGGAGCGCCGCCGGCGGGTACCGGCCACCCCTTCAGGTCATGACAGAAGAACTCGTCGAACACCGACAGCAGCCGCACCGTGCCCCGGGGAGCCGGCTCGGGCAGGTCTCCGTCGGCCCACAGTGTCATGCCGGCCAGCTCGTGGCGGGTGAGCCCGGCGTCGGCCACCGCGGCGCGGGCCGCCGTCCTGGTGAGGGCGCCCCACCACGCGACGTCCTCCGCGCGGCACGGGCCGTGCCCGCGCACGTACGCGCGGGCCAGATGGACCACGGCCTCGTGCTCGCCCCAGGTCCGCTGCTCGGGGAGCAGGCGGTACGTCGCCTGCTTGCCCCGCATCGGTCCGCTCGCCACGAGCAGGTCGAGCTCGGCATGCATCATGACCTGGCCCAGGTGCCACGTGTCCAGGGGCGCGCCCTCGGACTCGGCGAGCACGGCACCGATCTCCTTGCGGGTTAGCGGCCCCTGCGCCAGCGCCTCGGCGAGCACAGCGTGCCGCCGGGGCAGCAGCGCATGGTCGAAGCCGCGCGGCTTCTCCGCCGAGAGCATCGCCCGGCGCACCCGCGGCGCGGTGGCGGTCATGAGCGGCGCCAGGTCACCTGGCACCACGTAGTGCCAGGTGGGGCGCAGGACGTGCGTGCGGAGAATCGTGCCCTCGGCCAGCGCGGCCTGCACCTCGGCGAGGGTGGCGGGTCGCGGCAGGCGCTGCGCCACGCTCCAGGCAGACGAGTGCAGCTCCTGCGACTGGACTGCCCCCAGCCGGGCGACGACGCCGGCCACACCGCCGCCGTCGGCCGCCCGGAGATCGCCCAGGCCCACCGAGGCGAGCCGGGCGCGCTGGACCGCGCGCACGTCAGACGTAGTACGCATCCCCTTCGCCGGCGGTACCCGCCGCCCGGGCACGACGATGCTTCAGCAAGCTCCGGATCAGCAGGATCACACCGATCACGAACAGGATCATCACCGGGATGATCGCGAGCGGTGCGAGGACCGACAGGAACCCGAGCCCGACGCTCGTCACGTCCTCCGCCGCACTCACCACAGGGGCGGCGGTGCCGCCGGAGACGGTGTTGGCGACGACACGTCCACCCGCCTTCGCGGCATGCGTGCCGAGTGCGAGGACGATGCCCGCGACGATCGGGATCCACTGCCCGGACTGCACGAACGTGCTCGGGTCGGTGACCGTCGTGGTCTCCGACATGGACCCGGCACCGAACGCGATGCCGCCCGCGGTGGGCCGGACGACGGTCTGCACCACGTCGTTCACGGAGTCCAGCACCGGGATCTTGTCCGCGGCGAACTCCAGCACGAGGAGCACGGTCAGGATGGCGAGGACCCAGCCGTTCTCCAGCCATGCCCAGGTGCCCGGCAGCTCCACGAGGTCCGTGAAGCGCGAGAGCACGCCGAGAAAGATGAGCGGGATCCAGGCGTTGAGGCCCGCCGACAGGGCGAGTCCGGTTCCGGTGGCAAGTTCGAGCATGACTCGAAGTGTTCCACGGCACACCGACACTCCGGGTGGCGAAACTGTCCGGTGTGCCCGATCTGTTATCAGAGCGGCGCGAGTGTGCTGGTACACGACATCGTTGATGGACGAGTCGGGACGCCGTTCGGATCGGTGGTTCGAGGTGAGCGGCGGCGCGGCCGGGCGGCGAGGTCTGGCGTCGAGGTCTGGCGTCGAGCCGCAGGTTGTGGGTCGATCGGATGACGTGGCCAGTGCCGAACCGCACGATGATCGTGGTCCCGCATGCCGAGCCGAAAGAAGCACGTCGCTCAGCGCCCGGATCGACGCGTGACCTGCGGTTCGCGCAGGACCCGGACCGCAACTTGCGGTTCGAGGCCGACCCGGGCCCCGTCCCGCGTCGTCACATCGGAGCGGCGCGAGCGAGCGAACCCACAGGCAGGGGACTCCCCGGGCTGCCCGGCGAAACGCTCCCCGAAACGCTGTCAATGACACAGCCCTGTAACGCTGCCCGTGACACCTGGAACCGACGCGTCGCACGTGCAAGAGTTGCTGCCGTTCATCACACTGCTGCGCCGCTGCGCCGACCGGGAGGCTCCGATGGTCTGGACGATCTTCGCCGTGGCATCCGTCGTGCTGCTGGGGCTGTCGGCCGGGGTCTTCTACGGGTTCTCGTCGTTCGTGATGAGCGGCCTCGCACGCGCCTCCGACGAATCGGCGGGCGCCGCGATGAGCGGCATCAACGAGACCGCACCGCTGCCCCCGTTCATGTCGGTCTTCTTCGGCGCGCTCCTCGTCCCGGCGGGTACCGGCATCTGGGGCCTCGTCGAGGGGCACGCCGGCGGCGCGTGGGTCCTGTCCGCCGCGGCGGTCTACCTGATCGGGACCTTCGGCGTGACCGCCGCCCTCAACGTGCCGCTCAACAACCGGCTTCTCGCCGCCCACGACAAGGCCGCCGGATGGCGCGCCTACCGGCGCCCCTGGACCGCGTGGAACCACGTGCGCACGGTCGCAGGGGTCGTGGCGACGGCGCTCGCGGCGGTCGGCCTGCTCTGACCCGGACGAGGCGTCGCTGCAGCGTCCCCGGACGGTCAGGCAAGCCCACGTCAGCTAGGCGCAGGCGTTATCGCGCCTGGTAGGCCCGCAAGAACGCGCGCACACCTTCGACGATGATCGGCCCGACCCGGGGATCCTCCGCCGCGTTCGCCGAGCCGAATCTGCTGAGCGCCACCCCGAAGGTCAGTGCGATGAAGTGCTCGGCCGCGATCCTGGGGTCGGGGACGTCGAGCAGCCCGGCCTTGGCCAGCGTCGCGAACCGCTCACCGATGGCTTCTTCGGGTGCGTCGGTCAGGGCGCGGTCGTCCGGCAGCGGCAGGTGCTCGAACCCGGTCCGGCCCAGGCGTCGCAGCGCGGCGTACTCCGCCGAGTCGAGCATCCCGGTTGCGATCTGCGTCGAGAACGTCACGAGGGCCGGCTCCAGCTCGGCCGCATCGGTCAGGTCGCGCAGTGTGTCGTCGATCGTTCGCCGGATCGTGGCGAGCAACGTTTGGCCCACCGCGTCGAAGGTGGCTTGAAAGAGGGCCTGCTTGTCGCCGAAGTAGTCGTAGACCGTCCGTTTGGACACGCCCGCGCGGGCAGCGACCGCGTCGACGCTCGACCGGTCGAACCCATCGGTGAGGAACAGCTCGCGAGCCGCCGACAGGATGGCGGTCCGCTTCTCTGCGGACCCTGCGCGCAGCGTCTTCTTGGTCGGCATGACTTGATCGTAGTCGAACTACACTGCACGGTGTAGTGTAGTTTCTGGAAGATCGCGCGATGCAGACAGAGCGCGCCTCGGCCCGGTGCGCGTCCAAGCTCAGAACCCCTCGTGAGAGAGGCATCTATGTCCGAAGTCTTGGTTCCTGTGGCACGCCTCGGGCGGCCGGCGATCGGAGCGCTCGGCACCCTGGCGCTCGCCCTCGGCACTCTCCAGTCAGTGGTGGATCCCGCGCGGCCCCTGCTGGAACGCGAGCTGGGCATCGGCCCGGCCGAAGGGGCGCTGATCACCAACACGGTTTTCATCACCGGAGCGGTCGTCGCGCCTGTTGCCGGCAAGCTCGGCGACCGGTACGGCGGAAAACGAGTCCTGATGCTGCTGATGGCACTGGTCTCGGCCGGTGGATTGCTGTCCAGTCTGGCGCCGGTCCTACCCGTGCTGCTGGTCGGCCAGGTGCTGCAGGGCGCGATGGTCGGGGCACTGCCCCTGTCGTTCATCCTTGTCCGCAAGCACCTCCCGCCTGGACGGACCCAGGTCGCGATCGGAGTCGTCAGCGCGCTGTTCACCGCCGGCGGCATCGTCGGGACGCTCGTCGCCGGCCCACTGGCGGAAGGATTGTCCTGGCACTGGATCTTCGCGGTGCCGACGATCGTGATCATCGCGGCGACGCTGATCGTGTACCAGCTCATGCCGGTCGATTCGCCGGAACGGTCGGACACCACCATCGACTGGCCGGGGGTGGCGCTGCTGAGCGTCACCCTGCTCGCGCTCATGCTCGGGCTGGTGCTGGTGACCGGTGGGAGCATGCCGCCGGTCGCGGTCGTCGGCGCCGTCGTGGTCGTGGCGGGCCTTGCCGCGGCCTGGGTAGCCGTCGAACGCCGGGCCGTCTCACCGATGGTCGACCTGCGCATGCTGGCCGCCCCCGTCATGTGGAGCGCGAGCGTGCTCACCATGGTGTTCGCCGCCGTCGGCGGGATGCTGCTCGTGCTCATCCCCAAGCTGTTCGACGTCTCCGGCGACGGCTACGGCTTCGGGGCCGGCACCACCGACATCGGGCTGCTCATGCTGCCCGGGACCATCGCCGGAGTGATGGCCGGCGCGATCGGCGGGTTCGCCGTGCGGCGCTACGGCGTACGGCGGCTGGTCGTCGCGGGCGCCGTCGTCACCGCGGTCACGTCGACCGCCCTGGCGATCATGCACGCGGAAGCCTGGCAGGTCGCCCTCGCGAAGGTGCTGGTCGCGGTTGCCGCGGGCCTGGCCACCACGGCCCTGCTCGCGAGCACCGCGACCGCCGTCGACGCCAAGGACACCGGTATCGCCACCAGCCTGCTCGTGGTGACTCGTGTGATCGGGACCGCCCTTGGTGCACAGGTCGCCGGCTCGATCCTCGCCGCCGGGGTCACCCCGGCATCCGGCCAGCCGGCCGAATCGGCCTTCGTCACAGGCTTTGTCGTCGCGGGTCTCCTTGCGGCGCTGTCACTCCTCGTCGTGCAGTTCATGAAGAAGGGAATCCGGGCATGACACCCACAGTTCGTCCGACAGGTTCGAGCCACCGGCCGCAGCGCACCGTATTGATCTCCGGAGCCAGCATCGCCGGGACCACGCTGGCGTACTGGCTGCACCGCTACGGCTTCGCGGTCACCGTGGTGGAGAAGGCGAGCAGCCCGCGGGGCGGCGGATACCCGATCGACCTCCGCGGCACCGCGATCGAGGTGGTCCGACGAATGGGCGTCCTGCCCCAGCTGCAGGAAGCCGATCTTGCCTCCCCCCGCATCACCTTCCTCGGCGCCGACGGCGGCGAGATCGCCTCGCTCGACGCGACCACCGTCGCCGGGAGCGTCGAGGGGCACGACCTCGAGGTGCGGCGCGGGGACCTGACCGGGATCCTCTACGCCGCCGTCCGGGACGACGTCGAGTTCCTGTTCGACGACTCCGTCAGCGCGCTCGACCAGACCGCAGACGGGGTGGATGTCACCTTCCGCAGGGGCGCTCGGCGCACGTTCGACCTCGTGCTCGGAGCCGATGGGATCCACTCCCGTACCCGGGCACTTGCGTTCGGCCCCGAGGAGCAGTTCGAGCGCTACCTCGGCTACTGCGTCGCGGTGTTCACCGTGCCCAACACGGCCGGGCTCGCCCGCGAGCTCCAGCTCTGGAACACCCCGGGCAGCGCCGCGGCGCTCTACGCCGCCGGCGACGGCCGTGAGCTGTACGCCTTCCTGACCTTCCACGAGCCCGGACGGCCGCTCGTCGCGCTGCGGGACCCCGCAGCGCGGTGGGACCTGGTCACCAGGACGTTCGCCGGTGCGGGCTGGCAGGTCCCGCACCTTGTCACCGCGCTGCGGGACGCCGACGACCTGTTCTTCGACCTCGTCAGCCAGATCCGCATGCCCCGCTGGTCGAACGGCCGGGTGGCGCTCGCGGGCGACGCTGCGTACGCGCCGTCGTTCCTGACCGGACAGGGCTCCAGCCTCGCTCTGGTCGGCTCGTACATGCTGGCCGACGCGCTGGCCAGGCACGAGGACCACGCCGAGGCGTTCGCCGCGTACGAGCGCGGCACGCGGGAGTTCGTCACCATGAACCAGTCGCTGGTGGACGAGGGCGGGGCCACGCTCTTCCCCCGGACCCCCGAGGCGCTGGAGCAGCGCAACACCATGCTGCGTGACCTCGTGGCCCTGCCGGAGCCGACCCCGCGGCCGGCCCACTCCGCCCTGACGCTGCCCGATCCCGTCCCGACGGTCCCGGCCGCCTAGGGTTCGGCGCCGGGCGGCCCTTTGCGCCAGTCCCCGTGTGCCGGGCGGTCCGCCCGGTGCACGGGGTCGTGCCGGTCAGGGACAATCGACCACATGCCCGCCATCGACTTTCACCGCACCCTGCCCGGATACGAGCGGACGCCGTTGCGCGACCTGCCAGGGCTCGCCACGGAGCTCGGGGTCGGACGGGTGCTGGTCAAGGAGGAGTCGAGCCGGCTCGGGCTGCCCGCCTTCAAGGTGCTCGGCGCGTCCTACGCGACGGCGCGGGCGCTCGAGGAGCGGTTCGGGCTCCCCGGGCTGACGCTCGGCGCCCTCCGGGACGCGGTCCGGGGCCACGACGTCCGCCTGTACGCGGCCACGGACGGGAACCACGGCCGCGCCGTCGCGCACATGGCCGGCCTCATCGGTGCCACCGCGACGATCTACTACCCCCAGGACGTCACGGAGGCCGCGAAGAAGGCGATAGCCACCGAGGGAGCGCGCGCGGTGGAGGTCGACGGCACCTACGACGACGCCGTGGCCCGCGCGGCGTCCGAGGCGGCCGCCGACCCGTCGTCCGTCCTGGTGCAGGACACGTCCTGGGCCGGGTACACCGACGTACCGCAGTGGATCGTCGACGGCTACGCCACGCTGTGCCTCGAGACCGACGAACAGCTCTCTGCCCTGGGCCTTCGTGCTCCGGACCTCGTGGTGGTGCCGGTCGGGGTCGGCTCGCTGGCGCAGGCCGTGGTGAGCCACTACCGCGGCACGGGGTCCGACGGCGGGACCCTGCTCGCCGTCGAGCCCGACCGCGCCGCCGGCCTGGTCGCGTCGCTGCGCGCGGGCAAGCCGGTCACGGTCCCGACCGGCGAGACGATCATGACGGGGCTCAGCTGCGGCACCGTCTCGCCCCTCGCATGGCCGGTGTTGCGGGACGGGCTGGACGGCGCCGTCACCGTCTCCGACGACCAGGCGGCCACCGCGGTCGAGGACCTGGCGCGGCTCGGCGTCGACTCGGGGCCGTGCGGTGCGGCGACCCTCGCGGCGGCGCGTCTGGTGCTGGGGCAGTCCGGCTGGCGGGAGGCGATCGGCCTGCGGCCCGACGCCGTCGTCCTGCTCCTGTCGACCGAGGGCCGGGCGGCCAACCCGGTCCCGGAGGACCGGGTCTGAGGTTCCGCTCAACCACCGCTGCCAGGAGTGTGCTCGTGCCCGTTTCCCTGCCCACCGCCCTCGACCCGATCCTGCCGTTGCTGCGCTGTCCGTCGTGCGGCGAGGAGCTCTCGCCCGGTGACGGTGCGCTGCGCTGCCCGCGCCGCCACAGCTTCGACGTCGCCCGCCACGGGTACGTCAGTCTGCTGACCGGGGCCCGGGCGACCAGCGGCGACGACGGGCCGATGGCCCGCGCCCGGCGCGACTTCCTGGCGGCCGGCAGGTACGCGCCCGTCCGTGCGGCGGTCGCGGAACTCGCCGGTCGGCCGCCCCGGGCGACCGGCCCGGCCACCGTGGTCGACGTCGGCTGCGGCACCGGGTACTACCTCGCAGGAGTGCTCGACGCGCTGCCCGGCGCCGTCGGCCTGGGCCTGGACACCTCGGCGCACGCGCTGCGCGTGGCGGCCAAGGCGCACGAGCGGGCTGCCGCCGCGACCTGGGACGTGTTCCGGCCGTTCCCCCTCCGGTCCGAGCAGGTGGACGTGGTGCTGGACGTGTTCGCCCCGCGCAACCCGGCCGAGTTCCACCGGGTGCTCCGGCCGGGCGGGACCCTCGTGGTGGTGCGGCCGTTCGGCGGGCACCTGGCCGAGCTGCGCCGCCAGGTCACGCAGATGGTGGCCGTCGACCCGGACAAGGAGCGGCGCCTGCACCAGGCCCTCGACCCGTACTTCGAGAGCGTGCGCACGGAGCGGGTCGAGTACACGACGCCGCTGACCCGGCAGGAGGCCGTCGACCTGGTGCTGATGACGCCCAGCGCGCGCCACGTCACCGAGGTGGAGCTGTCCGACGACGGCGAGCTACCCGCAGAGGTGACGGTGTCGGTGCTGGTGACGGCCTACGGGAGGCGGTGACCGCTCGCTCGTGGCGCTGTATTCCTCTTTCGGATCACCGGAGCGACCGTCCATGGCTCACGGGGTCACGTCGGCCGTGCTCGCGGCCGGCCCTCTCGATGGTGAGGGCGACGGTTCGGTCTCGCACGCCCGCTCCGACAGCGGCACGTCGACCGGCCGCTCGCCAGGCCGCGGGGTCGGCAGGGAGGCCTGCCGCGGTGGCATCGACGCGCACTCCTGCGGGTCGTCGGACGGCGAGTCGCTGGGGGCGCTGGACGGCAGACCGGGTGTGGGGGACGGCGACGCGGGGGACGGTGCGCCAGGGACCGTCTCGCTCGGCTCCGGCCACAGCACGGCTGTCCCCAGCCCGGCCCCGCCGAGCAGCGCCACGGTAGCGACCAGCGCCCACACCGCGGTGCGGCGGCGGGGGAGCGACGGCAGCTGTCCGTACGGGACGATCTCCACGCCGGAACCTGTCGCGTCGTCCGCGTCCGGCCGGGCCTCCGGAGCGGTGTCGGCGCGCGTGAGCGCGACCGAGCGGGCCTGACCGAGGTCCAGCTCGGCGTCGACCTGGCTCAGGGCCTGCCTCGCGCGGGCCAGGGCATCGTTGTTCCTTCTCATGTCAGGTCTCCTGACCTTCGGTCACGGTGCGGTAGGCGGCACGCAGCCGACGTCGCGCGCGGTAGACGCGCGTGGCCGCCGACGCCGTGGTGCAGCCGAGCACGCCGGCCACCTCCGCTGTGCTGAGCTCGGCCGCCGCCAGCAGCTCGACCACCTCGCGGTCAGCGGGCCGCAGCAGCGCCAGCGCCCGGTGCAGCACGTCGAGCTCGTCCACCAGACGGGCGTCGTCCGGACCCGGCGCCGTCGGGTGGCGCAGCGTCCGCTCCGCCAGGGCGGTGCGCCGCCGCTCCGCCCGGACCTGGTTGGCCAGCACCCGGCGGGCGATGGCGAACAGCCAGGCCCGCGGCTCGTCGGGCACCTCGCCCTTGCGCCAGGCGATCGCGAACACCTCCGCCACGACGTCCTCGGCCTCGGCGGCCGTGAGCCGGGTGCGCGCGTACCGGTGCACCGCATGCGCGTGATCGGTGAACAGCGACTCGGTCTGCGCCGGTGTGAGCGTGCCAGCCTCGAGGTCGCGTGACTCGGTGTGGGCGGACAGGGCGGTCTCCAGGGAACGGGGATGGGCGTGGGCCTGCTGAAAGGTTCTGTGTCCGGCACCGCACCGCGCATGACACCTCGTGCGCGTCGGCCTCGTCACATCTCGGAACTGTCATGGGAGGCGTCCCGTCGCACACTGACCAGCATGTGACTATCAACCGATCGAATTCTCTCCTGTCCAGCAACCCGGTTCGCCGTCGGATCACGTGGGGTGCCACCGCTCGCGGTGCCGCGGCAGCGGGCGGCGCCCTCGCCGTCGCGCTGCTGGCCACCGCCTGCACGACGGCCAGCGCCGCCGAGCCGGCCGTCGCACCGTCGGCAGTCTCCGACGCGACGACGGTGTCCGGCGACTCAGCCGAGCAGTCCCCGGCACCCGACGCCGGTGAGCCGTCGGCCGCCCCCGCCGAGTCGTCCAGGTCGGACAAGCCCTCGGACGCTCGCGCCGAAGCGCGGCCGGTGCCCAGCGCTCCTGCTGAGGAGCGGAGGCCGGAGCCCAGCGCTGCCGCCGAGCCGGCGCAGGAGCGTGCCGGTGAGCCGACGCCGGAGCCTGCCGCGCCCCGTGAGCAGTCGCCGGCCCCGTCCGCCGCCCCCTCGGAGGGCCTGTACACCACCGGCTGAGCAGCGGCCGTCCCGCTGTCCCGCCGGTGCACGCCGGCGGGGCAGCAGGACTGTCCGGGCCGACCGGGCCGACCGGGAGGTCAGCCGGCGTTCTTGGCGGCTGCCTTCTGCGCCTTCTTGAACGCGCGGACCTCCAGCAGCGCCTCAGCGCTCGTGACGTCGGCGATCGACCGGTGGGAGCCCTCCTCGCCGAACTCGCCGGCGGTCTCGCGCCAACCCTCCGGCCGGACGTCGCGCTGCTTGCCGAGCAGGGCGAGAAAGATCTTGGCCTTGCGCTCCCCGTAACCGGGCAGGGCGTTGAGCCGCTTCAGCACCTCCCGGCCGGTCGGGGCGCCGCCGTCGGAACCCGGTGCGGTCCAGACCTTGGCGGCGTCACCGTCGTACTCGTCGACGACCGTCCGGGCCAGGTCCTGCACGCGGCCGGCCATGGACCGCCCGTAGCGGTGGATCGCCGGGGGAGTGGTCGCCATGGTGACGAACTCGTCCGGATCGGCGTCCGCGATGGCGTGCACGTCGAACGAGCCCATGCGGTCGCGGATCTTTCGCGGGCCCGCGAAGGCATGTTCCATCGGGTACTGCTGGTCCAGCAGCATGCCGACGAGGAGCGCGAACGGGTCGTCGCTCAGCAGCTTGTCCGTGTCGGGGTCGCCGGTGATCCAGAGCTCGGTAGCCATGAGCCCATTGTGACCCACCCACCCCGGAGCGCACTCAGGGGATCAGCCGGTCCACCAGCTCCAGCGTGTCCGAGACGAAGTGCCCGTCGTCCCGCACCACCAGCGTCCCGCCCAGGCGGTCGAACATCGCACGGCCCTGTTCCGCGTCGCAGCCGAACTCATCGGTCACCGAGTTGACGAACACCAGCTCGCGGGCGTGGGAACGGATGGCGTCCCAGTCGTAGGCGTCCTGCAGCACCGGTTCGGGGTCGTCGTTCGGCGGCGTCGCGTAGCCGGCGACGAGCACCGCCTGCGCCACGGTGACGTCGAGGTGCTCCAGCAGCGCCAGCAGCAGGGCGGCCCCGCCCGAGTGCCCCACCAGCACGGTGTCCGCGTCGAAGGAGTGCGCGGCGAGCACCTTCGGCAGAAACGTCGCGACCGGCTCGGTGTTGGTCCCGGGGTGGTGCGGCGTCTCGACGTCGTACCCGCGCTCGCGCAGCCGTTCCGCGAGCCAGGGGTACCAGATCCAGCCAGGTTCGGCGCCGGTGCCGTGGAAGACGATCGCGTTGCGGGCCATCAGCCGCGGTCTCCCGCGGGCTCCGCCGCGGAGCTCGGTGCCGCTGCCACCGCGGGCTCCACGACCAGGTTGACCTGGTCGAGCACCGGCTCGAACCCGATCGACGCGTACACCCGGTTCGAGACCGGGTTGTTCCGGTCGGTGTACAGGCAGACCCGGTGGCCGGCGTCGAGCACCTGCTGCGCCACCTCGGCGACGAGGGCGCGGGCGTACCCGCGCCCGCGGTGTTCGGCGGGCGTGTAGACGGGGCCGATCCGGACCACCCCGAACGACGGCGGCCGTGCGCCGGTCAGGTGCACCACCTCGCCGTCGACGTCCCACAGCCAGACGCCGCCCTCGCCGATCCAGCGGGGCGCGCCCTCGATGCGCAGCGGCTCGGCGTCCGGCGTCCGCCCCGCCTGGGCGTCGGCCTCCGTGTGGAACACGCCGAACCACGCGGTGACCAGATCCAGGTCGTCGAGCGTGGCGCGTCGGGCGCGGCCCGGCGGCGCGGGGTCCGGCCGCGTGATGCCGCGTGCCTCCCACAGCCGGTCGGGGACACCCTCACGGACGGTCCCGCCGGTGCTCCGCAGCACCTCGTCCATGAACGCGTGGACGGCGGGGACCGGGCCGTTGCCGGCGCTCAGCGGCGCGTCGCCGGCACGCGCGGTGCGGTCGAGGGCCGCCCGGGCCAGCAGCCGAGCGGCGTCGTCGGGCAGGGCGGGTACCCAGACGGTGTGCGGAGGGTGCGGCATCGTGCGCATCGACACCCCGACGACGGTTCCGGCCGGGTCGCGCACCACCGCCCACCACATCGGGTGCTCCGGACGCGGCCCGCCGGGGGCGAACGACCGCGCCGCGTGGTGCGTCACCGACGCGACGACGCTCCAGGCGACCGGGTCGGCGGCCAGCAGGTCGCCGGCCACCTCGAGCACGGCCGCAGGATCGTCGACGAGCTCGACGCTGTGTGCGGTGGTCATGCGCAGATCCTGGCACGCGGGGCCCGCATGATCGAGCGGATTCCGCCGGGCCGGTCCCGGGCGGTCGAATGGTCGGCAGAACGTCAGGTGATCGGCTCCTTGAGCAGCCGATCACCTGACGTACTACCGACCACGCGGAGCCGGGCCCGGCCCCACGCCCGCGCCCGGCCCCACGCCCGCGCCCGGCCCCCGGCCCGCGTCCGGCCCGGGGCCGGTCAGCGCACCAGCCGGACCTCGAGCACGTTCGTGTCCGGGTCGGTCGCCGTCACGCCGTCGGGCAGAAAGCCCGCACGCTGGAAGAACTTGCGCGCGCGGGGGTTGGACGCGGGCGTCCAGATCTGGGCGGCGGTGCCGGGCGGCAGGGCGTTCTCCAGCAGGGCGTGGCCCACGTTGGTGCCGTGGAAGTTCGGGTCCACGTACAGCTCGTGCAGCTCCACGGCCCGGACCGGCGGATGGCCCAGGTGCGGTCCTGACGGGTTCTTCATCGCGAAGCCCACGATCTTGTCGCCCACCTCGGCGACCAGGGCCTTGTTGCCGGCGGCCAGGATGCGCATCCAGCCCTCCGTGCGGGTGCCGAGCGTCTCGGTTTCCCAGTGCTCGGGCGGCAGCAGCTCGCCGAAGACCGCACGCCGGGTGGTCCAGTGCACCGCCGCGACGCCCACGGCGTCGTCCGGTGTCGAGGCGCGGATGTGGAAGTCAGACATGAGTGGAACCGTAACCCGACTATCTGACCATCCGTACCTCGGCGAGGTCCGCCGTGCTCGCGTCCACGATCCGGGTGCCCTCCGTGACGAACCCGTTGCGCTCGTAGAACCGGCGGGCACGCGGGTTGTCCTCGGCGACCCACAGCTGCGCGCCGGTTCCCGGCGGCACCACGGCGTCCAGCAGCGCCTGGCCGACGCCGGTCCCGTGGTGCGCCGCCAGGACGT
The DNA here is from genome assembly GCF_054782895.1 of Promicromonospora xylanilytica. Classification (NCBI taxonomy): domain Bacteria; kingdom Bacillati; phylum Actinomycetota; class Actinomycetes; order Micrococcales; family Promicromonosporaceae; genus Promicromonospora; species Promicromonospora xylanilytica. The sequence continues at coordinate 92,185 of NZ_BAAGRP010000072.1, forward strand.
ACAGGAGGTACAGCTGGCGCCCGCGGATCGGCACCACGTCGTCCTGTTCCACGGCGTCGCCGGACATCGCGATGCCGACCACTTCGTCGGCGACCTCCGCGACGAGGGGCGCCGCGCCGTTCGCCAGCCACCGTTCCCAGGTCGACGTGCGGCGTTCGAGCGTGGCCGTGGCCCAGAACTCGGGCGGGAGGATCTTTCCGTAGGTCGTCACCCAGGTCGTGTGGTGCACCCGGGCGACCGCGGCGGCATCAGACAGTGTGGCTGTGCGCAGGTTCACGACGCGAAACATACTCCCGCGCCGGACCCCTCGATGACACTCTGCCGACCGGCGGCGTCAGGCCGGGTGCAGCGTCCCGACCAGGCACTCCTCGACACCGGCGGCGGACAGGAGCTTCGACGGCACGGAGGCGAGCCAGCCGGTCGCCTCGTAGGCAGGGACGAGCCGCACGTCCTTCACCACGAACTCGGTACCCGCCCGCGTCAGCCGTGCCGTGCCGGAGCTCATCGTGTTGCGGGCCCAGTCGGTACCCGAGCCCCACGGCAGCGGCAGCACGGCAAGGACCTCCTGCTCGGGCCGGGCCGCGAACGCGACCAGGGGGGTGGTGTAGGGCTTGCCGGACCTGCGTCCCACGTGGTGCAGCACCACCCACGGCGGCACGCGCCCCGCGACGCGGAGCACCCACGGGTTGAGAACCTTGCCTGCTTTGACGACGAGATCTGGAGCGGCCATGGATCCCATCATGGTTCAGGTCCGTGGATCCGTCAGCCCGGGAGACGCCCCGGGACCTCAGCCGCGCTCGAAGGCGAGCACCGGGCGCCCCGTGCGGGGATGCGTCAGCACGTCGACCCGCACGCCGTAGACCGGCTCCAGGACCGCCGGGACGAGCACCTCGTCGACAGGGCCGGCCGCGACCACGCGCCCCCCGTCCAGCAGCACCAGGTGGTCACAGGTCGAGGCCGCGAGATTCAGGTCGTGGAGGGCGGCGACGACGGTCACGCCGTCCGCGGCGAGGTCGCGCAGCACCCGCATGGCATGGAGCTGCGCCGCGACGTCCAGGTGGTTGGTCGGCTCGTCGAGCAGGATCAGGCGGGGCTGCTGCGCCAGCGCACGCGCCATGTGCACGCGCTGGCGCTCACCGCCCGAGAGGGTACCGACCTCACGGTCCGCCAGGTCGGTGGCGCCGGCCGCGTCGAGGGCGGCGTGCGCGGCGGTCCGGTCGGCGTCGGAGTCGCCCGCCAGCAGGGACCGGTGGGGTATGCGGCCCAGCAGCACGGCGTCAAGGACCGAAAGCGGCAGGTCGGTGCCGGCGTCCTGCTCCACCAGGGCAAGTGTCCGGGCGCGCTCACGCCGGGGCAGCGCACCCAGGTCGGCGCCGTCGAACGTCGTCGCCGGGTCCGGGGCCGACGACGCGGCGCGCCCTGCCTGCTGTACCCCTGCCAGAACCCGCAGCAGCGTGGACTTGCCCGATCCGTTCGGGCCGAGCAGCCCGGTGACGGCGCCGGCCGGGGCAAGCACCCCGACGTCGTCGAGTATCAGCCGCCCGCTGATCTCCCAGGAAACCCGCTCGCCCGCCAGCCCCACTCGTTGAGTGCTGGATGTTCGCCCGGTCGAGGGCGTCCGAGTGGGCGAAAATCCAGCACTCAACGGTGGGTTCCCTTCCAGAGGAGGAATGCGAAGACCGGGGCGCCGATGGCCGCTGTCACGATGCCTACCGGGAGCTCGCGCGGCTCGAACACGGTGCGGGCCAGCGTGTCGGCCCAGACCAGGAAGGACGCCCCGGCCAGCGCCGACAGCGGCAGCAGCAGCCGGTGGCGTGCGCCGGTGAACAGCCGCACGGCGTGCGGCAGGATCAGCCCGACGAAACCGATGGACCCGCTCTGCGACACGAGCGCCCCGGTCAGCAGGGCGACGCCGATCAGCAGGATCCAGCGCGCCCGGTTGACGGGCACCCCCAGGGCGGCGGCCGCCGTGTCCCCGAACGTGAACGCGTCGAGCACCGAACCGGTCAGCGCCAGCAGCGTGCCGAGCACCAGGACGGCGCCACCCGCGACCGCCACCGAGGTCCACGTCGCCGACGCGACCGAGCCCATCAGCCACGACAGCACCTCGCGGAACGCGTCGCCCTTGGCCGACCAGAAGATCACGAACGACACGGCGGCGGCGCAGAGCTGGCTGATCGCGAGCCCCGCCAGCACGGTGCGCGTGGGCGTGATCGTGCCGAGCGCCCCCGCCAGGGAGAGCGCGAGCGCGAGCGCGCCGACGGCCCCGACGAACGCCGCGACCGGGAGCAGGAGCGGGACGCCCGCGAGCAGCACGAGCACCGCGCCGAGCGACGCACCCGACGACAGGCCCAGCAGGTACGGGTCGGCGAGCGGGTTGCGCGTGAGCGACTGCATCACCGCGCCGCACAGCGCCAGCCCCGCGCCGACGGCGGCGGCCGTGAGGATGCGCGGCATCCGGAGCTGCCAGACCATGCCGTCGCGCAGGGCCGGCAGCGGCTCCAGCCCGAAGAGCCCGCCGAGCCCGAGGTGCGTCGCGACGGACCGGCCGACCTCTGGCAGGGCGAGGTCCGCCGGCCCGATGGTCACCGCCACACCGATGCTGAGCAGCAGCACCAGGGCGGCCGTGGGCAGGGCGAGCCAGGCCCGTGACCCGCCCGGCCCGCGGACGACCCCGCGCGACGTCCGGCTCACAGGTCCAGGTCGGCCAGCTGGTCCACCACCGAGGCCACGGCGTCGACGTTGCGCACGCCCGCCTCGGTGGCGGGGAACGGCACGACCACGTAGCGCTCCTCCTTGACCGCCGTCATCTCGCGGGTGGCCGGGTTCGACCCCAGCGTCTCGATCTTCGTGTCCGCGGGGTTCCACGCGGCGTCGACCAGCACGAGGACGTCCGGGTCCGCCTCGACCACGTTCTCCCAGCCGAGCGACGTCCAGGTGTCGTGGACGTCGGCCGAGACGTTGGACAGGCCGGCCGCCGTCATGATCATCTGCGGGGCGCCGATGCCTGCGCCCACGTACGGGGTGTCGTCGCCGGACGACCACCAGAGGGCCGTCAGGCCACGGTCGTCGGGCTCCACGGCGTCGAGCGCCGCCCGCTGCTCGTCCACCAGCCGCGCGGCGGCGTCCTCGGCGTCGAACAGGGCGCCCACCTCCTTGATCTCCGCGAACACGGTGTCGAAGGTGAGCGGGTCCGGCATGTACCCGTCCGCCTTGCAGGCCGCCGGGGAGACGTACGTGGCGACGCCGAGGCCGGCGAGGGTCGCCCGGTCGCCGGCCGTCTCCGCCGTCAGGTTGGACTCCCAGCCCGCGTAGACGAGGTCGGGCTCCAGGGCGAGCGTGGCCTCGGAGCCGGGCGCCTCGGAGGCGAACGGCTCCTCGACGGCCGGCACGGTCTCCAGCGAGTCGGGTACGGGGCCGTCGAGGAACGCCGAACCGACGATCCGGTCGCCCAGGCCGAGCGCCAGCAGCATCTCCGTGGTCGACGACTTGATGGTCACCACGCGCTCCGGCGGAGCCTCCACCGTGGTCTCGAACCCGCAGTTGTCCAGGGTGAGGGGAAAGCTGCCGGACGCCGGTGTCGCACCAGCGCCGTCGGACCCGCCGGAGGCGGTGGCCGAGCAGGCGGCGAGGGCGAGGGCCGCGACGGCGGCCAGGGCAGGCAGCGCGAACGCGCGAGCAGGACGGACGCGGTGGGGGTACACGCGATGGCTCCAAGGGTCGGCGAACAGCCCACGGCCACGAACGGCCACGGGGTGAGCAACGACGCGCCATCTCGCGTCCGGTGGGAGGCGGCTCACAGCGAGAGCCACATCGGCGAGCCAGGACAGGCCCGCGACCCGGTCGTCACGATACACCGGCCACCAGGGGCGATCCCGGTGGATTTCGCTCTCGGCGTCGCGCGCGAAGCGGCCTGCCGCGCGGGCCGGCGCGCGACTGGGATCGGGCCTGTCTACGGTGGAGACGACCCGCGACGGCACGGGAGGTCCGCCATGACGAACGACCCGCAGCACCCGGCAGCGCACAACCCCGACCCGGAACCCGACGGCCGCACGATGCCACCGAGCGGCAACGTACAGCCGGGCGAGACGCCGCCGGCGTCCGACCAGGTGAGCGCACCGCAGGGCCACGAGGAGCACGGCCCGCCGCGCTGGGCGCCGTGGGTGTGGATCGTCGCGATCCTCGTGGTCGTCGGGCTCGTCGTCGCCCTCTTCGGCGGGTACGTCGCCGGCCTGCTCCGCTGAGGGGCGAAGCACTACAGTGCGGCCATGAGCGACAGCACCGCCCCCCGCACCGACGCCGAGACCACGCCGAACCGCCGCGCCCTGGTGACCGGGGCGTCGTCGGGCATCGGAGCCGCGACCGTACGCCGGCTGCGTGCCGACGGCTGGGACGTCGTGGCCGCCGCCCGCCGCGCCGACCGCCTGGACGCGCTCGCCGCCGAGACGGGCTGCGAGGTGTACGTCATCGACCTGACCGACGACGTCGCCGTGACCACCCTCGCGACCCACCTCACCGACACCGGCGGGCTCGACGCCGTGGTGAACAACGCCGGCGGAGCGTTCGGCCTGGACCGCGTCGAGGACGCCGACGTCGACGGCTGGCGCCGCATGTACGAGATCAACGTGCTCGGCACGCTGCGCGTCGTCAAGGCGGTACTGCCGCTGCTGCGCGAGGCCGGTGCGGCCAAGGGCGTCGCCGACGTCGTGAACGTGACCTCGACCGCCGCGCAGGGCGCCTACGAGGGTGGCGCCGGATACACCGGCGCCAAGCACGCGGAGCACATGCTGTCCCAGACGCTGCGCTGGGAGATCGCCGGCGAACCCGTGCGCGTCATCGAGGTCGCCCCCGGCGCCGTCGCCACCGAGGAGTTCTCGCTGGTCCGGTTCGGCGGCGACGCCGAGAAGGCCGCCGCCGTCTACGAGGGCTACACACCGCTGACGGCCGACGACATCGCCGACACGATCGCCTGGACCCTGTCCCGGCCGGACCACGTCAACATCGACCTCGTGACGGTCCGGCCGCGGGCGCAGGCGCACAACTCGAAGATCGTGCGCGGCACGGGGGTGTGAGCGGGTGCGGCCGGGGCTGGGCTGCTGGTGAGCTGAGGGCCGTGACTTCGGTCGGTTGGTGGGCTCCGGACATGACTTCGGTCGGTTGGTATGAGATCGGTCAGTTAACCGACCGATCTCACACCAACCGACCGAACTCACAGCCGGGCGTGAGCAACCGACCGAACTCACCCCAGAGCACTCCAGAGCCCAGCCGCCCACCTGTCCTTACAGGCTCATGACGGTCAGCTCCCGGACGCCGTCGAACCCGCCCCCGCATGCCAGGCTGGGCGTATGACCCAGGCAACCGAGAGCCCCGCGACCCAGCGTGCGGACAGCTCCGCGCGCGACACCTGGTGGGCCGCCCTGGCCGGTGTCCTCGCGGGCGCCGCCGGGCTCGCTGTCGCGGAGCTCGTCGCCGCTCTCGTCGCCCCCGGCGCGAGCACCCTGTTCGCCGGCGGCGCCGCCGTGATCGACGCCGTGCCCCCGTGGCTCAAGGACTTCGCCGTCGAGACCTTCGGCACCAACGACAAGGCGGTGCTGCTCGCGACGATGGGCGTGGTGCTGGCTCTCGGCGCGGCGCTCGCGGGCCGGCTGGAGCTGCGTCGCCCGCCGTCGGGGGCCCTGCTGATCGCCGCCGTCGGCGTGGTCGGGGCCATCGTCGCGATGCTGCGCCCCGACGCGACCCCGCTGTGGGCGCTGCCCAGCATCGTGGGGATCGGCGGTGCCATGGTGCTGCTGCGGCAGGCCGTCGCGCGGCTGCGACCGGTCGCCGACCTGCGCTCCGGTTCGGGCAGCACCGTCGACCGGCGCGGGTTCCTGGTCGTCAGCGGGATCGCGGCGGGCGTGACCGTGCTGGCCCTGGCCGGCTCCCGCGTCGTGTCGGCGGGTGCCGCGGCCGTGAGCGTCGTGCGCGAGAAGATCCGGCTTCCCGCCGCGCGCAGGGCCGCCCCGGCAGTGCCCGCCGGGGCCGACCTGGAGCTCGACGGCCTGGTCCCGTACATCACCCCGAACCCGGAGTTCTACCGCATCGACACGGCCCTGCGGGTGCCGCAGCTCGACCCGGCCCAGTGGTCCCTCGAGGTGCACGGCATGGTCGAGGAGCCGTTCACGATCACCTGGGAGGAGCTGCTCGCGCTACCGCTCGAGGAGCACCACGTGACCCTCTCCTGCGTGAGCAACCCGGTGGGCGGCGACCTCATCGGCAACGCCCTGTGGCTCGGTTACCCCATCAGGGCGCTGCTGGAGCGCGCCCGGCCGCAGGCCGGGGCCGACATGGTGCTCTCCCGCAGCGACGACGGCTTCACCGCGGGGACGCCGCTGGACGTGCTGCAGGACCCGGACCGGACCAGCCTGCTCGCGGTCGGCATGAACGGCGAACCGCTGCCCGTCGACCACGGATTCCCCGCACGCCTCGTGGTGCCCGGGCTGTACGGGTACGTCTCGGCCACCAAATGGGTCACCTCGCTCAAGGTGACCACCTTCGACGCCGACCAGGGCTACTGGACGCCGCGCGGCTGGTCTGCGCTGGGCCCCGTCAAGGTGCAGTCGCGCATCGAGGTGCCGCGCGGGCCGGTGGCGGCAGGCGCGGTGACGGTGGCCGGTGTCGCGTGGGCTCCCCACACCGGTATCGCCGCGGTGGAGGTCCGGGCCGACGACGGCGCCTGGGTCCCCGCGGAGCTCGCCGAGACCGTCGGTCCGGACACGTGGCGCCAGTGGCACGTGTCCCTCGACCTCGAGGCGGGCGAGCACACGCTGGCCGTCCGCGCCACGGACGCCGACGGTCTGGTCCAGACCGACGCCGAGGCCCCGCCCGCACCGGACGGGGCCACCGGCTGGCACACCGTGGGCGTCAGTGTGGGCTGACCTTCAGGTGCGTACGGCCGTGAACAGCAGGTAGTCCCAGCTCATGGCACCGTCGTCGGCCTGGTAGCGGGCGGCGAGGTCCAGCAGGGCGGCGTCGAGGGCGGCGGTGCGCTCCGCGTCGCCGGCCAGGTTGCGGTACACCGCGATGGTGGGGCCGTAGGTGGCCTTGAAGAAGTCGCGGAACTCCACGCCGGTGGCGAACCTGTCGACCAGCAGGGAGCGCACCTCGGCACGCACGTCGGTGACGTCGCTGCCGAGCAGGGCGCGCACGTGCTCCTCGTCGCCCCACAGCGGTGGCGGCTCGGCGCCGGGCGGCGGTGCGGGTGCGTAGGGCTTCATGGTGGCGAACATCTGGCCGATGAACCCTTCGGGCGTCCACGCGATGAGCCCGATCGTGCCGCCGGGTCGCGTGACACGGAGCAGCTCGGCCGCGGCGGTCCGGTGGAACGGGGCGAACATGACCCCGACACACGACAGCACCGTGTCGAACGCCCCGTCGCCGAAGGGAAGCTCGTGGGCGTCGGCCTCCTCCCACGTGAGCCGGACACCGCGGGCCGCTGCGGCGGCTCGCCCGGCCTCGAAGAGTTCCGGCGTGAGATCGGAGGCGACGACGTGGGCGCCGGCGAGAGCCGCGGGGATGGCGGCGTTGCCGGAGCCCGCCCCGACGTCGAGCACATGGTCGCCTGGCCGCACTGCCGCGGCCTCGACCAGGGTGGCGCCGAGGGTGGGGATCACCTCGGCGGCGACCGCCGGGTAGTCGCCGAGCGCCCACAGGGCGCGATGCTTGGTCCGGATGGTGGTGAGTACGTCGGGCGGGACGACGGCCGTGTCGACCATGGCAGTGCTCCTCGTCGTGGATCGATGGGACCTTCACTGTCCGCCGAGGGCGTGCGCCGATCCAGTGCCGAATCTGTACCGGGTGAGGTTCACGGTCTGTAGTGGTGCCGGCCCCGGTCCGGGCGTTGACTGGAGGTGCGGGGGCTCGGCAAGGAGGTGCCATGACGACATATGGCCAGTTCTGCCCCGTGGCCAAGGCCATGGAGGTGCTCGACGAGCGATGGACCCTCCTGGTGGTCCGCGAGCTGCTGGCGGGCAGCACCCGGTTCAACGAGCTGCGGCGTGGCAACCCCAAGATGTCCCCGGCGCTGCTCGCCAAGCGGCTGCGCAGCCTGGAGCGTGCGGGAGTGGTGCTGCGGCACGAGACGGACGGCCACGTGGGGTACCGGCTCACGCAGGCGGGCGAGGAGCTACGCCCGCTCGTCGAGGGTCTCGGCGCCTGGGGCACGCGATGGGTCGGTGGCCTCGGTGAGGCGGACCTCGACCCGCACCTGCTCATGTGGGACATGCGGCGTACGGTGCCCGTGTCGGCCTGGCCGCGTGAGCGCACCGTGGTCGCGTTCCGGTTCGACGGCGTGCCGCCACCGGTCGCGCGCTGGTGGCTCGTGGTGCGGGACGGCGAGGTCGACGTCTGCGACTACGACCCGGGGTTCGAGCCGACGGTGACGGTGTCGGCCGCGCTGCGCACCCTGGTGCGGGTGTGGCGTGGCGACCTGTCGTGGCAGGGTGCGCTGCGTGCGCAGGACGTGACCCTGGAGGGGCCCGCCGAGGCGCGCAGGGAGCTGCCGGGGTGGCTGGGGCAGTCGACCCTGGCCGTCGTCCCGCGACCGTGACGGCCGCCGCCGGATTTCGCCTCGGGCGTCGGGCAGAGCGGCGCCGGGGTCAGCAGAGCGACGTCGGCGCGGACGACGTGGCGGCGGCGAGCAGCTCGTGGAGCTCGGCGCGCTGTCGCGGCGTGAGCGCTTCGAAGACCTCGTCCTCGACCGCGGTCAACGCGGACTCCGCCCTGCAGAGCAGGCTCACGCCGTCGTCCGTCAGGGAGACGACATGCCGGCGCCGGTCCTCCGCCGAGCGGCGCCGCTCGACCAGACCCCTGCTCTCCAGCTCGTTGAGCAGGCCGACGACGTTGGTGCCGTCCAGCACGAGGGCGGAGGCCAGGTCGCGCTGGGTGATGTCGCGGCGCTCGCGGAGCACGGTGAGCGCGACGAGATGCCTGGTGCGCAGCCCGAGCGGGGCCAGCGCCGACTCCGACCGTCGGCGGAGGTGGCGTGCGAGATAGTCGATGAGCGCGCCCGAACGACGTACTGGCTGCTCCAGGACCGGCAGCTCGTCCACGGCAGCTCCCTTCGTCGACACGACCCCGCGCTCCAACACTACGGGAGCGCGAGGCCGTGACGTGGGGAATTACGCGCTGAGCACGTGCTCGGTGGTCAGGCCCGGTGCTCAGGCCCGGTGCCCAGGCCCGGTGCTCAGGCGAGCGCGGGGGCGGCTGCCCAGAGGTTGTCGACCGCGGCCTCGGCCTGCCGACGGCTCTCCTGCGCCTGCGGCACCAGCCCGGCCATCGCGGGGTTGACGTGGGCGAGCGTCAGCTCGGCGGTGATGAACCGCGGCTCGAGCCCGACCATCGCCACGCCGTGGGGGAGCCAGGCGGTCGCGTGGTCCCAGCCGTGGCGCGGGGCGTCCTCGGCGTAACCGCCGCCCCGTGAGACGAGGACGACGAAGTCCCGGCCGCCCAGCAGCCCTTTCCCGGACGCGGGGTCGAAGGAGAGGCCCGGCGCCATCAGATGGTCAACCCAGGCCTTGACGCTGCTCGGGGCGCCGTAGTTGTAGATCGGCAGGCCCAGCAGCACCGTGTCGGCGGCGGCGACCTCGCCGACGAGCTGTGAGATCCGCGCCCACGCCTCGGCCTGGGCGGGGGTGTGCTGCTCCGGGGGAAGCTGGCGGCAGATGTTGGCCGTGCTGTCGAAGTGGGGCACGGGCTCGGCGCCGAGGTCGCGGTAGGTCACCGTCCCGTCGGGGTGCGCGGCGCGCCAGGCATCGGCGGCGCGCGCGGTCAGCTGCCTGCTGACGGAGCTCTCGCCCTGGATGCTCGCGTCGATGTGCAGCAGTGTGGCCATGGTCGGGTCCTCCTGGAGGTCGTGGATCGGACCCTTCTCACAATCATTGCCGAACCACAAATCATCCCCACACCACCTGTGATCTACGCCACTGCCAGCCGCCCGCCCGGCTGACCTGCCGGCCGCCCGGCTTCGTTGACCACAGCACGTTCTGCCGTTCCCCGCGTCGATCCGGCAGCAGGTGCTGTGGTCAACCCCCGGAGGGTGAAGGAGGGGCGGGGAGCCAGTGTTCTCTCGACAGGATGGTGGTCACCTCCTTGACCAGGGTGCCGTTGTAGATGTCCGGCGAGAAATAGCGGAGGACGATGTTCCGCCCGTCGCTGACCAGCCCGTTCTGACGGGCCGCGTCGTGTCGCACCTGGCGCTCCGTGCCGTGGAACTCCTGGGAGTCGATCTCGACGATCAGCCAGCGGCCGTCGCCCAGGCGCCAGGCCAGGTCGGCCCGGCCGAGGAACGTCCCGCGCGAGTCGAAGAACTCATGCTGCAGATCGTCCGGCCCGATCCCCGCGTCGCGGAGCCGCAGTCTCGCATGGCTCTCCGGCGGGGACTCGGCTCGTGCGTCGGTGCACGGCAGCCAGGCCCGCACCTTCGCCGAGCCCCGGCGCCGCCGCAACAGTCGCTCGACGGTGGCCAGCTCTTCCGTGCGGATCAGCCCTTGGTTCAGCGCGCTGTCGAGGCACGCGACCGCCTCGTCGCGGCTCAGCCGGGGCAGGGCCTGGGCCAGAGCGCGCGGTACGTCGGCGACCTCGCGGCCCTGTACCACGACAGTCTCGGACCTCGTCAGGTACTGCCGCACGATGATCCCGTCCCGCGTCCTTCCCGCCGCGCCCCGGGGGAGGGCGACCTCGGGGGTGAGGCGACGGGGCAACCCCTGCACGCCGTGCAGGACCAGTGCGCACGCACCGACGGCGATCGCGCGTCGGCGAGCGAGAAGGGCGCACCAGGCGGACCGCAGCCGATCCACGTCATGAGGGTGTCGGTGTGCCGGCACGGCGCCCGTGTCGTAGACACCCCTGGCCGTCCGCCGCCACGAGCCCCGGCCGACCAGGCTCCGTCGCTGTGACGGGCCGACGCCGGCCGCCCCGCACTGAGCGGCCGACACGAGACCACCCTGTCGGAGGGCCAGGCTCAGCAGCTCCTCCGGGACGGGCGGTGTTCTCGGCATGCCGCCATTACACCGAAAGAAAGCGCTTGGTGTTCGTTGCTATCCACAGGTGTCGATGTTGACCACAGTGTTTGCTGCCGGAAATGGGCATGAGCCGGCAGCAAACGCTGTGGTCAACGCCAGGGCGAATTAGCCAGGGGTCAGCTCAGGGTCAGTGATTCGATGAACTGGGGGAGCATGGTCTGGTGGCTCTTCGGCAGGGTCATCGTGATCACGTACCTGCCGGGGTCGTCGGCGCGGTGGACGAGAATCCGGACGGGCGTGACCGCCGCCTCGGCCTCCGGGTTGATGCCCGCGGCGGCGGACAGGTCCGCCGTCCCTTCCTCGACGGAGGCCAGGCTCGACCCGGGCAGGTCGAACGACGTGGCCTCCGAGCCTGGCTCCTGGGTCAGGCCACCGGCCTCCGAGTCGTAGAACTCGTACTCCGGGGTGACATGGGCGACCCGGAGGAACGGCGGTGCGTCCGGGTCCTCGCCGCTGCGCCACATGTCGGACGTCGAGCCGGGCTCGTCCTGGACCCGGCCGCTGCTCACGATCTCGGGTGGCAAGGCGTAGGTGAGTCCCTCCAGCTCGTGCACGGTCCAGCCGTCGGGCACCGACCCCGGCGTGGCCTTCCGCGGCTCCTCCGCAGCGGCCGGCCTCTCGGTGTCCGACGCCGACGGCGAACCACCCGGGAGCAGCATGCCCTGCGTCGCCGGACCGCCGAGGGCGAGCGCGGCCCCGGCGACGGCGGCCACCGTCAGCAGCCCGCCGCCGGCGGACAGGGCGGCGCGGCGGTTCCGCGTCCGCCGGATCGCGACCCGGGACATGGCGTGCGGGTTCGCGGACGTGGGTGGCACGACGCCGGTGCTGAGCTCGCGCAGGTGCGCCACCCAGCTCTCGTCGGGTCCGGTCGTGGACTGCTTGGTCGTGGTCATGCGTCCTGTCCTTCCGAAAGTAGCTCGCGCAGGCGGGCGAGGCCGCGTGCGCCCTGGGACTTCACGTTTCCGATGCTCACGCCGAGCTCCTCGGCGACGTCGGCCTCGGACCGGTCGAGCAGGTGGCGCAGCACCACAACGCGCCGCTGGCTCGGGCCGAGCCGGCGCAGCGCCCGCACCAGGCGTTCCCGCTCGGCGACCTGTGTCTCGTCGACGACGGCGGGGGAACCGCTCGCCTCCTGCACCACCACGACGTCCTCCGGCGAGCGCAGGACCTCGCGGCGGGTGCGGCGCCAGCCGTCGATCCGTGCCGTGGCCAGCACCCGCCGGGCGTAGGCGAACGGGTGACCGTCCTTGATCCGGGACCAGTGCCGGTAGGTCCGTTCCAGCGCGATCTGCGTGAGGTCGTGCGCCCGGTGGTCGTCGCCGCACAGCAGGTAGGCGATGCGGTGCAGGGCTGCCGTGCTCTCGACGGCGAAGAGCCGGAACTGCTCCTCCGCGGACACCCCGGTGCGGACCACGGAGAACTCGGGCTCGGGAACCGGTCTGCCGACCGCCGCGCCCGCCGGCGGGTCCGTCGCTTGGCTGATTGCGTTCATGACAACTGGACGCACCCGGAGCGGGAGAAGGTTGCACGGCGGATCTTTCCGGTTGCCGTCGCCCGCTACGATTGCCCTACAGGCATCGACCCGGCCATCACCGGTGAGCCTCCGGAAGAACAGGTCACTCCGTCGCCGTCGGGCAGCGGGTACCCCAGTAGAACCGGACGGGTAGGCCCGTCACAGCCGTCAACGAGCGGCCGCGCGTGAAGGCGTGCGGCAAGCGGGGTGGTACCGCGGCGCACCTTGGTGCGGCGTCCTCGCAGCAGAAGCACCACAGAAGTCCACCTGCTGCCGAACGCCGAACCGCCAGGAGCCAGAAGAGACCATGGCCTACCCGCTGCACCGTCCCAGCGACGCCGAGGGCACCGTGCCCGCGTCGCCCAGCCTGCCCGATCTCGAGCGCGACGTCCTCGCGTACTGGGAGAAGGACGACACGTTCCGCGCGTCCGTCGAGGCCCGTCCGGCCGGCGAGAACGGCAGCAACGAGTTCGTCTTCTACGACGGCCCGCCGTTCGCGAACGGCCTTCCGCACTACGGTCACCTGCTGACCGGGTACGCGAAGGACGTGGTGCCGCGCTACCGGACGATGCGCGGCCAGCGCGTCGAGCGCCGCTTCGGCTGGGACACGCACGGCCTGCCCGCAGAGCTGGAGGCCATGAGCCAGCTCGGGATCAAGACCAAGGACGAGATCGTCGAGCTCGGCATCGACAAGTTCAACGAGGCGTGCCGCTCCAGCGTGCTCAAGTACACCGACGAGTGGCGTACGTACGTGACGCGCCAGGCCCGCTGGGTGGACTTCGAAGGTGACTACAAGACGCTCGACCCCACCTTCATGGAGAGCGTGGTCTGGGCCTTCAAGTCGCTGTTCGACAAGGGGCTCATCTACGAGGGCTTCCGCGTGCTGCCCTACTGCTGGAACGACCAGACGCCGCTGAGCAACCACGAGCTGCGCATGGACGACGACGTGTACCAGCAGCGCCAGGACCCGGCGGTGACGGTCGGGTTCGCCGTGACCGAGGTCCCGGAGGGTGCGGACACGCTCCGGACGGGCGACCACCTGCTGATCTGGACCACCACGCCGTGGACCCTGCCCTCCAACCTGCTCGTCATGGTGGGTCCGGACGTCGACTACGCGATCGTCGAGTCGTCCTTCACCGGCACCCCGCAGCGGTACGTGCTCGCGGAGGCCCGCGTGGACGCGTACGCGCGCGAGCTGACGGACGACGGTGCCGAGGCGCCGAACGTCGTCGGGCGGCTCAAGGGGAGCGACCTGCTGGGCGCCGCCTACGCCCCGCCGTTCTCGTACTTCGCGGGACACGAGGGTGCGCACCGCGTGGTCGAGGCCGACTTCGTCACCACCACCGACGGCACGGGCCTCGTGCACAACGCCGGAGCCTTCGGTGAGGAGGACAAGCAGGTCAGCGACCGCGAGGGCGTGGAGCCCGTCATCCCTGTGGGGGCGGACGGCCGTTTCACCTTCCCCGTCGAGGAGTACGCGGGGCTGCAGGTCTTCGACGCGAACGCGCCGATCATCGACCACCTCAAGGCCCGCACGCGCGGCACGGCCGACGACGAGTCGGGGCGCACGTCGTCGGGCACGGTGCTGCTGCGCCGCGAGCAGTACGCCCACTCCTACCCGCACTGCTGGCGCTGCCGCCAGCCGCTGATCTACATGGGGGTGTCCTCGTGGTTCGTCGAGGTCACCAAGATCAAGGACCGCATGGGCAAGCTGAACCAGGAGATCACCTGGGTGCCCGAGCACACCAAGGACGGCCAGTTCGGCAAGTGGCTGGAGAACGCGCGTGACTGGTCGATCACGCGGAACCGGTTCTGGGGCTCGCCGGTGCCGGTGTGGAAGAGCGACAACCCCGAGTACCCACGCGTCGACGTGTACGGGTCGTTCGCGGAGCTGGAGCGAGACTTCGGCCGGCTGCCGCTCGACAAGGACGGCAAGCCGAACCTGCACCGCCCGTTCGTCGACGACCTCACGCGCCCCAACCCGGACGACCCGACCGGGCAGTCCACGATGCGCCGCGTCGAGGACGTGCTGGACGTCTGGTTCGACTCCGGCTCGATGCCCTACGGCCAGGTGCACTACCCGTTCGAGAACTCGGACTGGTTCGAGCACCACTTCCCCGGTGACTTCATCGTGGAGTACATCGGTCAGACGCGCGGCTGGTTCTACATGATGCACGTGCTCTCCACGGCGCTGTTCGACCGGCCGGCCTTCAAGGCGGCGGTGTCGCACGGCATCGTGCTCGGCTCGGACGGCCGCAAGATGAGCAAGTCGCTCAAGAACTACCCGGACGTCAACGAGGTCTTCGACCGCGACGGCTCCGACGCGATGCGCTGGTTCCTGATGGCCTCGCCGATCCTGCGCGGAGGCAACCTGGTGGTCACCGAGGAGGGCATCCGTGACGCGGTGCGCCAGGTGCTGCTGCCGCTGTGGAGCACGTACTACTTCTTCACGCTGTACGCCAACGCCGCCGGGGACGGTGGGGGCTACGCGGCGCAGCCGCTGACCGCCGAGCGGGTCGCCGGACTGCCCGTCATGGACCGGTACCTGCTGGCGCGCACGCGCGGGCTGGTCGCCGACGTGACCGAGCAGCTCGACACCTACGACATCGCGGGCGCCTGCGACACCGTGCGCCACTACCTCGACGCCCTGACCAACTGGTACGTGCGCACGCAACGGGACCGGTTCTGGGCGGAGGACGCCGACGCCTTCGACACCCTGTCGACCGCGCTCGAGGTGCTGTGCCGGGTCATGGCGCCGCTCGCGCCGCTGCTCACGGAGGAGGTCTGGCGGGGCCTGACCGGCGAGCGCTCCGTGCACCTCGCGGACTGGCCGGCGCTCGCGGCCGGCTCGCGCGAGGACGCGGTGCTCCTGGCCGACGACGCCCTCGTGGCCGCAGTCGAGTCCGCCCGCGCCGTGGTGTCCCAGACGCTGGCGCTGCGCAAGGCGAACAAGCTGCGCGTGCGGCAGCCGCTGCGGTCGCTCGTCGTCGCGGTGGGCGACCCGGACGGCGTGGCGCCGTTCACCGGGCTGCTGGAGACCGAGCTGAACGTCAAGGAGGTGCGCCTGGTCGCGTTCTCGCCCGAGGTGGCCGCCGAGTTCGGCATCATGGAGCGGCTCGCGGTCAACGCCAGGGCCGCGGGCCCGCGCCTCGGACGCGGGGTGCAGGCCGTGATCAAGGCGGCGAAGTCGGGCGCCTGGTCGGTCTCCGACTCCGGCGCGGTAGTGGTCGCGACGGCCGACGGCGACGTCGAGCTGCTCGAGACGGAGTACGAGCTGACGACCGTGGTGGGCGGCGAGTCGGCGGAGTCGGCAGAGGTCGCGGCCGCCGTGCTGTCGGGTGGCGGCTTCGTGGTGCTCGACCTCGCGCTCGACGACGCGCTGCGCGCCGAGGGCTACGCCCGCGACGTGGTGCGCGACGTGCAGGACGCGCGCAAGGCCGCCGGCCTGCAGGTCGCCGACCGCATCGCGCTCGACCTGACCGTGCCGGCCGAGTGGGTCGCCGCCGTCGAGGAGCACCGCGAGCTGGTGTCGCGCGAGACACTGGCGACGTCGTTGACGGTGACCGCGGGCGCATCGGGCGCCGAACGCGCGGTCAAGGTAACGAAGGCCTGACCCGCCGCCTCCGGCGAGTGCTGGCTATCTGTTGGGAAGTCCCGGTTCGGGCAACAGATAGCCGGCACTCGACGCCGTTGTCGTCCGTCAGGTGTCGATGCGGGCGTTCCAGCGGTCCAGGATGTCGACCATCGGGATGCCGTAGACGTAGGAGAAGCACTGGGTCGACACGGACGTCGATTCGCAGCTGCGGCGGTTCGAACCCCCGTCGATCATCCCGCGGGCGTGCGCCTTGCCGTCGATGACCGTGTACATCGGCCCGCCGCTGTCACCTCCGCCCACCACGACGCCGTCGTCGTCGCGGCTGGCCCGGAACCCGTGGCAGGTCTCCTGACCGCAGGTCCACGCGATCTCCGTGGCGCGGATCGTCGCGCAGTGCTCCCCGGTGACGGCGCCGGAGCTGCAGATCTCCTGCCCGACGGCCGGGCGCTGTACCGAGGCGACCGGGAACAGGTGGCGCTCGTGCGTGCTGGTCGCGTTCCACGGGCCACCCAGGACGGCGCCCGCGGTCTCGGGGCCGCCGACCGGGTCGATGAGCTGGGCGTCGACCTCCGGGGCCCGGTCGGTGACCGTGCCCAGCCGCTGCCCGGCGCCGTTGCGGACCACGTCTCCCACCCGCTTGTTGCAGTGGGCGGCGGTGACGATGCGGTGGTCGCCCGCCCCGGTCACGATCGAGAAGCCCGTCGTGCAGTAGTCGGTCCCGTCCTTGGTCGCGATCGCCCCGCCGGCGTGCCACGGCGCCGCGTCGTCGCGGCGGTCGCCGGCGGTGGACTCGACCTGGTGGTGGATCGTCCGGACCTGCACCGGCACTCCGGCCAGGCGTTCCAGCCGCCGGTCCAGCGCGTCCGCGCCCGGGGCACCAGGGCCACCGCTGACCTCGACGACGAGACCCGTGTAGTCCTCCGCGGGCAGCACGGTCAGTACGCTGACGGGCGCTGGAGCCGCGCGCTGGGCGTCCAGCAGGCGGGTGCTGGCGGCATGCAGGTCGGCACCGCTGAGGGCCGTCCGCCGCACCTCGACCAGTACGTCGTCGGAGACCCGCTCGGCGAGGGCGCCGACCGCCGCCGGCGCGGCACCCTTCCAGGAGACGGTCACTGTCGCGGACTCGTAGTCGACGGACACGCCTGCGTAGCCAGGCACCTCGGAGAGCGCGGTGGCGGCGCCTGCGGCCCGGTCGACGGCGGCCTGGGTGGCTGTGCGGAACATCGCGGCGTTCTGCCCGGTATTGTTCGACGCCTGCTGGTTGGTGGACGGCTGGCCGATGGCGGTGACGCCCACGGTCGCCGGAACGGTGGTGGCCGTTGCCGCCGGAACGGTGAATGCCGCGGTCAACGCCATGGTCCCGACGAGCACCGCACGCTGGACCCTGCTGTTTCGCCTCATACTGCCGCTTCCCCACGACGAACCCGGAGCACCGCCTGCTGACGCTGCGGTGTCATCGTTCTGCAGGGGGTGAAATCGCGCAACACGGTGTGTGATGTGCGGAATGCGGGGCGAGCAGTCCGCCGTCCGTCGGGGCGATTGCCTGGCGGGTGGCTCTGGGGGCAGTTGCATATGCGGACAGCATTAGTACTATATGTAATGCGATGGGCAGTAGCCCTGAGAAGTGAACCCGGGAGCCTGCCCGATTAGGCGGGTGGCCCGGGTTTCGCGCTGTCTACGGCCTGCCGGGCAGCACACTCTGGGCGTCCACGTGCTGAGCGATCAGCGGTGTCGCCCGCTGTCTCCAAGGTTCGCCGTGCTGCCAGCACCAGGCGACAGCGTCCGCGGCCCAGAGCAACGGATCCTCGTGCCTGTCGCGATGCTCGTAGCGGACGCTGGTCTTGTTCAGTTCCTCGAACAGCCAGCGCCGATCTTTCCCTTCGATCGTCTGGTCCCGTTCGAGCACGAGAAGTGCCACTTCAAGCTGGACCGCCTGTCGGGCAAGCGCGCGGATCGATGCCTCGCGCGGTGGTGTCCTCGGGTGGGTCCGATTGGTGATGATCATCGCACTGACCCCGTATGTCACCAGTGCATCGACGACTGCGGCCCGCTGGGCATTGTTCGCCTTGTGAAAATGGATGCTTCGACTGCCTGCAGCCCGCAGGCCGCGCAGTGCTGCGCGCAGCGTGTGGACGTCGCGCGGCGGCACGAAGACGACGGCGAGCACGTAGCCCCGCGCCTTCGTCTCGTCGACGTAGGCGTTGCAGCCCAGCGGAATACTGCTCGCCTCGGTGTGCGCGGGCTTGGCCACGGTCCAGTCCTCGAAGTGGTGTGAGATGGCAAAAGAAGGCGAGCCCCAGCGTCAGGGGTCTCGCCTTCTCGTAGGTCTGAGAGCAGATTACAGAGGGACAGAGGAGTTGTCGCGGCGGGTTCGGGGCAAGGGCGGAGCGAACGCCCTCTCGGTCTCCGCGTTCACCACATCCAGGGCGATTCCGACGTACGACTGGGTCCCGATCATCAAGCACCCGCCGCCCTGGGCGCGGGCAGTCTCCACACCAAGGGTGAGCGCGGTTCGTGCATCCAGCACCTCGTCGTGCAGGGCCTCCGTCTTGGCGAACGTCAGATAGTCATCAGCCCGCGCCGCGATCACCCGTCCGAACCCGCGCAGTTCGGCGAAGCACGCCTCGGCGTCCTTGGAATCGGGAAAGCTGGCCACAACGGTGTCCAGGCTGCCGTGCCACCGGAGGTACTCGGCGACGCTTGCTGCCACGCCTTCGGGAGAGATCGCACCGTCAACCATGACCGGGACCTCGCCGACATGGTGCCGGCTCAGCCGGCCGGGCACCCGCACGCTGGCCAGCGTTGCACTTGCCAGGTTGTCATCGACCCGCCACCCGAGAACCGAAGCCAGGGCACGGCCCGCCGCTTCTCCGGCGGCGGCGTTGAGCAGCGTGATCGGGGCGAGACCGGCCGGAAGCGTCGTCGATCGGTCCGGGGCCACGGTCACCAGCCGTGTCCCGAACTTCGCGGCAGTCTCCTTGACGATCGCTGTCACCTCAGCGTCCTGCGGCACGGTCACGATCGTGCGGGTGTCCGGTCCCACAACCCCGAGCAGGTCCCGCGCCACGTCGTCGAGCGTGGGGCCGAGCTGCTCACCGTGCTCGTAGAAGATCTTCGTCACCGCGACTACCTGCGGATCGAACAGACTCACTTCGTCGGACCGTCCGCCGAGCCCTTCCTCGAGGACGAGGACGTCGGCGCCCCGACCGGCGAGCCAGGCGGCGCCGGTGATCGTGTACGCCCCGGTGGGGGAGAGGTATCCGGCGCTCTCTGCCGGGACGGCGGCTCGTGCCCGGGTGAGTGCCTCGGCGACCTGTTCGTACTCGTCGGGCGAGATGGCAAGGCCATCGAACCTCATCCGTTCGCGGTTGGTCTGCAGGCCGGGCGAGGTCACGAGCCCGACGTGCGCTGGGTTGCCGTCGGCGACAAGAGCAGCCGACAGCGTGGCAGCCGCATGGACAGCCGTCGTCCCCTTGCCCTTGGACCCCACGACGACGAGTACCGGCGGCGTGCGTGTCCAGGTGCCGAGGGTCGCACCCACGGCCCGCGCGCGGGGTAGGGAGCGGCGTGTGCCGGGCTGCCGGCTGTTCCACTCCTCGAAGAAGGATGCGTCTCCGGGAAGGTGCTGGGCGGTCACCTGCCTACCTTCTCACCGCCCCGACCGGCGTCCGCGCCGGGAGCGTCGACAGCACCGGGCATCTGATCGACCCAGGCCTCGTCCACGCGTGCACGGCTCCGCGGTTGCGGGATGCGTAGACGGGCGAGCGCGAACACAGACATCAGCGCCGTCCCGAGCCCGAGAGTCGGCCAGTGCGGATCAGGTAGGGCGGCGCCGGCAAGGACCAGGCTCGCCAACGGGACGACCAACGAGTTGAGGTTGCGCACCAGCACGGGCCGTAGCCGTCTGCGCACCGTGACGACCGTGGCGACCGGCGCACCCAGCTGGTCGCGCAGGAGCGTCGACATGCGGACCGTGACGTGCGGAGATATGCCCTCGGGCAGGTCAGGCCACAGTCGGTTGACCCGCTGCACCTTTCTGATCGACTCTGTGGGGGAGCTCGAAACCGGCGAGTCGTGGTCGGCGACGGCGAGCGCGACCACCTCTCGCCCTCCCCACCGGACGAGTACCTGCTGGCCCGACTCGATGCCGATGCGGTCGAAGACGGCCGGATGCAGCGTGACGATCGGGGCTCCGTCGTCACCGGCATGTGCCTGAACCACCCGGGCCGAGAACTCTGGCGCGCGGAAGAGCGCGCGCCACAACCGTTCCATGGCGCGATCGACGGCCTCGCTCGCCCGCTGGACTCGCTTGCCGGGGAGTCGATGCCTGATCACGTCGGGCCGTGCGGCGACAAGTGCGACGAGGCCGTTGTCCGTCGCACCGTCCGAGGCTGTCAGGAGGCGGAGCTGATAGGCGAGCCGGACGGTGCCCGGCCGGACATGATCACGTGGCACTGCACGCACCCAGGCGGTCACACCGCCCTGCACCAGGAGATACGTGCCGGGCTCAACGTCGTTCGGGTTGACCTGCACCTCGTCTGCTGCCGGCATGTCGTCGACGAGTGCGGAGAAGATCCGAAGGGAGACGACCTCCGGCATCTGCACCGAGACAGTCGCGGCATCGTGCATGGCCGCGCGCAGTCGGCGGCTCATCCCGATCTGGCCCGGGTGCAGGGCGCGGGCCGACTCAGGGATCCCGTCCGCATCCGATCTCCAGGCCCACGCCACCGCATCACGACTTTCGGTGGCGACGGTGACGGGCACCGGTCCGGCCGTCCCCGACAGCATGTCGGGATGCATGACGGCGATCGGCAGCCCGGAGGCGATCTTCACAGGGGCCGTCGTCAGGGCCGAGGGACTTGCGGACGCAGCCTGTTCGATGACAGTGACCAGCCCGGTGACAAGGCGACCTAGTTCTGGAGCCTTTCCAGTCGGGGGCCGCAGGTGCGCTCCGATCTCGACCTGTACCGCGGACATACCGAGCGACTGCGCGAAGGATGTCACCGTCGTCGGGCGCATAGCGTCGAAGATCTGGTTGACCGTGACCAGAAGGCCGCTGTCGTCCAGCGCGGTGACCACGGTCGGCGAGGCTGTGCCACTGCCCGTGCCCAGATCGACATCGGACTCCGCACGGCTCCGCATGCCGTGAAGGTCGATGACTACCGTCGGGCGCAGCTCCGCCAGCCGGTCCTTGAGCGGATGCTCCTGGTCGTAGTTCGCGTCCCCTGGCGTGTCCAGGGCGACGAGCGCCGTGCACCCGGTCACCCGCGAGAGCAGGACAGCGAGTCCGCCCGTGCCACGGTCCGCGACCTTCCCTGCGCCGTTCCGTTCGTGGTTGGTCGCGTGCGGAGCGGTGACAACGACGTCCGGACGGCTGGTCCCCGCGATCTCGAGCAGGCCGGGTGTCGGCTCCGACACACCATCGGTGGTCGGCACGAGCAAGGGCGAGGGGCCGCCGTCGTACTCGTTCTGGCTGAAGATCCGCTCGAAGTCCAGCCATCGGGCCGTGAGGTCGGCCAAGGTTTTCGACGTCTGCTGCTCGTCCGACACCTGCTGAGCCCCCGCACGAGATCGGCAACGTTGATTCCGGAACCCTATCCTCGTCACGTGGACGAAGCCTTTGAAGCAGTACGCCGCGAGATCGCGGCACGAGCCCCCGAATTCGACATCGACCCCACCATGGCCCGCGTCGAGCGCGTCCTCGAACTCCTGGGCGACCCGCAGAAGGCCTACCGGACCGTCCACGTCACCGGGACCAACGGCAAGTCCTCCACCGCCCGCACGGTCGAACGCCTCGTCCGTGAGCACGGCCTGCGCACCGGCCGGTTCACCTCCCCGCACCTGACGAGCGTCACGGAGCGCATCGCCGTCGACGGCGAGCCGCTCAGCCAGGAACGGTTCGTCGAGGTGTTCGAGGACGTCGCGCCCTACATCGGTGTCGCCGACCGTGAGTCCCAGGAGCGCGGCGGCCCGCCGCTGAGCTTCTTCGAGGTGCTCACCGTCATGGCGTTCGCGGCCTTCGCGGACGCGCCCGTCGACGTCGCGGTCATCGAGGTCGGCATGGGCGGCACGTGGGACTCCACCAACGTGGTGGACGGCGAGGTCGCCGTCATCACGCCCGTCGCCATGGACCACGAGCGATGGCTCGGCTCCACGATCGACGAGATCGCCACGGAGAAGTCGGGAATCATCAAGGACGGCGCCGTCGCCGTGATCGCGGAGCAGCCGGACGCTGCCTTCGAGCCCATTCTCGCGCGCGCCCAGGCCGTGGGCGCCCACCTGGTCCGGGAGGGCGTGGACCTCGAGGTCGCCGACCGGCGGGTCGCCGTCGGCGGTCAGCTGGTCGACCTGCGCACGCCCGCCGGCGTCTACACCGAGATCTTCCTGCCCCTGCACGGGGCCCATCAGGCGCACAACGCGCTGCTGGCGCTCGCGGCCACCGAGGCCCTGATCAGCGGCGGGCGCGCGCTGGGCGCCGAGATCGTGGAGGCGGCGTTCGGCGACGTCGAGGCGCCCGGGCGCCTCGAGGTGGTGCGGACGAGCCCCACCGTGGTGGTCGACGTCGCGCACAACCCGGCCGGTGCCGAAGCGATCGTGGACGCGCTGGAGGAGTCGTTCAACCTGGAGCACATCGTGGCCGTGGTGGCCGTGATGGCGGACAAGGACGCCGAAGGGCTCCTGTCCGTGCTGGAGCCGACGGTCGCGGAGATCGTGGTGACCCGGAACTCCTCCGACCGGTCGGCGGACCCGGAGACGCTCGCCGAGGTGGCCCGCGAGGTGTTCGGGGAGGAGCGCGTGCACGTGGCCGGCCGTCTCGACGAGGCGCTGCAGCTCGCGGCCGACCTGGTCGAGGCCAACGACAAGCACGGCGGCGGCGTCGGCACCGGTGTGCTCGTCACCGGTTCTGTCGTCACGGTCGCGGACACCCGCATCCTGGTCGGCCGCGGCTGACGCCCGCTCTTGGTCGTGGGCGCGCCCACGACCAAGAGCGGGGACGCTGTACGCACGGCGATGTTCTGGTGTTTCATGAACACCAAGGGACTCGTGTGCGGGCTCGGCGCCGTCGCCGGGTCGGACAGCCCCGCGAGGAGGTCGCCGTGAAGAAGCTGCTGAACGATCCTGCCGATGCCGTGGCCGACTCACTGGCCGGTTTCGCGCTCGCCCACCCCGACCTGGTGCGGCTCAGCCCGGCGCCGGTGTACGTCTGTCGCGCCGGAGGCGCAGTGACGGGCAAGGTCGGTCTGGTCAGCGGCGGAGGTTCGGGGCACGAGCCGCTGCACGCGGGCTTCGTGGGTGACGGCATGCTCGACGCGGCCGTACCGGGCGCCGTGTTCACCTCACCGACGCCCGACCAGATCCTGCCCGCCATCCAGGCGGCGGACGGCGGCGCGGGCGTGCTGACGATCGTCAAGAACTACACGGGCGACGTGCTCAACTTCGAGACCGCGGTCGAGCTCGCGGAGGTGGAGGGCATCGAGGTCGCCTCCGTGCTGGTGAACGACGACGTCGCCGTGGAGGACTCGCTCTACACCGCCGGCCGGCGCGGGGTGGCCGGGACGGTCGCCGTCGAGAAGATCGCGGGCGCCGCCGCCTACCGGGGCGCCGACCTCGCCGGGGTCGTCGCCGTCGCCGAGCGGGTCATCGCGAACGTGCGGTCCATGGGCGTCGCGCTGGCGGCACCGGTCGTGCCGCACGTCGGCGGGCCCAGCTTCGACCTGGGCGACGACGAGATCGAGGTGGGCATCGGGATCCACGGCGAGCCGGGCCGCCACCGGGTCCCCGCCGCCGACGCCGACGCCGTCACGGAGATGCTGCTGACGCCGGTCGCCGACGATCTGGGCCTGGGCCGCGGTGAGCGAGTGTTGCTGTTCGTCAACGGTATGGGCGGCACCCCGCTGTCCGAGCTCTACGTGGTCTATGGTCGAGCGCGGCGCCTTCTCGAGGAGCGTGGCGTGACGGTCTCCCGTTCGCTGGTGGGCAACTACGTGACGTCCCTCGAGATGCAGGGGGCATCCATCACCGTCCTCCGGATGGACGACGACCTGGAGACCCTCTGGGACGCGCCGGTGAACACTGCAGCACTTCGGTGGTGAGACAGGAGGGTTCCGGACATGGTGTTGGACGCGGACTGGGCTGAGCGATGGGTGCGCCGTACGGCGGACGCGATCGCGGACGCGAAGGGCGAGCTCACCGAGCTCGACCGGCAGATCGGCGACGGCGACCACGGTGAGAACCTCGACCGGGGCTTCAGGGCGGTGGTGGCGCGGCTCGACGACGTGGCGGCCGAGGCCGGCTCCGCCGACGAGCGGACGGTCGGCGACGTGCTGAAGCTCGTGGCGACCACGCTGATGTCGACCGTCGGCGGTGCGTCCGGCCCGCTGTACGGCACGGCGTACCTGCGGGCGGCCAAGGTGTCCGGACGCCCGACGATCGACCCGCCCGCCGTCGTCGCGGTGCTGGAGGCCGCCCTCGAGGGCGTGTCCTCGCGCGGCAAGGCGACGGTGGGCGAGAAGACGATGGTCGACGCGTGGCACGCCGCCGTCGAGGCCGCGGAGTCGGCGGCGGGCGACGGCGGTTCGGAGGTGGACGTCCTGCGGGCGGCTGCCGAGGCCGCCGACACGGCCGCGACGGGCACCATCCCGCTCGTCGCGACCAAGGGCCGCGCCTCCTACCTCGGTGAACGCAGCGCGGGTCACGAGGATCCCGGCGCGCGGTCCACCGCGCTGGTCCTGGGGGCGGCCATGGCCGCGGCCCTCGCGGGTCCGACGCCGGCCGACCCCCGCACCGTGGCATGACGGCGCGTGTCGCCCTCGTCCTCGTCTCCCACTCCGTCGAGCTGGCGCGCGGGGTCGCGGAGCTCGCGGAGCAGATGGCGCCCGACGTCCTCATCCGCGGCGTGGGCGGCGGGCCCGACGGCGGGCTCGGCACCTCGCTCGACGCGGTCCAGAAGGCTCTCGCGGACGTGCTGACGGCGCTCGCCGACGACGCGTCCGGCAGCGGCCCCGAGGGTGTCGGCCAGGAGGGTGCCGGCCAGGACGGCGGCGGCGTCGTGGTGCTCGGCGACCTCGGGTCGGCGGTGCTCACGATCGAGGCGGTGCTGGAGCTCGACGAGTCCCTGAGCGAGCACGTGGTGCTGGCGCGAGCGCCGTTCGTCGAGGGGGCTGTCGCCGCGGCGGTGACGGCGCACGGCGGCGCCGACCTGGGTGCGGTGCTGGAGTCGGCGAACGCGTCGATCCGGATGTTCGCCGCGCCCGAGGCGGCGCAGCCGCCCGAGGGGGCCGCGGCGGCGCCGGGCGCTGGGTCGGAGAGCGCACGGACGGTGACCGTCCGCAACCCGCTCGGCCTGCACGCTCGGCCCGCGGCGCTCGTGTCGCGCAAGGTGGCAGAACTCGGCGCCGCCGTCACGATCGACGGCGTGGACGCCTCCAGCGTGCTGCAGCTCATGGCTCTCGGTGCCACCCAGGGCCGCGAGCTGCGGGTCGAGGGGACGGGGGAGCGGGCCGCCGAGGCGGTGGCGACGGTCGTCGAGATGATCGACGGGGGCTTCGGCGAGGTGTGACGGCCGTCTCAGCTTTTTGCAGTTGATGAATTTTTGCGGCCAGTGCAAGAATTAGGGCATGGTCCCCACCTCCTCCCGCGAGCCCGCCGCGCCCGCGGACGCCGCCGCGCGGCCCGGTCTGCGTGAGCTCGCGTCCGCGCTCGAGGGGTCGTCTGCCGAGCAGGGTCTGCGCGAGCGCAAGAAGCTGGCCCGGCGCGGGGCTCTGATCGACGCCGCGCAGCGGCTGGTCGCCGAGCACGGCCTCGACGCCGTGACGGTCGAGATGATCAGCGCGGAGGCCGGCGTCTCGGCGCGCACCTTCTTCAACTACTTCGAGTCGAAGGACGACGCCGTGCTCGGCGCGGAGGACACCGACATCCCCGAGGACGTCGTCCGGACGTTCGTCGACGGCGGCCCCACCGGCCGGCTGCTGTCCGACCTGCAGGCCGTCGTCGTCGCGCTGCTCGCCCCCGCGGGTGAGGCCCATGACCGGGCGGTGCGTGCCATGGACATCGTCCACCAGGAGCCACGTCTGCTGCAGCGCCACGTGGTCTGGA
Organism: Promicromonospora xylanilytica; assembly: GCF_054782895.1. Taxonomy (NCBI): domain Bacteria; kingdom Bacillati; phylum Actinomycetota; class Actinomycetes; order Micrococcales; family Promicromonosporaceae; genus Promicromonospora; species Promicromonospora xylanilytica. The sequence goes on from NZ_BAAGRP010000072.1 coordinate 118,448, forward strand.
TGGACCGGCACAAGAACCGCCTCGTCGAGCTCCTCGAGGCCCGCCGCGCGACCACCCCGTTCAGTACCTCCACGGAGCTGCTGACGATGCTCGTGCTGCTGATGATCCGCACCTCCCTCGTCGCATGGGAGCACGCCGGCTACACCGGTAGCCCCGCCGACCACCTGCCCGTCGCCGTCGCGGAGCTCGTCGACGTCGTCGCACAGGACCTCGACTCCTGATCTCGATCCCCTCGGCACCACCTGATCCCCAGAAAGGCACACCCGCCATGAGCCACGCCGTCACCACGGCACCGGACAAGCCGCTGGTCGTACTCAACCAGCGCACGATCTGGCTGATCTTCGGGGCCCTGATGGCCTCGATGTTCCTGTCCTCCCTCGATCAGACCATCGTCGGCACGGCCATGCCCACCATCGTGGGCGAGCTGAACGGTGTGGAGCACCAGGGCTGGGTCATCACGGCCTACATCCTTGCGATCGCCATCGCGATGCCGCTCTACGGCAAGTTCGGTGACCTGTACGGGCGCCGCTGGCCGTTCCTCGTGGCGGTCGGCCTGTTCGTCGTCGCGTCCGTCGGCGGCGGCATGGCCCAGACCTTCGAGTCGCTCGTGGCCTGGCGCGCCGTGCAGGGCCTCGGCGGCGGTGGCCTGATGATCCTGTCGCAGGCGATCATCGCCGACATCATCCCCGCGGCCGACCGCGGTAAGTACATGGGCCCCATGGGTGCCCTCTTCGGCATCTCCGCCGTCGCCGGTCCGCTTCTCGGCGGCTGGCTCACCGACGGACCCGGCTGGCGCTGGACGTTCTGGATCAACGTGCCGATCGGCATCGCCGCCTGGTTCATCGCCTACTTCGCGCTCAAGCTGCCCTCGCACCGCACCACGCGGCCCACCGACTGGGGCGGCATCCTGACGATGGCGCTGGGCACCACCGGCATCGTGCTGCTCACGAGCTGGGAGTCGCTCGGCAACGACGGCTACGACTGGTCCGACCCGATGCTCCTGGGTCTGCTGGTCGGCACCGCCGTGGTGGTCGGCCTGTTCGTGCTCATCGAGAACCGCGTGTCCGAGCCGCTCATCCCGCTGCGGCTGTTCAAGAACCCCACCTTCACCATCACCACGCTCATCGGCCTGGTGCTGGGCATGGGTATGTTCTCCGCCATGGCGATGCTGCCGACGTTCCTGCAGATGTCGGCTGGTGCGGGCGTGACCGAGTCGGGTCTGCTGATGCTCCCGATGATGGCCGGCGTGATGCTCACGTCCATCGCCTCGGGCTTCGCGATCTCCAAGACCGGCCGCTACAAGATGTACCCGGTCGTCGGTCTGATCATCACGATCGCCGGCATGATCTGGCTGACCCGGCTCGAGGGCGGCATGTCGCTGTGGCTGTTCGGGGCGATGATCTTCGTGCTCGGCGCGGGGATGGGCCTCATCATGCAGACGATCGTGCTCGCCGTGCAGAACTCGGTGGACCCGCACGAGCTGGGCACGGCGACGTCGTCGAACAACTTCTTCCGGGAGATCGGCGCCGCGGTCGGTACCGCCGCGTTCACCACGGTGTTCACCTCGCGCCTCTCGGACAACCTGGAGGGCGTCTTCGGCGGCCTGCCGGAGGGCGCCGCACCTGCCGGTGGCGGCTCCGGCCTGACGCCGGCGATCGTGGAACAGCTCCCCGAGCCGCTGCGCAGCGGTGTGGTCGACGCGTTCGCGCAGTCGCTCGCGCCGGCGTTCTGGTACCTCGTCCCGCTGGTCGCCGTCGGCCTCGTGCTCGCCCTCTTCCTCAAGGAGATCAAGCTCTCCGGTGAGGCCGGGATGGTGGCGCGCGGCGAGGCGGTCATGGAGGGCAAGGAGACGGATATCCTGGACCGGTGAGCAAGGACCAACCTGCCCCTGGCGACCGCATCAAGCCGAAGAAGTCCGCGCTGGTGCAGTTCACCTCCACCACGCTGCTGCTCGAGGTCTTCCTCGTGCTGTTCGCGACGATGGCGGTGTGGGCGCTGCGCGACTCCGAGTTCGGTCGTGGGCCGCTCCGCATCGAGTCGAGCGCGGCGATCTGGGTCCTGGGCTGCGTCCTCGCCCTGGTGCTCGTGATCCTGTCGCGGGTCCAGGGCTCGGCCGCCGGCCGGGCCGCCGGCACGGTGGCGCAGGTCCCCGTGCTCGCGATGGGCCTGCTCGTGCCGATGATGTACCTGGTCGGCGGCATCTTCGTGGTCCTGTGGATCTACGCCCTCCGCCTCGGCGCGCGTGTGGACCGGGAACGCGCGGAGTACGACGCCGCCCACCCGGAGACGGCCCCCAACGCACAGTGACGCACCGTGCCAGGACGTGTCGGACCCCCAGGCCGCTCCGGTGACCTGGGGGTCCCGCACGTTCCGGTCGGTGGCGCGTCCCGGCCCCGATAGGGTTGACCCATGACCGACGTCGCAGAGAAGACCCTGCCCACGGAGGCCTCGACGCAGCCCGTGGCCGAGCGCACCCTCGTCCTCGTCAAGCCGGACGGCGTGCGCCGCGGCCTGTCCGGTGAGATCTTGCGCCGCATCGAGACCAAGGGCTACACGCTGCGGGCGGTGGAGCTCAAGAACGCCACCACGGAGATCCTCGCCGCCCACTACGCCGAGCACGAGGGCAAGCCGTTCTACGGCCCGCTGGTCGAGTTCATGATGTCGGGCCCCGTCCTGGCGGTCGTCGCCGAGGGCGAGGGCGTCATCCCCGGCTTCCGCTCCCTCGCCGGTGCCACGAACCCGACCGACGCCGCCCCCGGCACCATCCGTGGCGACCTGGGCCGCGACTGGGGCACCAAGGTCCAGCAGAACCTGGTCCACGGCTCCGACTCGGCGGAGTCCGCGGCGCGCGAGATCGCGCTCTGGTTCCCGGAACTGGGCTGACCCCGCCCCGACCTCCCCCGCCGAGGTAGTCACCAGGCGAAGTAGTCATGCAGCGAAGTAGTCGCGCAGCGAGGTAGTCATCCAGCGTGTACGGGTGACTACCTCGCTGCATGACTAGGCGGATTCAACTGGTGGTCGCAACACCCCTGATGATCGGGGTGTTCGATGAAGTCTTGGAGCCGTCTTCCCGTGCCGCGGGA
>NZ_BAAGRP010000073.1:0-215592 GCF_054782895.1 Promicromonospora xylanilytica
GGGCCAACCCGGCCGAAGCCCTCAACCGCCTACTGTTGACCCAACAAGCAACCGGTGCAACGACCACGTGAGACCACCTAGTCACTTGGCGAGGTAGTCACTTGGCGAAGTAGTCACTTGGCGAAGTAGTCGTCTGGCGAGGTAGTCGCGTACGTGACTACCTCGCCAGACGACTACCTCGCGGTTGGCAGGGTGCTAGTTGACGCCGCCCTCGCGTTCGCTGAGCGCGCCCGGGTCCTTGATCTCAGTGGGCTCGGGGCGGTTGAACGCCCAGGTGACGAACCACAGCACCACCCCGATGAGCAGCAGCCAGCCCGCGATCTGGTACTGGAGCGGGTCGCGCCCGGTCCACGGTCCGACGAAGAACGCGCAGAGCAGCGCGCCGAGGATCGGCAGCACGGTGGGGGCCACGAAGTGCCTGCGCTCCACGATGTTGCTCCGCAGCTTGAGCACCGCGACGTTGACGATGGTGAACACCGCGAGCAGCAGCAGCGACGTGGTGCCACCGAGCGCCGCGATCACGCCGGACTCCTCCTGCAGCGTCACGAGCACGATGAGCCCCAGCGCGATGAAGGTGGTGAACATGATCGCCGCGGTGGGTGTCCGGCGCCGCGGGGAGACCCGCCCGAGGAACGGCGGCAGTACCTTCTGCTTGGCCATGCCGTACAGGAGGCGGGACGCCATCAGCATGTTGATCAGCGCCGAGTTGGCGACGGCGAAGATCGTGATGAACGGGAAGATGCTGCCGATGGGGAAGCCTGGCAGGGCCCGCTCGACCACCAGCGTGAGCGGGGTCTCGCTCTCGCCGAGCTCGCCCACGGGAACGATCGCCACGGTGAAGATGGCGACCAGCACGTAGATGACGCCGGTGATCCCGATGCCGGTGATCATCATGCGCGGGAAGTTCTTCACCGGGTCGTGCGTCTCCTCAGCCATGTTGACGGCGTCCTCGAACCCGACCATCGCGAAGAACGCGAGCGACGTCGCGGCGGTCACCGCGAGGAACGCGTTCTTGTCGCCGGGGCTCTCGAACACCATCACCCGGCTGAAGTCGGCCTGTCCGCCGAAGGCCGCGAAGAGGCCGACCAGGATGATGAACAGGAGGCCGGAGAGCTCGACGATCGTGAGCACGATGTTGGCCTTCACCGACTCGCCGACGCCACGCAGGTTCACCGCGGCGACCAGCGCCATGAAGACCAGCGCGACGGCGACGACGGTCCAGGTGCTCGGCTCGTCGAACCCGAACCCCACGAGCAGGTTGGAACCCACCGCGCGGGCGGCGGTGGACGCCGACGTGATGCCGGAGCACATCACGGTGAAGCACACGATGAACGTGAGGAAGTGGATGCCGAACGCCTTGTGCGTGTACAGGGCGGCGCCCGCCGCCCGCGGGTACTTGGTCACCAGCTCCAGGTAGGAGAACGCGGTGATCAGTGCGATGAGGAAGGCGACGATGAACGGCGCCCACGCCGCACCGCCGACCTCGGCGGCCACCTGCCCGGTGAGGGCGTACACGCCGGTGCCGAGAATGTCGCCGACGATGAAGAGCAGGAGCAGCTTGGGCCCCATCACCCGCTTGAGCTCCGTGGGCTCCTCGCCGAGCGCCGCGTGCTCCCCGGCAGCTGGTTGGGTCATCTCCGGTCACCTCCGTCCGAGGCGGCACGTCCTCGGGCCGCCTCCCAGTGCTGTGGGCAGTGATCACCCCTGATCGTTCAAGAGTCGCGTAAGCGGCACGGCACGGCAACGGACTCGCCGTAAGTTCTTGACGCTCTGACCTGCTGGGTCTATCTTCCGAAGTATCGGTTTGAACGATTCAACCCCGATGCGAGACAGACCGTGGTCAACGCCGACCGCCCGCACAGCTCGACGGAGAGACATGCCGAACGCCGCACCGACGCTGCGCCTCGAGGGCGTCGCCAAGTCCTTCGGGCCTGTGGCGGCCCTCAGGAGCGGCACCCTGGTGGTCCAGCCGGGCAGCATCCACGCCCTCGTCGGAGAGAACGGCGCCGGCAAGTCCACGCTGGTCAAGGTCGTGGGCGGCGTGCACCGCAGGGACGCGGGCGTCGTCGAGCTCGACGGCGAGCCCGTCGACTTCGCCGGACCCGCGGAGGCCAAGGCCGCCGGCGTCGCCGTCATCCACCAGGAGCCCGTGAGCTTTCCCGACCTCACCGTCACCGAGAACATCTTTCTCGGCCGCGAGCCGCTCGGCCGGTTCCGCCGGATCGACCGGCGAGCCATGCGCGAGGGGGCTCGCGACCTGTTCCGTGACCTCGGCGTCGACCTCGACCCGGACCGCCCCGCCGAGGGCCTGTCCATCGCCGACCAGCAGATCGTCGAGATCGCCAAGGCGATCTCCCTGGACGCCCGCCTGCTGGTCATGGACGAACCGACGGCCGCACTGAGCGCCGTCGAGGTGCGCAGGCTGTTCGCCGTCGCCCGCGGGTTGCGCGACGCCGGCCGCGCCGTCGTCTTCATCTCGCACCGCCTCGACGAGGTGGCCGACCTCTGCGACACCGTCACCGTCATGCGCGACGGCGAGCACGTCTCGACCGACGCCGTCGCCGACGTGACGCCCGACGAGCTCGTGCGCCGCATGGTGGGCCGCGACGTGGCCGAGCTCTACCCCAAGGTCGCGAGCACGCCCGGCGACGTGGTGCTCCGGGTCGAGGGACTGGAGTCGACAGGCACCTTCCACGACGTGTCCTTCGACGTGCGCGCCGGCGAGATCGTCGGCCTGGCGGGCCTCGTGGGCGCGGGGCGCAGCGAGATCGCCCGCGCCGTGTTCGGCGTCGACCGGTACGACGCCGGGCGGGTGACCGTCGGCGGACGGCCCCTACCGCCGGGCGACCCGGCGGCGGCCATCACGGCAGGCCTCGCCCTGGTCCCGGAGGACCGGCGGCTGCAGGGGCTCGTCACCCAGTCGTCGGTGGTCCGCAACGTGAGCGCCGTCGCCCGGCGGCGCCTGGCGCGCCTCGGCATCCTCCTGCCCGACACCGAGGCGCGGCTCGCGCGTGACTGGTCCGGCCGCCTCGCGGTGAAGGCCGGAGCGCTGGACGCGCTCGCCACCACCATGAGCGGCGGCAACCAGCAGAAGGTGGTGCTGGCGAAGTGGCTGGCCACCGGACCCAAGGTGCTCATGGTGGACGAGCCGACCCGCGGTATCGACGTCGGCACCAAGGCCGAGGTGCACCGGCTGCTGTCCACCCTGGCCGCCGATGGCCTGGCCGTCCTCATGATCTCGTCCGAGCTGCCGGAGGTGCTGGGCATGGCCGATCGCGTGCTCGTGATCCGCGAGGGACGCGTCGCCGCCGAGCTGGGCAGAGCCGAGGCGACGCCGGAGGCCGTCATGCGCGCGGCGACGCCGGGCGCCTCCGCCGACCAGGCCTCGGGGGGTGCGGCATGAGGAGCCTGCTCCGCCGTCGCGAGGCCGGCATAGCCCTCGCCCTCCTGATCGTGATCGGTGTGACGACCGCCGTGCAGCCCGGCTTCCTGCTCAGCGCGAACGGCTGGCGCGACCTGCTGCTCACCCCCGCGATCCTCGTGGTGCTCGCGGTCGGCCAGGCCGTGGTGGTCATCACGCGCAACGTGGACCTGTCCGTCGGCTCGGTGCTGGGCCTCACGGCGTACCTGACGGGCCGCCTGTTCATCGCCGCGCCGGATCTGCCAATCATCGTCGTGGCCCTCGTCGCCGTCGCGGCCGGCGCGGTGCTCGGCCTGGTCAACGGCACGATCGTGGCGTTCGCCCGCGTACCCGCCCTGGTCATCACGCTGGGGACGCTGTACGTGTACCGCGGGGTGACCCTCACATGGGCGGGCAGCGACCGGATCGACGCGGGCGACATGCCGCGCGCCTTCCTCGGCCTCGGCACGCGGCAGGTGCTCGGCGTGCCCGTGCTCACCATCGTGGCCGCGATCGTGCTCGCGGCCGTCGGCTACTACCTGTACACCTCGCGCGGCGGCCGGCAGCTGTACGCCATCGGGTCCGACCCCGACGCGGCGGCCCTCCAGGGCCTGCCCGTCCGCCGCCGGCTGCTCGGGGCGTTCGCCCTGGGCGGCGCCCTCGCGGGGCTCGCCGGCGTCATGTTCGCCGCCCGGTACGGCACGGTGTCCTCCGGCGCGGGAACCGGTATGGAGCTGCAGGTGGTCGGCGCCGTCGTGGTCGGCGGCGTCGCGATCTTCGGTGGCAGCGGCACCGTGGCCGGTGCGGCACTCGGCGCGATGCTGCTGCTCACCATCAACCGGGCGCTGCCCGTCGTGGGCATCCCCGACTTCTGGCAGCGCGCCGTGGTGGGCGCGCTCATCATCGGCGCGATCGCGCTCGACCGCGTCCTCGCGAACCGCCGTTCGCGGCGCCTGGCAGCCGCCCGGGACGCGGACCCGCCGCCCGGCGCCGGCCCGCCACCTGGTGCAGGCGGCCCGCCCGGCGGCGCCCGGCCGTCCGGGGCAGGCCCCCACCACCGTGCGGAGGCGACACCATGAGGACCCACGCCCGCCCGCTGTGGCAGCGCGCACTGCTCACCCGCGAGATGCTCACCATCGGGATCCTCGTCGTGGCCTGGATCGTCGCCGCCTCGACGGTGCAGGGTTTCGACGGCCCGCTCACCATCACCTACCTGGTGCTCGACGTCGCCCCCGTGCTGCTCATCGCCCTGCCCATGACGCTGATCATCGCCACCGGCGAGATCGACCTGTCCGTCGCGTCGGTGGTCGGGCTGTCCAGCGTCACCTTCGGGCTGATGTACCAGGCGGGGTTCGGCCTCTGGTCGGCACTGCTGCTGTCCGTGCTGATCGGCGCGGTGTGCGGCGCCGTCAACGGCGCGCTGGTCGCCTACGGGGGCCTGCCGTCCCTCGCGGTCACCATCGGCTCGCTCGCGCTGTACCGCGGTCTCGCCGTCGGCCTGCTCGGCACCACCGCGGTCACCGGCTTCCCCGAGGCGTGGACCGACGGCGCCACGGAGAACCTGGGCGAGTCGCCCTACCCGGTCGTCACCCTCGGGCTCCTCGCGCTCGTCGCGGTCTTCGCGGTGCTGCTGCACGCGACCCCCTTCGGCCGGAACGTGCTCGACATCGGCCGCAGCAGCGAGGCTGCCCGGTTCTCCGGTGTCGACGTCAAGCGGACCCTGCTGATCCTGTTCGTGCTGTCCGGGGCGGTGTCGGCGCTCGCGGGCGTCTACTACACGCTCCGCTACGGCAGCGCGCGCGGCGACAACGCGACCGGTATGGAGCTGCAGGTGGTCGCGGCCGTGCTGCTGGGCGGGGTGTCGATCTTCGGCGGCCGCGGCGCCGTCCACGGCGTGGTCGCGGGCGTCCTGCTCATCGGCGTGCTCGGCAGCGCGCTGCGTCTGGAGGGCGTCACGGTCAACGTCATCAACATCGTGATCGGCACGGCCCTGGTTGTTTCCGTGGTCGCCCCGCGCATCGCGGGCGGCCTGAGAGTCCGGCGGCGGAGCGCCGCCAGGCAACGAACGTAGGGAGACGGACGATGAAGTTCACATCTGTGCTCGCGGCCGGTACGGCCGCGGTGCTGGCTCTTGGGTTGACGGCCTGCGGGTCGAGCGACGAGGGAGGCGGCGGTGGTGACGGCGACGTCACGATCACCGTGCTGCCCAAGAACCTGGGCAACCCGTACTTCGAGGCGTCGACGGCGGGCGCGCAGGAGGCCGCGGAGGAGCTCGGCGTCGCCGTGGAGGAGGTCGGGCCCGACACCGCGTCGCCCGACGCCCAGGTGCCGTTCATCAACACCGCCGCGCAGCAGGGAGTCGGCGCGCTCGTCGTGTCGGCGAACGACCCGACGGCGATCGGCGACGCGCTGGAGGAGGCGCGCTCCGCCGGCACCAAGGTGGTCACGTTCGACTCGGACACCGAACCGCAGTTCCGCGACCTCTTCGTGAACCAGGCCTCGCCGGAGGGCATTGCGGACAAGCAGCTCGAGCTGGTCGCGGACCAGATCGGCGGCGAGGGCGAGATCGCCATCCTGTCGGCGTCGGCCAACGCGACCAACCAGAACGCCTGGATCGCGCTCATGGAGGAGAAGCTCGCGTCCGACTACCCGGACATCGAGCTCGTGGAGACCGTCTACGGCGACGACGACGACCAGACGTCGTTCGACAAGACCGCCGCGCTGCTGCAGTCGCACCCGGACCTCAAGGGGATCGTGTCGCCCACGACCGTCGGTATCGCCGCAGCCGCGCGCTACGTGTCGACCTCGGAGTACAAGGGCAAGGTGGCCGTGACCGGCCTGGGCACGCCCAACCAGATGCGCGAGTACGTCGAGGACGGCACTGTCGAGGCATTCGCGCTCTGGAACCCGACCGACCTCGGCTACCTGGCGACCCAGGCCGCCGCGGCCCTGGCCGCCGGCGACATCACGGGCGAGGAGGGTGAGACCTTCGAGGCGGGGCGCCTGGGCGAGTTCACGGTGGGCGCGGACGGCGAGGTGCTGCTGGGCGACCCGTACGTCTTCGACGAGGCCAACATCGAGGACTTCGACTTCTGACACCCAGGCACCCCAGGCATCCCAGGCATCCCAGGCTGAGGATGGTCGGTAGAACGTCAGGTGGTCGGCACCCCGGGGTGCCGATCACCTGACGTTCTGCCGACCACCCGAGAGACCCGTCAGTCTGCGGGCCGGAGGAGCCATCCGGCGTCGCGGCGGAGCAAGGTGTCCAGGTATCCGGTGACCGTCCGGACGTAGGTGGCCGATATGTGGTCGTCGTCCCGGTACACCAGCACGTTGCCGACGACGGCGGGGCAGTCGTCGGCCGTGCAGAGCGCGTCGGTGAGATCGAGCGGCACCAGGGAGTCTGGGATCCCCGGTGTGGTCGTGAGCGGGTCCCTGGCCCCGAGGCCGTCGGCGCGCGCCCGGCCGCACTCCGGGTCCGCACCGTGCTCGGCGACGCAGTCCACCGGGTCGGTCGGGAAGCGCATGTTGTCGCGGAGCGCGAGCACCGGGACGCCCTGGGCGTCGAGCCGCTGCCACGCGGCGAGCTGCCCGGGCAGGATGCGCTCGGCCACGCCGGACGCCACGCCGGTCTCCGTGCCGTCGACCACCACCGCGTCGGGCGCGAGCTCGTCGAGCACCCCCACCAGGCTCTCGTTCCACGGAAGGCACGAGGGGAACCCCTGTACCTCCCCGGCGGGGTCCTGCATGCGGCAGCCCTGCTTGGCGATGAGCACCAGGCGCCAGTCGTTCTCCCGGGCGATCTTCTCGAAGGCCGGCACCCACTGCATGACGTGGGACGCACCCACCATGGCGACCGTCCGCGTCGGTGTCCCGGGTGAGTGGATGTCGCAGCTCAGCACCTCGACGCCGTTCGGCATCTCGCGGCCATGACCCTGCACGCAACCGGGCTCCACCTGGGACTCCGGCAGGTCCTGGGCCGCGACCACCGGGTCGGGGCGGAGAGTCGCGTCGTCGGGTGTCGCCCCCTCGGTCAGGACGAGGGCACCGGGGTACCGCTCTGACGGGACGGGAGCGTCCAGCGCGGCCAGGTCGGCCGCCTGCTGGCGCTCCAAGGCGCTCACCCAGGCGCCCGTCGGCACCGCGACCAGCGCGACGGCGAGCACGGCCGCGACCAGGGCCGGCCGGTCGCCCCTGCGCTCCCGGAACGCCTGCGTCCCGCGGGCGACGGTGAGATCGGTGAGCCACGCGAGCAGCACGGAGACCACGAGGATCACGGCCGCGCCGCGAATACCGATCTGAGTGCGGTCACGCAGGTTCAGGTAGGCGATCAGCAGGGGCCAGTGCCAGATGTAGAGACTGTAGGAGCGGTCGGCGACCCACGTGAGGGGGCGCCGGCCGAGGAAGCGCATGAGCCGGGTCGGCGTGCCGGTCGCGCGGTCGCCGCCCGAGCCGAACATCACGAACAGCGTGCCCAGCACCGGCCACAGCGCCGGCGGTCCCGGGAACAGCGAACCGCCGTCGAGCACGAAACCGCAGGCGACGACCAGTGCGAGCCCGGCCCAGGCGAGCACCGGGCGTGCCGGGTCGGGCACTCGCACCCACCGGCCCAGCAGAAAGGCGAGCGCGCCGGCGCCGAGCTCCCAGAACCGCGCGCCGGAATGGAAGTACGCGACAGCCTGGTCGGCCGCGGCGAGCTGCGCCGCGAAGACGAAGGACCACACCGTCGCCCCGGCGGTGACCACGGTCAGCGCCGGACGGGCGGAGAACCGGAACCGGCGGGCGGCCCAGGCCGTCAGGAGGATCACGAGCGGCCACGCGACGAAGAACTGCGCCTGGACCGACAGGGACCAGAAGTGCTGGACCGGGCTCGTGCCCGGCCCGGCGGCACCGTAGGCGAGCTGGCCGGAGATCATCTCCCAGTTCACCCAGTAGGTGGCGGTCGCGAAGATCTCCCGGAGCGTCTGCAGCCACGTGTTCTCGGACGCCGTCAGCACCATGAGCAGAGTGGTGGCGGCCAGCACCACCAGGGCGGGCGGCGCGAGGCGTACGAAGGTGCGGCCCCAGTACGCCGCAGGGTCGAGCGCCCGCCGCTCGGCCCGGCGCAGGAGCGTCGCCGTGGCGAGGTAGCCGGACACGACGAGAAAGACGTCGACGCCGCCGGAGACCCTGCCGTGCCCGAACAGGTGGAACAGCACCACGAGGGCCAGCGCGAGCCCCCGCAGTCCGTGCAGCTCCGGCACCCAGCTCGACCGGGCGCTCGCGTTCGACGTACCGGCGGCCGGGGCGACCGGGTGGGGGTGGCGGGGCGGCGGGGACAGCACGGACATGGAGGACTCCATCGCGGGGCCCAGGGCGGGCCAGTATTCCGATCGGGTTAGCCGGATAAGGCTACCTCCGCCTGGGCGACGCGCGTCGCGGCCCTTGCGGCGGCGCGTCGTGGCGGGGTTGACCAGCGCTGCGCTGCCGCATAGGCTCCGAATGAATCGATTCACGGGCGCTCGAGGACGAGCGGGCCAATCATGCGTGAGGATGCGCGAAGAGGAAGGATCACCCGTGACGGGCACGGATCAGATCGCGGCGGTCAAGGCCGCGCTCAAGCAACAGACCATCGAGCTCCCGTCGTGGGCGTTCGGCAACTCAGGCACCCGGTTCAAGGTCTTCGGGCAGCCGGGCGTGCCGCGAGACCCGTTCGAGAAGCTGGCCGACGCCGCCCAGGTGCACCGGTACACCGGCGTCGCTCCCCGCGTCAGCCTGCACATCCCCTGGGACCTCGTCGACGACTTCGAGGCACTCGCCCGGCACGCCGAGGACCTGGGCGTGCGGATCGGCATGATCAACTCGAACGTCTTCCAGGACGACGACTTCATGCTCGGCTCGCTCGCGCACCCGGACCCCCGGGTCCGGGCCAAGGCCGTGGACCACCACAAGCAGTGCATCGACGTCATGCGGGCCACGGGCTCCAAGGACCTCAAGGTCTGGCTCTCCGACGGTCTCAACTATCCCGGCCAGGACTCGATCCGCGCGCGCCAGGACCGGATCGCCGAGTCCCTGAGCGAGATCTACGCGGCGCTCGACGACGACCAGCACATGGTGCTCGAGTACAAGTTCTTCGAGCCCGCCTTCTACGTCACCGACGTACCGGACTGGGGCACGTCGCTGCTGCACGTCATGGCCCTGGGTGACCGGGCGAAGGTCGTCCTCGACACCGGCCACCACGCTCCCGGCACCAACATCGAGTTCATCGTCGCGCAGCTCCTGCGCCAGGGCCGGCTCGGCGCCTTCGACTTCAACAGCCGTTTCTACGCCGACGACGACCTGATGGTCGGTGCCGCGGACCCCTTCCAGCTCTTCCGGATCATGCACGAGATCGTCTCCGCCGGCGCCCACGCGCCGGACAGCGGGGTCAACTTCATGCTGGACCAGTGCCACAACATCGAGCCGAAGATCCCGGCCCAGATCCGGTCGGTCATGAACGTCCAGGAGGCCACGGCGAAGGCCCTGCTCGTCGACGTCGAGGCGCTGACGGCGGCCCAGCTCTCCGGTGACGTGCTCGGCGCGCACGCCGTGCTCATGGACGCGTACGACACCGACGTCCGCCCGCTCGTCGCGCAGGTGCGCGCGGAGACGGGCCTCGACCCCGACCCGACCACCGCCTTCGCGGCGTCCGGCTACGCCGAGACGATCGCCGCCGAACGTGTCGGGGGCGCACAGGCCGGGTGGGGCGCGTGAGCACATCACCCGCAGGCCACGACCGAACCGAGACGGAAGCAGCAGCCCCATGACGAACCAGACCGCCGACGCGACCCAGAACCCGACGGTCACCGCGCTCGTCGCCCGCTCGAACCGGCTGGGCGCCGACCCGAGGAACACCAACTACGCCGGCGGGAACACGTCGGCCAAGGGCACCGCCACCGACCCCGTGACGGGGGAGCCCGTCGAGCTGCTGTGGGTCAAGGGCTCCGGCGGAGACCTCGGCACGCTCCAGCCCCAGGGCCTGGCCGTGCTGCGGCTGGACCGGATGCGCGCGCTCGTCGACGTGTACCCCGGCCTGGACCGCGAGGACGAGATGGTCGCCGCGTTCGACTACTGCCTGCACGGGAAGGGCGGCGCTGCGCCGTCGATCGACACGGCGATGCACGGCCTGGTCGACGCCGCCCACGTGGACCACCTGCACCCCGACTCCGGTATCGCCGTGGCCGCAGCGGCGGACGGCGAGGCGCTCACCCGGGAGATCTTCGGCTCCGACGTCGTGTGGGTGCCGTGGCGCCGCCCCGGGTTCCAGCTGGGCCTGGACATCGCCGCGATCAAGGCGGCGAACCCGCAGGCCATCGGCTGCATCCTGGGTGGACACGGGATCACCGCGTGGGGCGACACCTCGGCCGAGGCCGAGGAGCGGTCGCTCGGGATCATCCGGCGGGCCGAGGCGTTCATCGAGTCGCGGACGGCGGCCCTCGCGGCCGACGGCGCGCACCCGTTCGGCCCTGTCCGTGCCGGGTACGAGCCCCTGCCCGAGGCCGAACGGCGAGACCGGGCCGCGGCACTCGCCCCGGTGGTCCGCGGCATCGCGTCGGCCGACGCGCCGCAGGTGGGGCACTTCACCGACTCCGACGTCGTGCTGGACTTCCTGGCGCGCGAGCGGCTGCTGCCCCTGGCCGAGCTCGGCACGTCGTGCCCCGACCACTTCCTCCGCACCAAGGTGAAGCCGCTGGTGGTGGACGTGCCGACATCGGCGACGGTGGAGGAGACCGTGACCGCGCTGCGTGCCGCGCACGCCGCCTACCGCGCGGACTATGCCGCGTACTACGAGCGGGGCGCCGCGGCGACGCGGGCGCGCGGCGAGGAACCGCCCGCGATGCGTGGGGCGGACCCGGCGATCGTGCTGGTCCCGGGCGTCGGCATGTTCTCGTACGGGCGGAACAAGCAGACGGCGCGCGTGGCCGGCGAGTTCTACGTGAACGCGATCAACGTGATGCGTGGCGCGGAGACCGTCTCCACGTACGCGCCCATCGCGGAGGACGAGAAGTTCCGCATCGAGTACTGGGCCCTCGAGGAGGCGAAGCTGCAGCGCATGCCCGCGCCCAAGCCGCTGGCGACGCGGGTCGCTCTGGTGACCGGGGCGGCGTCCGGCATCGGCAAGGCGATCGCGACGCGGCTGGCGGCCGAGGGCGCATGCGTGGTCGTGGCGGACCTGGACACCGCCAAGGCCACCGCGGCGGCGGCCGAGCTGGGCTCCGCGGACGTCGCCATCGGTGTGGCCATGGACGTGTCGTCCGAGGTGGCCGTGCAGGCGGGGATCCGCGACGCGGTGCTGGCGTTCGGCGGTGTGGACCTCGTGGTGAACAACGCGGGGCTGTCCCTGTCGCGGTCCCTGTTCGACACCACCGAGGCCGACTGGGACCTGCAGCACAACGTCATGGCCAAGGGCTCGTTCCTGGTCTCACGTGAGGCGGCGCGGGTGCTGGTGGACCAGGGCCTTGGCGGCGACATCGTCTACATCTCCTCCAAGAACTCGGTGTTCGCCGGACCGAACAACATCGCCTACTCCGCGACCAAGGCCGACCAGGCGCACCAGGTGCGGCTGCTCGCCGCGGAGCTGGGCGAGCACGGCATCCGCGTGAACGGCGTGAACCCGGACGGCGTGGTGCGCGGGTCGGGGATCTTCGCGTCCGGCTGGGGCGCCAACCGTGCGGCCGTGTACGGGGTGCCGGAGGAGAAGCTCGGCGAGTTCTACGCGCAGCGCACGCTGCTCAAGCGTGAGGTGCTGCCCGAGAACGTGGCGTCAGCAGTGTTCGCGCTGTGCACCTCCGACTTCTCGCACACGACGGGCCTGCACGTGCCCGTCGACGCGGGCGTGTCGGCGGCGTTCCTCCGGTGAGCACGCTCGGGGCGTCCGGGTTCGTCGCCGTCGACCTCGGCGCCACGAGCGGGCGGGTGATGCTCGGGGTGGTGGACCGCGGGAAGGTCGAGCTCGTCGAGTGCGGACGGTTCGGCAACGGGCCCCGGCAGCACGCGGACGGTGGGCTGCGGTGGGACGTGGGCGCGCTGTGGCGCGGGATCCTCGACGGGCTGCGGTCCGCCGGTGACGTGGCGCGCGAGCGACGCGTCCACCTCCGCGGGATCGGCGTGGACTCGTGGGCCGTCGACTTCGGGCTGCTCGACGCCGAGGGGCAGCTCGTGGCCGACCCGTACTGCTACCGCGACCCGCGCACCGACGGCGTCGCCGACGACGTCTACCGACGGATCCCGTTCGGGGACCACTACGCGGTCAACGGGCTGCAGCACCTGCCGTTCACCACGGAGTTCCAGCTGGTGGCGGCGGCGTCGGCGGGTCTGGAGGGCTCGGCCGGTGCTGGCGAGTGGGCACGGGCACGGCAGCTGTTGCTGGTTCCCGACCTCGTCACGTACTGGCTCACGGGCCGCCGGGTCGCCGAGGTGACGAACGCGTCCACCACGGGGCTGCTCGACGCACGGACACGCACCTGGTCGGCCGAGCTGCTGGACCGGCTGGGTGCGCTGTACCCCGGGCTCGCCCGGCTCCGGGAGCTGCTGCCGGAACTGGTCGAGCCGGGGACCGCCGTCGGGCAGCTGCTGCCCGAGGTGCGGGAGGCGACCGGCCTCGGCGAGGTGCCGGTGCTCGCGGTCGCCTCGCACGACACGGCCTCCGCCGTGGCCGCGAGCCCGCTGGGTCGCGCGTCGGCGTACATCTCGTCGGGCACGTGGTCGCTCGTCGGGCTGGAGCTGCCCGCGCCGGTGCTCACCGAGGAGAGCCGCGCGGCGAACTTCACCAACGAGCTCGGGCTCGACGGCACCGTGCGGTACCTGCGTAACGTCATGGGCCTGTGGGTGCTCGACGAGTGCGTCCGCGCCTGGTCCGCCGACGACGGCACGCCCGTCGACCTGCCGGCCCTCCTGGCGGCCGCCGCCGCGGATCCCGGCGGGCGCTGCCTGATCGACGTCGACGGCGCCGAGTTCCTGGCCCCCGGCGACATGCCCCGACGCGTGTCCGATGCGGTCGCGCGGCTCGGGGTGGACCTTCCGCAGGACCCGCTCGCCATGCGGCCCGTCCTGGTCCGCGTGATCCTCGACAGTCTCGCCGCCGCCTCGGCGCGGGCGATCGGGGAGGCGGCGATGCTGGCCGGTGTGGTCGTGGACACCGTGCACGTGGTCGGTGGCGGTTCGCGGAACGAGCTGTTGTGCCGGCTCACCGCCCAGGCGGCGGGGCTGCCCGTGGTCGCAGGCCCGGTCGAGGCGACGGCGCTCGGGAACGTGCTGGTCCAGGCGCGTGCTGTCGGCGCGGTGTCGGGCGACCTGGCGGCGCTCCGTTCCGTCGTCCGCGCGAGCACCGGCCTCCGGCATCACGCACCGGAACCGGGGGCGTAGCGTGCCTCATCGTGCGGACTCGTTCAGGCGCGAGACCCGCTCGACGCCCGCACGATGAGGCGTGGGCTCAGCTCGATGCGGTGCACGGGACGCTCGACCCCGGTGACGGCGTCACCGCCCTCGCCGTCCCGTGCGGCGGCGTCGTCCGACCGGATCGCGGTCAGCCGCCGCAGCAGAAGCTCCAGGGCACCTGCGCCGATCGCGGCCTTGGGCGGTCGCACCGCGGTGAGCGGGGGATCGGCCAGCCCGGCGACCTCGTCGTCATAGGCGACCACGGCGAGGTCCGCCGGCACACGCACGCCGCGCTCCTGCGCCTGCTCCACCAGCGAGATCGCCTCCCGGTCCGAGTGGACCAGGAGCGCGCTCGCCCCGGCCTCCGCGCACCGGTCCAGCACGGAGGCGGCCTCGTCGGACCACCCGGCGTCGGACAGCGGCACCGTCTCCAGGTCGAGCACGACCTCGAGCCCCAGCTCGTCCGCCACCGCGAGGAATCCGCGCCGGACCGCGGCCGACGTCGGGCTGGTCCGCGACGTCACGAGACCCACCCGCCGGTGCCCGCGCTCCGCGATGTGCCGCGTGGCCATCCCGGAGCCGAGCGCATGGTCGGTGGCCACCGACTCCAGCGGCTCGCGGTACGGTCCGGTCGCCAGCCGCCGTTCCATCAGCACCACCGGGAGGCTCAGGCCGGCCAGCCACTCGCCGAGCTCGGCGGCCTCGGGGCCGTCCACCGGCGGTGCCACGAGCAGGCCGTCGACGCCCGGGGCGCCGTCGTCCCCGACGAGCGCGGCGACCTGTCGCCGCACCTGGTCCACGTCGTACGACGCCCCGCGCAGGATCAGCCGGGCCGCCCCGTGCTCGGCATCCCGTGCGCCGCGGATCACCTCGGGCCAGTAGTAGTCGATCGACGGCACGACCATGCCGATGGTGAGCTGGTCGGAGCTGCCCGCGGACGGCGGCTCAGGCTGGTAGACGCCGGCGCCGGCACTGGTGCGCGCACCGAGGCCGTTGGTGCGGGCCGGGATCCGTGCGCCGCCGTGCACCTTCTCCAGCGTGCCCTCGGCGACGAGCAGGGCGAGGTCGCGCCGCACGGTCACAGGCGTCACGCCGAGCACGCGCGACAGATCGCTCACCCGAGCCGACCCGGTCTCGCGTACCCGCGCGATGAGGCGCGCCCGTCGCTCGCTGGGCAGCGGCGCTTCCTCCGTCATACAACCTCCTGCGATCCGGACCCGGTGGGTCTCATGGTTACCCGAAATGTGCCAGATGGCGCCTCTGCGCGCGCCGTGAGCCGCAACCGGGTCAGATGTTCGCCCCAGACGACCGTCAGCTCGGGGTCGTCCAGCTCACGCACGTCGAGCTCGGCATCGGCTGCTGCCGCATCCCAGGTCAGGACCAGTGCGCGGGCCGACGGCGCAGCGGCGTCCGGGGTGAACCGGACCGTCGCACGGCCCGCCGCGAGCGTGACGTCCCCGGCGAGCAGCCAGTGCCACGCGGTCGGCTCGTCGGCGGGCGCCCGCTCGTCGGTGGGCGCCCGCTCGTCGGCGGGCGCCGGAGCGCTCGCGGTCGAGAAGACCCACGAGTCCTCGACCGTCACCTCCTCGGCCCCCGGATCCAGACCGACCGCACGCCACCAGTGCTCGAGCCCGTCCACCGGATAGGCCCCGCCGAGATCCAGCCGGGCTCGCCAGGCGCCAGCGGGCGACTCGTCGTCCGCGGCCGACACCTCGAAGGCACGTGCGCCGAACTGCTCGCCCGGTGCCTGCTCGACCCCGCGCACCCGCGGGACGTTGTGCCAGTCGCCGCGGACCACCCACTGCGCGTACCGGTCCGGTCCGAAGGTGCCGGCGCGGTAGGTCGGCTTGCCCGCGTCGACCACGACGGGCGTTCCGTCGAGCGCCACGATCACCGAGCCGACGTCCACGTGGTTGTGGTTCTCGCCGTTGTGCCCGCCCTTCACCGACACCGCGAGCCCGCGCTCCGTGCCGGCGCGCGACCGGGCCACGGCCACGCCTGTCGACGGGAAGGCGGCGGTCGGCACCAGGGGCGCGGAGGCGGTCGAGGCGTCGGACCAGGCCCGGTCCGACAGCATCCGGACCGCGCGCGGCAGGGACGATCGCTCGTCGAACAGCCCGCCTTGGCGCCCGCGGTAGGACGCCGCGTGCCGCGCGGCGTGGCCGTCGCCCACGCGCAGCGCCCAGGCGTGCACGACGTTCCACGGCCAGGTCGCGAGCGGCCGCGCGGCGCCGTCGGCGACGTTGACGTACCAGTCGCCGCCGAGGTGCATGGAGTGCGGAAAGGCGACCGTCGCGCGGATCCGGTCGAGTGCCTCCTGCGCCGGCTCGATGCCCGCGAACCCGAGCAGGTCCTGCGCCTCGAGCGCACGCGCGGCCCCCTGCCACCAGTAGTGGTAGCCCTCGTCGACGCCTCCGTCGGCGGGCAGCGAGGCCCAGTAGGCGGCGATCCCGTCCGCGACGAGCGCGGCGACGGCCCGGCGCCGGTCCGGGTCCTCCTCGAGCGCGAGGCCGGCGGCGAGCACGTTGCCCTGGATCCACGGGCTCCAGTTCATGATCGGGTGGTCGACCCCGAGCCACCACCAGTCACGGCGGTCGGTGAACGGTCCGAGGACCCGCGCCTGCGCCTCCTGCCGGATGCGCCACCGCACGCCGGGCGCTCGCTCGTCGAGGGCCGGGCCGAGCAGGTGGTCGATCCAGGCGAGCTGTGCGGCGACCTCGCCGGCCCCGAGGTCGAGGTAGGGCTCGGTGACGGTGGGGGTGATCCTGCCGAAGCGGTCGAACGTGTCGTCGTGCGCGGCCCAGCACCACGTCGACTGCTCGCACAGCAGCAGCACGCCGTCGACCACCTCGTCGACACGGTCGGGGCGCGGGTCGAGCAGTGCCGCGAGGGTGGCGCGGGTGAGTCGTGCGTGACGTGCGGCGACGTGCGCCTCGTAGACGGTGCGGTCACCGTCCCGGAAGAACCGGGCGTACTGCGAGGCCAGGGGCTGCGGCCAGGGGGTGCCGCGCTCGCCGTCGGCCACCGCGAGGGCCGACGCGCACGCCGCGGTCACCTGGACCGACGTCCAGAAGCTGCGGTCGGTGACGTCGGGCGCCGGCAGCCGTGCCGTCATGTGCTCTCCATCGAACTCGAAGCGGTGTGATCGAAAATGATCGTAGTGGAACTTTTCGAGAAGAGCCAGGGGGTTGCCAACCGGGTGCTACGTGGGCTTCAATGGGCCATCGTCCGATCGTAGTTGATCGGAACTGTTCGTCTAGGTGATCAGGCGAACGTGGACTCGATGGAGAGGAGAGCGGTGGTGCGGCGACCTGAGGTCCTGCTCGTCATGGATGACCGAGCCCGGCGTATGCAGTTCGGTCCCGAGGAGGACACCCGGCTGCGTGAGCTCGCGAGGCTCGGCGACCCTGTGCGCGTCACCGCCTACGACACGCCGGAGGCGAAGGAACGGCTGGCCGACGTCGAGGTGCTCCTCACGTCGTGGGGCGCCCCCCGGGTCACGCCGGAGGTGCTGGACCTCGCGCCGAACCTGCGCGCGGTGCTGCACTGCGCCGGCACCGTGCGGCCGCTTGTGTCCGACGCGGTCTGGGACCGTGGCCTGCTCGTCACCAACGCAGTGGCGGAGAACGCGCTGCCCGTCGCGGAGTTCACGGTGGCCGCGATCTTCATGGCGGGCAAGAAGGCACCGTTCCTCGCGAGCCTCGCCCGTACCCGGCGCGACGACTGGTCCTACCTCGGTGAGCAGGCGGTCCTCTCCAACCGGGACCGAGTGATCGGGATCGTCGGCTTCTCCCGGACGGGGCGCCAGGTGGTGGCCAGGCTGACCGTGCCGGGCTCGGGCCCGGAGACGCGGGAGATCCTCGTCGCCGACCCCTTCGCGGATGCCGCCGACGTGGCCGCAGCGGGTGCGCGGCTGGTGCCGCTCGACGAGCTGCTCGCGGCGTCCGACATCGTCTCGCTGCACGCCCCGGAGCTGCCCTCGACGCGCAAGCTGATCGGAGCACGCGAGCTGGCCCTCATGCCCGACGGTGCCACCCTGATCAACACCGCGCGGGGCGCCGTGGTGGACACCGCCGCGCTGGAGCACGAGTGCGCGGGCGGCCGCATCTACGCGATGCTCGACGTCACCGAGCCGGAGCCGCTGCCGGCGTCGTCCGTGCTGTACGACCTGCCGAACGTCATGATCACGCCGCACATCGCCGGGTCGCTCGGCACGGAGACGCGGCGCATGACCGCGGCCGCGCTCGACGAGCTGGAGCGGTACACGCGGGGCGACGCGCCACGCAGCGCCGTGACGCGCGCGGACATGGAGTTCGTCGCATGAGCCGCCACGTGTCGCACGCCGTGACCAGCGGTTCGGGAACCGCCGGGCCGGAGGCACGCGCCTGGCTCGCCGGGTACGCCGACCGGCTCCTCGCCGGGGTCCGGCCGTACGCCTCCCCGAGCGGTTCGCTCATCACCCTGCCCGGTGCGCCCGGCGGGTACGGCACCGCCGTCGACGGTCTCGAGGGCTTCGCGCGCACGTTCCTGCTGGCCGGCTTCCGGCTCGCGGGGGAGGACGGGGCAGATCCGACGGGTCTCGCCGAGCGGTACGCGGCCGGGCTCGCCGCCGGGACCGACTCGGGCCACGCCGAGCGCTGGACGCGGCCGGAGGAGCACGGCCAGGCCAAGGTCGAGGCGGCCTCCCTCGCCCTCATCCTCGACATGACGCGCCCCTGGATCTGGGACCGGCTGTCGCCCGACGTGCAGGAACGCACCGTCGAGTACCTCGGTTCCGTCGTGGGCGACCGCGACTACCCAGACAACAACTGGGTCTGGTTCCGCATCGTCGTGGAGACCTTCCTGCGTTCGGTCGGTGGCCCGTTCTCCGCCGACGACGTCCAGCGCGATCTCGCGGCGCACGACCGGTTCCACCGTCCGGGCGGCTGGTTCGCCGACGGTCCCGAGCGGAGCTTCGACCACTACGCGGGCTGGGCGCTGCACCTGTACCCGGCCCTGTGGGCGCGGATGTCCGGCGCGGCGTCCGTGGCGCAGGCGGCGGGCGAGGACCTGGCGGCGCGGTCCGCGAACGACCGCGTCCACCTGGAGCGCTACCTCGACGACGCGCTGGCTCTCGTCGGGTCCGACGGCTCGCCGCTCATCCAGGGGCGCAGCCTCGGCTACCGGTTCGCGGCGGCGGCGCCCTTCTGGGCCGGCGCCCTCGCGGGTGTCGGCAGCCCGGGCCGCCTCCGGGAGGCGGCGACGCGCATCGTGCGGCACTTCGCCGAGCACGAGGTGCCGGGACCTGACGGGCTCCTCACGCTCGGCTGGCACCACCCGTGGCGCCCGATCGCCCAGCGGTACAGCGGTCCCGGATCGCCCTACTGGGCGAGCAAGGGCCTGCTGGGCCTCGCCCTCCCGGCGTCGCACGAGGTGTGGACGGCCGCGCCCGAGCCGCTCCCCGTGGACGTCGGTGACGTGCTCACCGTCGCGTCCGCGCCCGGCTGGGCGATCAGCGCCACACGCGACGACGGCATAGCGCGCGTGATCAACCACGGTACGGACCACGCGCTGCCCGGCGCGGACGGTGGCGACTCGCCGCTCTACGCGCGGCTCGGCTACTCGACGGCGACGTCACCGCTGCTCGACGGTGCGGCCTGGACCTCGCCCCTCGACCAGTCGGTGGTCCTGCTGGACGCGGCGGACGAGGCGACCCACCGCACGGGCTTCGAGCCCGTGTCCGTGCCTGTCGAGGAGCCCGCGACGGCGGCGGCCCTCGCCTCCGTCGCCGACGTGCACTGGGTCGAGGCCGACCTCTCCGTCCCGGACCACGGGTCGGGGCGGCCCGGCCGCTCGACACCGGCGGGCCGGGTCACCACCGTGTCGCTGGTCCGTGGCGCCTGGGAGGTCCGGCTGGTTCGGGTCTCGGAGAGTTCCGCCGACGCCGTCGCGCTGCGGATCGGCGGCTGGGCCGCCGGGCCGGGGCTCGTCTCGGCCCTGGTCCCGCTCCTCGGTGACATCGCGCCGGTCTGCGGAGAGGCGACGTCCGACGACGCCACCCCGCTGGCCGGTCCGACGACCACGCCCTGGTCCCGGTACGCGCCGGTCCCCGACGGCTGGGTCGCCGTGGGCGTACACCTGACGCGCACGCAGGACGCCTCGCCGAACGGCGGCCCTGCCGCGCCACGAACCGCCACAGGGACGCGGGGGACCGGGCAGCCGCGCCTCGAGCTCACCGCCGGGCAGGTCACCGTGACCTGGCCGGACGGGGAACGGACCACGGCAACCCTGCCCTGAACCACTCACGCCCTCGACGGTCACCGCCGGGGCGTCGTACGAACGAAACCACTCGAAGGAGAGTAGAGATGAACCGCAAGATCATGAGCGCGGTCGGTGTTGCCGCCGCCGCGACGCTGGCCCTGACGGGGTGCGGCGGAGAAGCAGAGCCCGCTGCCGCGGAGGGCCCGGTGACCATCAGCCTGGCCGGCTGGGACTTCGCGTCCACGCCGGAGTTCCAGACGCTCGCGGACGCCTATCACGAGGCGAACCCGGACGTCACCGTGGAGCTCAAGGAGTACCCAGCGGGCGACGACTACGACACGGCACTCACCGCGGACCTGTCCGCCGGCGCCGCGCCGGACATCTTCATCGTGAAGAACCTGAAGAACTACGTCACGTTCACCGAGGGCGGCACGCTGCTCGACATCTCGGACGTGGCGGCGGAGCTCGACCCGGCGACGGGCGGGCTGGAGCCGATGGCGGTCGACGGCGTCACCTACGCGGTGCCCTACCGCCAGGACTCGTGGCTGCTCTACTACAACAAGGCCCTGTTCGAGAAGGCCGGCGTCGACCTGCCGGACGGGTCCTGGACCTGGGACGACTACGCGGCCGCCGCGGAGGAGCTGACCAAGGGCATCGGCGAGAAGCAGGTCACCGGCACCTACCTGCACAGCTGGCAGTCCACCGTGCAGGGCTTCGCGCTCGCACAGACCGAGGGCGCGGCGCTGGACGGCGGGGACTTCTCGTTCCTCGCGCCGTACTACGAGCGTGAGCTCGCCACGCAGGACAGCGGCGCACAGCCGTCCTACGCCACGGTCACCACCAACGAGCTGACCTACCAGGCGCAGTTCGGTACCCAGAAGGCGGCCATGATGCCGATGGGCTCCTGGTACATCGGCACGCTCGTCGCGGAGCAGGAGTCGGGCGCGGCGGAGAAGTTCGAGTGGGGCATCGCACCGATCCCGCAGCTCGACGAGTCGACGACCGGCACGGAGAGCACGCCGGTCACGTTCGGTGACCCGACCACGATGGGCATCAACGCCGGCATCGACGAGTCGAAGATCGAGACCGCCAAGGACTTCCTGCGGTTCGCCGCCGGCCCGGAGGGTGCAGCGGCGCTCGCCGAGATCGGCATCACGCCGGCCCTGATCGACGATGCCGTGGCCGACGCGATCTTCTCGCTGGAGGGTGTGCCGCAGGACGATGTGTCCCGGTTCGCCTACACCACGCACGAGACGCTGCCGGAGAACCCGGTGGGTCAGAACACGGCGTCCATCCAGACCATCCTGGGCGAGATGCACTCGGCGGTCATGTCGGAGTCCACCCCGGTGGACGAGGCGATCACCGAGGCCGAGGAACGCGTGGCCAACGAGGTCGGCTAACCCCTCCGGCCGTGGGCGTGACCGTTGCGACTGAACCAGACGCACAGTCGCGACGGTCGCGCCCACGGCCAAGAGCTGGCCCGCGCGGGCCCCGGACCATCACGCACTTCAGAGGAGACATCCCCCATGACGACACCGGTCGTCGGCGACAAGCGGAGCCTCGGGTTCTCGCAGCCCGCGCCCCCGCCGCCGCTCAAGACCCCACGCACGTCGCTCAAGATGCGCAACGCGCTGATCGGCTGGACGTTCATCCTGCCGAACTTCCTCGGCTTCGCCGTACTCACCCTGACGCCGGTGTTCACGCTGTTCTACATGTCCCTGACGGACTGGAACATCTTCGGGACCGCCAAGTGGGTCGGCCTCGACAACTTCGCCAGGCTGGTGGGCGACAAGAGCTTTCACATAGCGCTCGGCAACACCTTCTACTACGCGGCGCTGCACATCCCGATCACCATCGCGGTGTCCCTCGGCCTCGCGCTGCTGCTCAACCAGAAGCTGCGCGGCGCCGCGTTCTTCCGCACCGTGGCGTTCTTCCCGTACATCACGTCGATCGTCGCGGTCGCGGTGGTGTGGAACATGCTGTTCAGCCCCGAGTTCGGGCCGATCAACCAGTTCCTCGGCCTGTTCACCGACGGCGACGTGCCGGGCTGGACGGTCTCCAAGGACTGGGCGATGCCTGCCGTGATCATCGTGGGCACCTGGAAGGACATGGGCTACTACATGCTCCTGTTCCTGGCCGGTCTGCAGACCGTGCCGACCGAGCTGCACGAGGCCGCCCGGATCGACGGCGCCGGCGTCTGGCAGCGGTTCTGGAACGTCACCCTGCCCTGCCTGCGGCCCACGATGTTCTTCGTGACCGTCATGGTCACGATCCAGAGCCTGAAGGTCTTCGACCTGATCCTCGTCATGACCGACGGCGGTCCGGGACAGGCGACCCTCGTGCTCAGTCAGTACATCTTCCAGAAGGGCTTCGAGCAGTTCCAGTTCGGGTACGCCTCCGCGATCGCCGTCGTCCTGTTCCTCATCTGCATCCTCGTGACCGTGGTGCAGTTCCTGTACAACAAGCGGAGGGATGCGTGATGGCCGCCCGTACGTCCGCGCTCCGGAAGTCCGGCCGGGTCCTGCTCTACGCGACGATGATCGTCGCGGCGGCGGGCATCATGCTGCCGTTCGCCTGGATGGTGATCTCGTCACTGAAGCTCAACAACCAGGTGTTCACGGCACCGGTGCAGTGGATCCCGGATCCGGTGCAGTGGCGCAACTACATGGACATCTGGGTCAAGGCCGACATGGTCACCTGGGTGCGCAACACCCTGGTCGTGTCCGTGGCCGTGACCTTCCTGCAGGTGCTGACCGGCAGCTTCGCCGCCTACGGCTTCGCCAAGATGCGTTTCCCCGGCCGGGACGTGCTGTTCCTGCTGTACATCGGGACCATCGCGGTGCCGTGGCAGTCCTACATGATCCCGCAGTTCCAGATGCTCTCGAGCTGGGGGCTCAACAACACCCTGTGGGCGATCATGCTGCTGCAGGCGTTCGGCGCGTTCGGCGTGTTCCTGATGAAGCAGTACTACGAGTCCATCCCGGACTCGCTGTCGGAGGCGGCGCGCATCGACGGGCTCTCCGAGTACGGGATCTGGTGGCGCATCATCATGCCGCTGTCGGTGCCGGCCCTGGCGTCCCTGACGATCATCACGTTCGTCCAGACCTGGAACGACTACCTCGGCCCCCTCATCTACCTGCGTGAGCGGCCGCTGTGGACCATCCAGCTCGGCCTGCAGTCGTTCATCGGGGAGTACAACGCCGAGCACGCGCTGATCATGACGGGCTCGGTGCTGTCGGTGCTGCCGATCGCGCTGATCTTCCTCTTCGGCCAGCGCTACTTCATCCAGGGCATCGCGACGACGGGTGTGAAGGGATGACCACCGCGGACACCGCGGGGGCAGCGCCTCGCCGCCGGCCGCTGATCGGGCCGGAGACCTACGAGATGGTGTTCGGCACCGTCTACACGGGGCTCATGACCAACATGCTCCTGGCCGTCGCCTGCCTGCCCCTCGTGGTGCTGGTGGCGGTGACGGATCCTGCGGCGAGCTGGCCGTACCTCGCCGTGGCCGCGCCCCTGCTGGGACCGGCCCTCGCCGCCGCCTTTGCGGTGTTCGGCGTCTTCGGCTCCGACGGGTCGACGGCGGTCGTGCGCACCTTCGCACGGGCCTGGCGCCGGCACCTGCGTCGAGGGCTGGCGATCGGGGCGCTCGCGACGGGCGCCGTCGTCGTCGCCGCCGTCGACGTGGCGTTCTTCTGGGGCCGCAGTGCCGGCGCGGTAGCGATCCCGGTGCTGGTGACGCTCGCCGTCCTTGCGGTGCTGACTGCCGTGCTCGCCCTGGCCGCGGTGCCCGAGATGCCGGGCGCGCGCCTGCGCGACGTGCTGCTGGCGGCTCTCGTGCTCGGGGTCCGGCGCTGGTATCTCTCGGCCGGGGTCCTGGTCGTGCTCGGCCTGCTGGTGTCGCTCCTGGCGGCCCGCCCCGTGGTGGGCCTGGGCTTCGCGGCCGCCCCGCTGCTGTACGCGGTCTGGGGCATGTGCCGGTTCGTCCTGCGCCCGGCGAGCTAGCTCATCCGCCGAGTGGTCGGTAGAAAGTCAGGTGGTCGGCACCCCCGGGGGTGCCGACCACCTGACCTTCTACCGACCATCCGTGTTCGCGGCTACAGGTGCGGGGCCACGTGCTTGTCGTAGCGGGACACCACCGTCGCTGCCGTCTTCCACGCCGGGCGGGCCCAGATCTCCTCGTTGAAGATCTCCGTCTCGATGTCGCCCACGTAGCCGGCGTCGCGCACCCAGCCCGTGATCGTCTCGAAGTCGATGTACCCGTCACCCACGTGACCGCGCGAGTTCAGGGGATCCGCCGCGAGCGGCAGCACCCAGTCGCACACCTGGTACGAGGCGATGCGGTCCTCCCGGCCCGCCCGCGCGATGGACTTGCGCAGCGCCGGGTCCCACCACACGTGATACGTGTCCACCACGACGCCCACCTCGGACGCCGCGAACGGAGCCGCCAGGTCCAGCGCCTGTGCGAGCGTGGAGATCACCGCGCGGTCGGCGGCGAAGATCGGGTGCAAGGGCTCGAGCACGATCCGCACGCCGTGCTCGGCGGCGAACGGCACGAGGTCGCCGATCCGGTCGGCGACCCGGCCGCGGGTGGCGACGAGGTCCCGGTCCGCGTCCGGCGCCGGAGCCCCGCCCGGCGTGGACCCCGCCAGCCCGCCGACCACGAAGACCAGCTCCGTGGTGCCGATCGTCGCTGCCTCCTCGATGGCCAGCTTGTTGTCGTCGAGCGCGGCGCGGATCCCGGCGTCGTCCGCCGCGGTGAGGAACCCGCCGCGGCACAGGGACGACGCACGCAGCCCGGCCTCGGAGATGATGCGAGCCGCCTCGGACGCGCCAACGTCGTGCACCACGTCGCGCCACGGTCCGACGGCGCCGAACCCCGCGGTGGCCGCCGCGTCGCATGCCTCCGCGAGCGAGGCGTGCTTGACGGTCGCCGTGTTCAGGGAAGCCCGGTTCCTGAGCCGCCCGGCCCCGGTGGCCTGGGTTTCTGGCGCGTTCATGAGGTGACCCCGTTCGTCGTGAGGAACCCGCGCAGGCGGGCGGCGGCCAGGGGCGGGTCGAGCAGCATGCCGCAGCCGTCGGCCAGCCGGGCCAGCTCGACGAGGTGGCGCAGCGACCGGCCGGAGTGCAGCCCGCCCACCAGGGCGAACCCGGGCTGGAAACCGTTGAGCCAGGACAGGAACGCGATCCCGGTCTTGTAGTAGTACGTGGGCGCGGCGAAGATGTGCCGCCCCAGCGCCTCGGTCGAGGCCAGGATCTTGTGCCCGCCCTCGGCGTCGCCGGCGTCGAACGCCTGGAGCGCCGTCGAGGCGGCCGGGTAGATCGCCGCGAAGATGCCGAGCAGCGCGTCCGAGTGGCCCTGCTCGTCCCCGGCGATCAGCTCGGGATAGTTGAAGTCGTCGCCGGTGTACAGCCGCGGCCGGACGCCGTCGTCGGAGGGCAGCGCCGCGAGCGAACGGCGCAGGCCCACCTCGTGCGCGGCGTCCAGCAGCGACACCTTGACGCCGTCGATGCGGGGCTGGTGGGCGCGGACCAGGTCGAGGAACGTCGCGGTGGCGTCGTCCACGGAGTCCGAGCCCCAGTAGCCGGCCAGCGCAGGGTCGAACATCGTGCCCAGCCAGTGCAGGATCACGGGCCGCTCGGCGTCGGCCAGGACGGCGTCGTACACGCGGGCGTAGTCCTCGGGCCCGCGGGCGACCTTCGCCAGGGCACGCGAGGCCATGACGATGACCTGCGCACCGGCGTCCTGCACCAGGTGCACCTGCTCGCGGTACGCGTCGGCCACCGTGGCCAGCCCGGCGTCACCCGGGACCAGCGCGGCGACGACGTCGGGCGCGAGCTGGTCGGTCCCGGCACCACAGGCGACGCGGGCGCCCACCGAGGCGGCCTCGGCGGCGGACCGCCGCACGAGCTCCTGCGTCGCGGCCCAGTCGAGCCCCATGCCGCGCTGGGCCGTGTCCATCGCGTCGGCCACGCCGAGCCCGTGCTCCCAGATGCGGTGCCGGTACGCGAGGGTCGAGTCCCAGTCGACGACGGCGGGAGCGCCCGGCACGTTCTCCGCGCCGAGCTGCGGCACCACGTGGGCCGCCGCGAAGGCGACGCGGGAGGTGATCGGTCCCGACGGCGTCGTCCAGGGCCCCGGGGCGCCGAGGGACACGGTCTCCGTACCGGTGACCCGGCCGTCGCCGTCGAACACCGGGAGCTCGACCGGAGCCCCGCTCACAGCGTGATCTCCGGGACGTCGAGGCGGCGACCCTCAGCGGACGACTGGAGCCCCAGCTCGGCGAGCTGCACGCCGCGCGCCGCCGACAGCAGGCCGAAGCGGTGCGGACGCCCCGCCACGACGTCGCGCAGGAACTCCTCCCACTGCAGCTTGAAGCCGTTGTCGAGGTCGGCGTTCGCGGGGACGTCGAGCCACTGGTCGCGGAACGGCTCGGTGACCGGCAGGTCCGGGTTCCACACGGGCTTGGGGGTGTGCGAACGGTGCTGGGCCCGGCACTCCCGCAGACCGGCGACGGCGGAGCCGTGGGTGCCGTCCACCTGGAACTCGACGAGCTCGTCGCGGAACACGCGCACCGCCCAGGACGAGTTGATCTGCGCCACGACGTCGTCGCCGCCGGGCGTGGTGATGTCGAAGATGCCGTACGCGGCGTCGTCGGCCGTGGCGGCGTACTCGGCGCCGCGCTCGTCCCAGCGGGTCGGGATGTGCGTGACCGTCCTGGCCGTCACGGTCCGGACCTGCCCGAGGATGCCCTCGAGCACGTAGTTCCAGTGGCAGAACATGTCGGTGGTCATGCCACCGCCGTCCTCCTTGCGGTAGTTCCACGAGGGACGCTGGGCAGGCTGCGTGTCGCCCTCGAAGACCCAGTACCCGAACTCGCCCCGCAGCGACAGGATGCGGCCGAAGAAGCCCTCGTCCACGAGCCGGCGCAGCTTGACCAGGCCCGGCAGGTACAGCTTGTCGTGCACGACGCCGACCGTCACGCCCGTCTCGGTCTGGAGCCGCGCCAGCTCGATCGCCTCGGTGAGCGTCTCCGCCGTCGGCTTCTCGGTGTAGACGTGCTTGCCCTGCTTCATCGCCTTGGCGAGCGTCGCGGGACGCAGGTTGGTCATGGCGGCGTCGAACACGATGTCGGCGTCCGCGATGGCCGAGTCGAGGTCGGTCGTCCAGTGCTCGACGTCGTGCAGCGCGGCGAGCTCCTTGAGCTTGTCCGCGTTGCGGCCCACCAGCACGGGCTCGACCTGGACCCGCGAACCGTCGGGGAGCGTGACCCCGCCCTGGTCGCGGATCGGCAGGATCGAGCGCACGAGGTGCTGGCGGTAACCCATGCGGCCGGTGACGCCGTTCATGGCGATGCGAAGTGTGGTCACGGGCGAGACTCCATCGTCGGTACGGAATGCGCTTTCCCAAAGAGGGTAGCGCACGATCCGGTGGTGAGTACATGCCGGGATGCGACGGGCCCGCGGTGCGGCGGGTCGTCGATCAGGCGCGGTCGATGAACCGCTCGGGCGTCGACTCCCGGAGGACCACCTCACCGCTGATCCGGGTCCGAGCCGCTGCCGAGCGGCCGAGCGCCAGCTCGGTCGCCAGCGCCCCGACCTCCGCCAGCTCGATCCGGACCGTCGTCAGCCCGGGCGAGACGTCGCGCAGGGTGTGGATGTCGTCGAACCCGGCGACGGCGACGTCGTCCGGCACGCTCCGGCCGGCGTCGCGGACCGCCGCCATCGCGCCGACCGCCATGACGTCGTTGACGGCGAACACCAGCTCGGGCAGGCCGTCGTCGGCCGTGGGGGCGTCGGCGCGCGAGATCAGCTCACGCATCGCCGAGTACCCGCCGTCCCTGGTGAACTCGCACGTCAGCACGTCACCAGGTGTGACAGGGCTGCCGAGCTCCGCCAGCGCCCCGGCGAACCCGTCCGTCCGGTCGGCGGCCGTGCGGTGGCCGGTGGGGCCCGCGAGCACGGCGAACCGCCGGTAGCCCAGGCCGTGCAGGGCGCGGGCCAGGTCGGCCGCACCGTCGGCGTTCGCGATCTCGACGACCGGCAGGTCACCGACCGGCTGGCCGATCAGCGCCACCCCACCTCCGGCGTCCTGGAACGAGCGCAGCGCCGCTTCGAGCGCCCCGGCGGGCGGCACCCCGCCCGGCGCCGCGTCGCTGGCTGCCGCGTCGCTGGCCGCCGCCTCGTCGCCCGGCGCGAGGCGCCCTCCCGCAAGGATGATCGCGCGCGACCGCTGTCGCCGGGCGAGCTCGACGAAGGCGAGCTCGCGCCCGGGGCTGTGCTCCGTGGAGGACAGCGTGACGATCAGGCCCTCGCGCTCGGCGGCGCGGGCCACGCCGGCCGCGATGGTCGAGAAGTACGGGTCGGCGATGTCGTGCACCACGAGCCCGAGGGCCGACGTGCGGCCGCGGGCCATGGCCTGCGCGCTGGGGTCCGGGGAGTAGGCGAGGCGGCGTGCCGTCTCCAGCACACGCTCGCGCAGGTCCGCACGGACACTGCGGGTGGCGCTGCCGTTGATGGCGCGCGACGCCGTGGCGAGCGAGACGCCGGCCTCGCGGGCGACCTGGCTCAGGGTGACGGGGGCGTCGGACATGAGGTCATCTTGCCGTGTCCGGGCGGGTGGCGTGGTCCCACACGGTCGTCCGGGTGGGACCACGCCCGTCCTGGCTCAGACGCGGGCCGGCCGCAGGGCTGCCTCGCGGTGCGTGCGCTCGATGATGCTCGCGTAACCCGCGATCATCCGGACGTGGCTGAACCGGGGGCGCACGGCGGTGCGTGCCGACTCCAGCTCCTCCCGCCGGGCCGCCGCCTCGATCCAGGTGGCGGCGATCTCCTCGGGCTCGAACGACGTCACGAACCCGGTGCGCTCGACGATCGACGGCGCGTCACCCACCGGCGTGGTGACCGGGACCGCCCCGCACATGGAGCCCTCGATGAGGCACAGCGGTGCGGCCTCGCCGAACGTCGAGGTGAGGGCCACGACGTCGGCCGTCGCGTAGACCAGCTCCATGTCGTGCCGCACCCCGAGCAGCTGCAGCCGGTCGAGCAGGTCCGGCCGGTCACCGAAGATCCGGGCGAGGTCGTCCTGCAGTGCCCGGTTGGCGGCGCTCATGCCCGCGCCGCACATGAGCACCTGGCCCTTCGGCTCCAGGGAGAGGAACGTGCGGGCCGACCGCAGGAAGAGCTCGGGGTTCTTCATCTCGTCGTACCGCGCCGCGTAGACCACGACGCTCGCGTCGCCAGGGAGTCCGGCTGCGCCCCGCAGCGCGAGCCGGCGGGCGCCCTGCACCGGCCGGAACCGGGCGAGGTTGATGCCGTTGGGTACCACGCGCAGCAGGTCCGCCGGCACGCCGGCGTCGCGGTACGCGTCCCGCGTCGACTCCGCGCAGCAGACGACGGCGGCGAGCCGCCCCCGGTCCGCCGCGGTCAGGAGGTCGCCGAGGGCGTCGCCCTGATGCTCGGGGTCGGACCGGTGCAGGCAAGCGATCACCGGGCGGTCCGGGAACGCGTCCTGGTTCACGAGCCGGAGCGGCTGCTCCTTGAGCGAGAGCACCACGTGCGAGCTGCCTGCCTGGCGAGCCGCGGCCTGGAGCTCGGCCTCGGTGAAGACGCGAGGGTCGTGGCCTGCGTCGGTGCTCCGGCCCAGGGAGCCGATCCGGACGCCTGCGGCCCGCAGCGCGCGGTACCGGGGGTCGTCCTCCATGCGCTGGAGGGTGGCCTCACGCCGCACCTCGTGGTGCAGGCTCAGCACAGCATGCTGCTGACGGCCGCCCTGATGCAGACCGGCGACCACTGTCGAGTGCAGGACACGAGCCCCGCCGCTGAAGAAGCCCTCGTACAGCGAGAGCACACGCAAGCCGTTGCGCTGGATCACAGACACCACCTCCTGTGCCCCAGGGTGAGCCCCACGCGTGTGGGGTACGTGGCAGTTCGGTTACACGTGGATTACGCGTTCGAGGACTTTTGACCCAGGAGCCCGCGGATGTCCTTCTCTGCCTGAGCCGGGGAGGACGCGCGGCAGCCCAGCGCAACCCACCGCTCGATCATCGCAGGCTCCGCGCGCAGCAGCGAGGTACCCCGGCGCAGCAGGGTGATGATCGGTTTGCGTGCCTCCGCGACGTCCCGGAGGAACCGGAACCAGAACGTCACCAGCCGTGGCCGGGTCAGGCAGATCGCGTCGGCGAGCAGGCCCTCGGCGCGGCAGTCGTCGACGAGGTGCGCCGCGAAGATACCCTCGGCCAGGATGAGGGGCGAGCCGCCGATGTCGAGCCGGCGCATCCCGGTCCGGCGCGACGTCGGTATGTCGTACACGGGAACGTCGGCGCGGCCCTCGGTCGCCAGGTCGTGCAGCGCGGCGAGCGCCCCCCTGGCGTCCCAGGTGGCCGGGCTGTCCCAGTCGACGCTCCCGTAGCGCTGCGGCAGGCCGGGGTGGTCGATGTCGAGGTAGAAGTCGTCGAGCTGCACCACCGGCAGGCCGAGCCGCCGGGTGAGCGAGGTCTTGCCGGAGCCGGACGGCCCGGTCAGCAGGACGACCCGGGCCCGGGGACGCCGGGCACCCGGCGGAAGGTCGAAGAGGGTCGGCTCGGGCGCAGGGTCGGTCACGAGAGGCCATTCTCCCGCACGACACGCACGCCCACAGCCAGGGGCTATCCGCGCTGGTAGCGGGCCGGCGTGGTGCGCAGCAGGCGGCGGAAGTGCCGGGTGAGATGGGCCTGGTCGTGGAACCCGGTGGCGACGGCCACGTCGGCGGCGGGCTCGCCGGCCAGCAGCCGGCGCCGCGCCATGTCCAGGCGGCGACCCACGAGGTACCGGTGCGGGGGCAGCCCGAGCTCCCTGGTGAAGGCCCGGACGAGGTGCGGCACGGTGACGTTCAGCTCGGCGGCGACCTCCGCGAGCCGGACGGGTCGTGCCGGGTCGGCGTCGAGCAGGTCGCGGGCACGGCGGGCGGTCGAGGCGGTGGCCGGTTCTCGCGGCGGCGTCGGGCGGCCGGAGAGGTGCCAGGCCAGGCCCTCCGTCACCAGGGCGAGCAGGCTCTCCGCGGCGACGTCCTCGCGCACGGTCAGCGCTCGGTCGAGCCCGACGAAGCGGGTGCGGAGCGTGTCGTCCAGGACGAGCGGGGCGTCGACGGCACGGCCGACGAGCGCGTCGTCGAGCACCGTGGGCTCCAGGTAGACGACGCGCTTGCGGAAGCCGGCGGCGGTCACCGACCGCCCGTCGTGCACCACGCCCGGCGGCAGCACGGTCACCCCGGTGCGCTGGGCCGCGTGCTCGTGACCGCCCAGGCCGTAGCCGATCAGACCGCTGTCGACGACCAGCACGGTCCAGGTGTCGTGGGTGTGGGCCGGGTAGGCGTGCTCGTGCCATGCGGCGTGCAGCACCTCGGCGACGCCGTCGACTCCTGGCCGCCAGGCGCGCACCACGTCCTGTGCGGTGTCCGAGGCCGAACCGGGCGAGCCCATGTCAAGAACGTACAAGATCCCGGCTCGCTCACGGGCGCACTGTGAGCGGTATGACTTTCGAACAGGCCAAGATCGTGATCGTGCTGCGGGAGGACCTGCTGGGCTGGCAGGAGGGCAACGTGACGGCCTTCCTGGCCAGCGCCGTGACCGCCGCCTACCCGGAGCTGGTCGGCGAGCCCTACCGGGACGCCGACGGGCGCGAGTACCTCGCCATGCTGGGCACGCCCGTGATGGTCATGGTGGCCGACGGGGACCGGCTCGCCACGATCCGCGAGCGCGCGGACGCGCGCGGGCTGCGCATCGGCGTCTACACGGCGGACCTGTTCGCGACAGGGAACGACGTCGACAACCGGGCGGCCGTCGCGAGCGTCGCCACCGAGAAGCTCGACCTGGTCGGGGTGGCGGTCGCGGGCGAGCGGCGGGTCGTGGACAAGGTGGTCAAGGGGGCGCGCCTGCACCCCTGACCGGTCAGCTCACCAGCACCACGTGCAGGGTCCTCGGGCCGTGGACGCCCTCCACGCGGTCGAGCTCGATGTCGCTCGTCGCGCTGGGCCCGCTGATCCAGGTCAGCGGGCGGGCGGGGTCCGTGCCGAGCAGGCGCACCGCCTCCGGGACGGTCTGCACCACCTGGTCGGTCCGGACCACGCACACGTGCGTGTCCGGTACCAGCGAGATGGCACGGCGGCCCTGGTCGGGTCCGCCGTCGAGCACGATGGTGCCGGTCTCGGCGACGGCGACGCGGGCGGCCGTCACGACGGCGTCGGTCCCGTCCAGCTCGGCCGCCGACAGGGGAGCCTCGGGCGAGTCGGTGCGCACCGCGACCCGCCCCAGCCCGGTGACCCAGGCGGGATCCAGCCCGCTGGGCACGACGACGGACCCGCGCGCGGCGTCCCGTCCGCGTTCTGCCGCCCGCTCCGCGAGCATCCGCGCGAGCAAGTCCGGGAGGCCCGCAGCGGTCGTCCGGTGGACGTGCGCCTTGTAGTCCTCGAGGCGGTCGACCAGCAGGTCCAGCACGACGTCGGAACCCGGCGCGTGCTCGCCGGCCGCGCGGTACTCGCGCGGCACGGGAGTGGCGACCGCGCCGCCGTCCGGGCCCAGCGCCGAGCGGATGCGGGTGAGGATCTCGGTCCTGGCGTCGGTCATCGCTGTTCCTCCCGCCCGTCCCACCAGTCGCGGAACGTCTGCTTCGGTGGTGCCACCAGGTCCCGGGACCCGGTCCACAGCGAGCCGGGGAACGGCAGCCGCTTGATCACGCCGTCGCGCGAGATCGCGCGCAGCACGCGCGGCACCCGGGCGGCGCGGCGGAACCGCGCGCCGTCGGCCATCGCGAAGGACGCGGCCTTCATGGCCGCCTTCCAGACCCGGTCCGCGGTGTCCGGCGAGGCGCCGGCGAGCTCGACCTCGCGCGCCCGCAGCTCCACCAGGATCGACGGGATGTCGATCTTGACGGGGCACACCTCGTAGCAGGCGCCGCACAGCGTGGAGGCGTACGGAAGGTCGGACTTCTCGCCGGTGAGCTGCGGCGTCAGGATCGCGCCGATCGGGCCCGGGTAGACCGAGCCGTAGGCGTGGCCGCCCACCCGCTCGTACACGGGGCAGACGTTGAGGCACGCGGAGCAGCGGATGCAGTGCAGGGCGGAGCGCCCGGCCTCGTCCGCGAGGACGCTGGTCCGGCCGTTGTCGAGCAGCACCAGGTGGAACTCCTGCGGCCCGTCGCCGGGCGTCACCCCCGTCCACATCGAGGTGTACGGGTTCATCCGTTCGCCGGTCGAGGACCGGGGCAGGAGCTGCAGGAACACCTCGAGGTCGTCGAAGGTGGGTACCAGCTTCTCGATGCCCATCACGGTGATCAGGGTCTCGGGCAGCGTGAGGCACATGCGGCCGTTGCCCTCGGACTCCACCACGGCGAGCGTCCCGGTGTCCGCGACGGCGAAGTTGGCGCCGCTGATCGCGACCTTCGCCGCGAGGAACTTGCGCCGCAGGTGCGCGCGGGCCGCCATCGCGAGCTCACGGGGCACGTCCGTCAGGTCGGGCGGCGCGTCGGCCATGCGCTCCAGGAAGATGTCCCGGATCTCGGTGCGGTTGCGGTGGATGGCGGGCACCAGGATGTGCGACGGCATGTCGTCGGCGAGCTGCACGATGAGCTCCGCGAGGTCGGTCTCGACCGCGGCGATGCCTTCCTCGGCGAGCGCCTCGTTGAGCCCGATCTCCTGGGTGGCCATCGACTTGACCTTGACGACCTCGTCGGTCTCCTTGGCGCGCACCAGGTCGGCGACGATCCGGTTGGCCTCGGCCGCGTCCCGCGCCCAGTGCACCGTGCCGCCGCGCGCCGTGACGTTGCGCTCCAGCTCTTCGAGCAGCTCCGGGAGGCGTGCCATGACGTCGGTCTTCACCGCGGAGCCGGTGTCCCGCAGCGCCTCCCAGTCGGGCACCTCGCCCACCACGTTCGAGCGCTTGGTGCGGATGGTCGACGTCGCCTTGCCCAGGTTGCGGCGCAGCTGGCCGTTCTCGAGCGCGGACCGTGCGGCGTCGGGGAAGGACGCTCCCCAGTGCAGGGGGTCCTCCGGACGGCCGATGCCGGCCAGGGTGTCGGGTGCCGCGGAAGGGCCCGGCCCGCGACCGTCGTGGGCGCCGGGCATACCGAGGAACGTGCTCATCGGGCCGCCTCCTGCCCGGCGCCCGCGGGGGCGCCGGTCGTGGTCGAGGCTCTCGGTGGGCCGGGCACGGTCGGCGACTCGCGGGTCGAGGCGAGGATCTCGGCCAGGTGCATCGGCCGCACGCCCGCACCGTCGCGCGAGAGGCCGCCCCCGATGTGCATCAGGCACGACCAGTCGCCGGCGGTGAGCACCGTGGCCTCCGTGTCCACGACGGCGTCCACCTTGTCCCGCAGCATCGCGGCGGACGTGTCCGCGTTCTTCAGGGCGAACGTCCCGCCGAACCCGCAGCAGCCCTCTGCCTGCGCGAGCGGGGCCAGCTCCAGCCCCTCGACGGCCCGCAGGAGCCGCTCGGGCTTGTCGCCCACCCCCAGCATCCGCAGCGAGTGGCACGTGGGGTGGTAGGTCACACGGTGCGGGAACCACGCGCCGACGTCGGTCACACCCAGCACGTCGACCAGCAGTTCCGACAGCTCATAGGTGTGGGCGGCGACGGCGGCGGCCGCCCGCGCCTCGGCCGGCAGGCCGGCGCGGTCGAGGACCATCGCCTGCTGGTGCCGGATCGACCCCGTGCAGGAGCCGGACGGCACCACGACGGCGTCCCACTCGCCGTCGGTCACCGGCTCGAACGTGCGCACGTGGTTACGGACCACCGGGACGGCCTCGGCGAGGTAGCCGGTGTTGACGTGCATCTGGCCGCAGCACGCCTGCCCGGCGGGGAAGACGACCTCGTGCCCCAGTCGTTCCAGCAGTGTCACGACGGCCTTGGGGGCCTGCGGAAACATGGCGTCGGCGATGCAGGTGGCGGCCAGGGCGATGCGCATGGGCACTCTCCTTCGAGGTCTGTCCTCACCATAGCCCACTGTGGACAGACCACAGAAGTACACTGGTCCGGTGCGAACCCACGAGCGAGTGCTGGCCCAGATCGAGGCAGGTCTGACCGCGGGCAAGTGGTCGATCGGCGAGCGGCTCCCGGCGGAGCGGGCGCTCGCGGAGGAGCTCGGGGTGTCCCGCCCCTCGGTGCGCGAGGCCATCCGCATCCTGGAGGCGATGGGCATCGTGCGCACGGCCGTCGGCTCCGGCCCGAGCGCCGGCGCCACGGTGATCGACCGCCCGGCGGCCGGCCTGGGCGCGGCCGTGCGCCTGCACGTCGCCTCCGGCACGCTGCCCGTGTCCGACGTCGTGCGGACGCGCGTGCTGCTCGAGACCGGAGTGGTGCGTGACGCCGCGGCCCGGGCGCACGACGACGCCACGCTGCGCAGAGTGCGCGCGCACGTCGACGCGATGGCTGATCCGGGCCTCGACGTCGCCACGTTCGTCGAGCACGACCAGGACTTTCACCTCGAGCTGGTCCGGCTGGGCGGCAACCAGCTCGTGGAGGCGATCCTGGTCGGCCTGCGGTCGGCCGTCGCGTCCTACGTCGTGGCGGGCGCCGCCGCGCTCGACGAGTGGCCGACGACGGCGGCGCGCCTGTGCGCGGAGCACCGCGCGATCGTCGACGCCGTCGAGGGCCAGGATGCCGCGGCTGCCGAGCGGCTGATGCGCGAGCACATCGAGGGGTTCTACCGCGAGGCGGGTCTGGGCGGGCGCTGAGCGTCTCCGGACGGGACCGAACCGGCGATCAGCGCCGCGTCGTCGCCTCGACCACCGTGCGGCAGGGGTCGTCGTCCGGGCCGGCGCCGGTGGCGGCGCGCTCCAGCAGCTCACGGAGCAGTGCGCGCTGTGCCGGCTCGAGTCCGGCGAGCAGCTCGTCCTCCGCCGCGGCGACGCGAGCTTCCATCGCGGCGAGCACCCCCAGCCCCTTGTCGGTGGCCACGATGCGCCGCGCGCGGCGGTCGGCGGGGTCCTGCTGCCGCTCGACGAGCCCGCACTCCTCGAACGCGTCCAGCAGGTAGGTCATGACCGTACGGTCGATGCCGAGCGTGGAGGCGAGCGCCGCCTGGCTCGGCAGGTCGCCGTGCACCACCGCCGTGAGCAGCTGGTAGCCGCGTGTGCCCTGCGGCAGGTCGTCGGCAGCGGCGTCGACCCGTGCGCTCCACTCGCGCAGGAGCGCGGCGAGGGACCAGCCGAACAGGGAGTGCCGGCCCGTGGGGGTCGTCGCCGTGGTGCTCATGTACCGATCGTACGGGAATGTGCGGCCAGCGAGAAGAGTTGTGAGTAATATCGTCTGCTAGACAGACGATCCGCCGATGCGCGGCGGACGCAGCGACACGAGGGACGACGTCACCCATGACCGACTACGGGCACGAGCTGCTCTTCGGCACGTTCATCACCCCCGGCAACCAGGACCCGCAGACGCCCGTCCGGCTCGCTCAGCTCTCGGAACAGCTGGGCCTGGACCTCGTCACGTTCCAGGACCACCCGTACCAGCCGTCGTTCCTCGACACGTGGACCCTGATGTCCTGGGTCGCCGCGCAGACCGAACGCATTCATATCTCCGGAAACGTGCTCAACCTGGGTATGCGCCAGCCCGCCCTGGTGGCCCGCTCCGCAGCGAGCCTCGACCTGCTCAGCGGCGGCCGGTTCGACATGGGCGTGGGCGCCGGCGGGTTCTGGGACGCGATGGAGGCGATGGGCGTCACCCGCCGCACGCCCGCCGAGTCCGTCGACGCCCTCGAGGAGGGCATCGAGATCATGCGGGGCATCTGGGACGCGACCAACCGCAGCCCGCTGCGCGTGCCGGGCCGGTTCCACCGGGTCGACGGCGCCAAGCGCGGCCCGGCTCCCGCGCACGACATCCCGATCTGGCTCGGCGCGTACAAGAAGCGGATGCTCCGGCTCACCGGTGCGAAGGCCGACGGCTGGCTGCCCTCGCTCCCGTACTTCAAGGACGGCGACCTGGCGCGGGGCAACGCGACCATCGACGAGGCGGCGCTGGAGGCAGGGCGCTCACCGAGCGCGATCCGCCGTCTGCTCAACCTGGGTGGGGCCATCACCGACCGCTCGACAGGTCCGCTGCAGGGTCCCGCCGACCAGTGGGTCGAGGAGCTGACCGACCTGGCGCTCACGGACGGCGTCAGCGGCTTCATCGCCATGGGCGACGACCCGGACCAGATCCGGGCGTTCGCGCAGGAGGTCGCACCAGCCGTGCGGGAGGCGGTCGCGGCCGAGCGGAGGTCGAGCGGCACCGTGCCGGCGTCGGCCCGGCGTGGCGCGGTGGCGCTGGCCGCCCGGCGCGAGGGGATCGACTACGACTCGCTGCCGCGAGAGCTGGCCGCCCGGGCCGTGGAGCCCGGCGACCGCGAGTACGGCTCCGTGCGGCACAACTACCTGCGGAGCGGGGCCCCGGGCCTGGTGCTGCGGCCGCAGGGCACCGACGAGGTCGCGTCCGGGCTCGCCTGGGTGCAGAAGCAAGGCGTGGAGTTCGCCGTCCGCTCGGCCGGGCACGGCATCTCCGGCCGGTCGACGAACGACGGCGGCGTGGTGCTGAGCATGCGCGGCATGCGGTCGGTCGAGGTGGTCGACGAGGCCACGCGCCGCGTGCGGATCGGGGCAGGGGCCACCTGGGGCGAGGTGGCCGCGACCCTCGCGCCGCGCGGCTGGGCCATCACGTCGGGCGACCACGGCGGCGTGGGCGTCGGCGGGCTCGGGACCACCGGCGGCATCGGATTCCTGGGGCGGCTGCAGGGGCTGACGATCGACCACGTGGTCGCCGCCGAGGTCGTCACCGCCGACGGGCGCGTGCTCCACGCCTCCCGCGACGAGCACCCGGACCTGTTCTGGGCGCTGCGCGGCGCCGGCGGGAACATGGGCGTGGTGACCTGGCTGGAGATCGAGGCCGGAGCGGTCGGCGACGTGGTCTTCTCCCAGATGACGCTCGACGCGACCGACACCGCCGGACTGCTGGAGAAGTGGGGCGCCACCGTCGAGGCCGCGCCGCGCGGGCTCACGTCGTTCATGATCCTGGGGCGTGGACGTGGCGGTCAGCCACCCATGGCCCAGCTCATGACGGTGATCGCGGCGCAGGGCACCGACGTCGAACCGGACGAGGCCATCGCCCAGCTGGAGCTGCTGGCCGACGCCGGGCCGCTGCTCGGCCACCAGGCGCAGCTGCTGCCGTACTCGGGGGTCGTACGCCAGGAGGACGCGCACCACTCCGGTGGTGGTGACCCGTCCGCGAGGTCCGGCCTGCTCACCCATCTGGACCAGGGCGCGAGCCGGGCGATCGAACGGCTGCTGAGTTCCGGCGAGTCGTACTTCACGTCGATCCGGACCACGGGCGGCGCGGGCAACGACGTGGCACCCGACGCCACCGCGTACCCGCACCGGCACCAGAACTTCGCGCTCTCGGCGCTGGCTGGTGACCAGGACCGGCTCAACCAGGCGTGGGACGCGGAGATCGGGCCGGTCATGGACGGCTCGTACCTCTCCTTCGACACCGACAGCCGCCCGGAGCGCCTGCTGGAGGCGTTCCCCGAGCCGACGTTCTCCCGGCTGCGGACGATCAAGGCCACGTACGACCCGTCGAACGTGTTCCGGACGAACTTCCCGATCCCGCCGGCGAGTTCCGCTACTCGGTGAACTCGGTCATGGAGAGCATCCTGTCC
This sequence comes from Promicromonospora xylanilytica, assembly GCF_054782895.1. Taxonomy (NCBI): domain Bacteria; kingdom Bacillati; phylum Actinomycetota; class Actinomycetes; order Micrococcales; family Promicromonosporaceae; genus Promicromonospora; species Promicromonospora xylanilytica. The sequence goes on from NZ_BAAGRP010000073.1 coordinate 38,696, forward strand.
AGACGGCCGGCGGCCAGGTCGTCGCGGCGGATCGACATGCGCCCGTGGTAGTAGTCGGAGGACACCATAAAGGTGGCGAGTGACATCCACTCGTCCGACAGCCGGCGCTGCTCGACCGCCATGTGGTCGAACCACTCGTCCTGCGGAATGGTGGTCCCGCCGCTCTTCTCGCGCTCCCGAAGGATCTCCTCCGCCATCGTCCAGAGCACCTCGTCGTCGGTGTACCCACCGAGAAAGCCGCTCGCGAGCCCGCTGCTCGGAGGCCAGAGCTCCTCGGTCAGGGCATCGAGCTCGTCCAGGTGCGGCATGGAGCTCCGGAGCTCCTGTGCCAGCTGCTCGTGGAAGGGCAGTATCTCGTGCTCTTCCAGGTCGAGGCAGTCGGGCAGCCACGCGTCGACCGCGGCGCTGACGTCGTACTGCTCGTCGGAGACCAGCCCGGGGTACGGCGGCTCCGCGACCGCGGTCTCGGCGCCTGCCTGCAGGTGCATGACCCGCGCGTACCGTCGGTGCTCGGCGTGGCACTGCTCGTTGTCGTCCTGGTGGTCCAGGAAGAACAGGAGCGAGCCGTCGACCGGCAGGTCGAGTCCGTCGACCCGCGGCAGTGCCGCACAGTCGACGGAGAAGACGAACGCCAGGGACCCGTCTCCGTTGTCCGGCCAGCTCGTCCCCACCGGCAGCCGCGGCGGCCCACCGAACCGTCCGACGGGGGCTCCGGGGGCGTCCGCGAGCGTTTCCAACCTGATCGACCCCCGCAGGTGCCCGATGAACGTGGTGACCTCGTCCTCCGGGAAGTGCAGGTCGAGTGCCGCCCGACGAAACTGCTCCTGATAGCCCATGGCCGAGATGGTGCCACGGATGTCAGTGACGAAAGTGCAGGTCAGACGGTTGGGCGACGGGCAGGCGCATGCCGCCGCCCGCAAGGGCCATGCTCCGGGTGCGCGGCACGGAGCTGTGGATAACGTGGCTCGGGTGTCAGTGGAGCCCCGTAGGTTCGATCACGTCCGGGAGGGCCGGACGTTTCACCGACGATCACCGCAGGGGTACGCATGAATCTTGTCGCCGCCTCGCGCCTGGCGCGCGAGCTGATGGACCAGCACGGCCTGAAGGCCTGGACGTTCGAGTTCGACGACGCCGTCCGGCGCGCAGGGATGTGCAGCTACGGCAAGAGGCGCATCAGCCTGTCCGCGCCGCTCACCCGGATCCACGAGGAACGGGAGGTACGCGACACCATCCTGCACGAGGTGGCGCACGCGCTCGCCGGACCGAAGGCCAAGCACGGGCCGGCGTGGCGCGAGGTGGCGGTGCGGATCGGGTGCTCGGGGCAGCGCTGCGTCGACCCGTCCGCACCGTCGATCGACGGGCCGTGGGTCGGGGCGTGCCCGGTGGGCCACCGGGTCACGCGGTTCCGGCGACCGCAGGGCATCATGTCCTGCCGTGCATGCCGTCCGCGGTTCGACCTGACCAACCTCATCGCGTGGACCTACAAGGGCCGCAACGCGGCGATGGGGGAGCGGTACGACGCCCAGCTACGCGGGGCGCTCCGCGAGGTGGGCGAGCTGCTCGACCTCGGCCCGGGCGCGGAGGAGCGCGTCGTGCGCGCGGCCCGGGAGCGGGTGCCCGGTCTGGCCGTCGAGCCGTTCGACCTGGGCGCGCTACGTTGACCTCATGGCTACGTCGCCCACACTCGCACTCCCGTCCGGAGCCGCAGGCTCCCGCATCATCGGTCTGGGACACCACCAGCCACCGAGGACGCTGTCCAACGAGGACATCGCCGAGCTCGTCGAGACCAACGACGAGTGGATCCGGTCGCGCACCGGCATCGTCACCCGCCACGTAGCCGCCGACGACGTCACGGTGGCCGACATGGCCACCGCCGCGGCCGAGCACGCGCTCGCCGACGCCCGCCTGACGGCTGACGCGGTCGACCTGGTGATCGTCGCGACGGCCACCAACGACGACCGCTCGCCCAACACGGCGGGGCGGGTCGCGTACGCGCTGCGTACCGGCGTCCAGCCGGGCGCCTCGACACCCGAGGGCGAGGAAGCACCGGACCTGCGCAACGTGGTGGGGCCGGCGGCGATGGATCTCAACGTGGCGTGCTCCGGGTTCGCGCACGCGGTGGGGCTGGCCGACCAGGCGATCCGCACCGGTTCCGCGCACACGGCGCTGGTGGTCGGCGCGGAGAAGCTCACCGCGTACACGGACTGGACCGACCGCTCGACGTGCATCCTCACGGCCGACGGCGCGGGGGCGGCGGTGCTGCAGGCTGCCGACGACCCCGGCGTCGGACCGGTGGTGTGGGGCACCGAGCCGGAGCTCACGCCCGCCGTGCGGATCGAGGTGCCGGAGGTCAAGTTCCAGCAGGACGGCCGCGCGGTGTTCAAGTGGGCCATCACCCGGGCCGCCGACCGGGCGCGGGGCGTCGTGGCGCGGGCCGGGCTGAGCATCGACGACATCGAGGTGCTCGTCGCGCACCAGGCGAACCTGCGGATCATCGAACCTCTCGCCAAGGCCCTCGGGCTGGAGGGCAAGGTAGTGGTCACGGACATCACGGAGTCGGGCAACACGTCGGCGGCGTCGATCCCGATGGGGCTGTCCAAGTGGTGGCACGCGGGCAAGATCCCGTCGGGCGTGCCCGCGCTCCTGTTCGGGTTCGGCGGCGGGTTCGCCTGGGCCGGCCAGGTCGTCCTCACGCCTGAGCGGCGCTGAGCGCCGGGCCGGGTTCAGCCGGACAGATCGTGGACAGCGCTTTCCAAGCGCCGTATCGTGGCAACCCCATCCACCCGACGTCGACGACGACCGAAGGAGCTCTCCACCGATGCCCGAGCCGACCAGCGAGCCGACCACCGAGCCGATCACCGGTCCGACGCAAGAGCCCACGCCGCCGTCGGGCCCGCTGCCCGAGGGGCGCCGCCGCTACGCGGTGGTAGGTACGGGGCACCGCGCGTCCATGTACATCAACGCCCTGATCGGAGCGCACGCGCCGGACGGCGAGATCGTCGCGTGGGTCGAGCCCAACCCGGTGCGCGCGGCGGCCTACGAGGCGCGCGTCGCCGCGGCGTTCGGCGGTATCCGGCCCGTCTACGCGCCGGACGACCTGGAGAAGGCGATCGCGGAACAGTCCGTGGACCGCGTGATCGTCACGTCGGTCGACCGTACCCACGGTGACCTCGTCGCTCGCGCACTGCGGGCCGGGGCCGACGTCGTCGTGGAGAAGCCGCTCGCCGCGCACGCCGACCAGGCCCGGGAGATCGTCGACGCCGTCGCGGAGACCGGTCGTGACCTGGTCACGACGTTCAACTACCGCTACTCGCCGCGCAACAGCGCGCTGCGCCAGGTGATCGCGAGCGGCGAGATCGGCCGCGTGCTGTCGGTCCACTTCGACTGGGCCCTCGACACCGTGCACGGCGCCGACTACTTTCGCCGCTGGCACCGCGAGAAGGTGAACAACGGCGGCTTGCTGGTGCACAAGTCGAGCCACCACTTCGACCTGGTCAACTGGTGGATCGATGGCGTTCCGCAGCGCGTCTTCGCGACGGGCGGCCGCCGCTTCTACGGCGACGACGGCGCGCACGAGACCGGCTACGAGGTCACCGACGCCGAGCGCGCGCTGAACGAGCGTGGCATCGACCCGTGGCAGCTCTCCGTGGACAAGAACGAGTGGCTGTCCACGCTGTACGGGCCCGAGGCGCAGGCCGTGGACGGCTACGTGCGCAACCGGTCCGTGTTCGACGCGGGCATCACCACGGAGGACACCCTGGGGCTCGTGGTCGAGTACGAGGGCGGTGCGCTGCTGACCTACTCGCTCACCGCGCATGCGCCGTGGGAGGGCTACCGCGTGGTGGTCAACGGCACGCGCGGCCGCGCGGAGCTCGAGGTCACGGAGCGCGGCTCGGTCGAGTTCGGCGAGGACGGCGTGGCGGTCCTCGACCCCAGCGCCACCGAGGTGTTCGCCGGTGACGAGGTGCGGCCCATCGGCGAGCGGCTCGTGGTGCAGCGGCACTGGGAGCGCGCCGAGGAGCGGCCCATCGTGCGGGGCGGTGGAGGGCACGGCGGCGGTGACGCGCTGCTGCTGGCCAGCGTGTTCGCGCCGTCGGGTGAGGTGGATCCGCTCGGTCGCCAGGCCGGCTACGTCGACGGCGTCCGCGCGTCGTCGGTCGGTTACGCGGGCAACCGCTCGCTGGAGACGGGCGAGCCGGTCCGCATCGAGGCCCTAGACCTGGGCATCTGACCCGCTCCCGCCGAGGTAGTCCCCTGGCGAGGTAGTCAGGCAGCGAGGTAGTCACCCAGCGCGCGCTGAGTGACTACCTCGCCAGACGACTACCTCGCCAGACGACTACCTCGGCGGGGTGGAGGTGAGGACGCCCGCGCCGGCGCGGGCCATGACGACCCACGGGACCGCGGCCGTCGGCAGCGGCCGGTACCGGTACGCGTCGGACGGGGTCCAGCGTGCCTCGTCGGCCAGGGGTGTCGTCGCCGTGGCGTTGTAGGCCGCCAGGAGGTCCGCCCGCCGGCCGTTCACCGTCGTGCCGGACTCGCTGAGCATCGTGCCGCCGTACGCACCGACCACAGTGGCAGGGTCGGACCCGCGGGCCAGCCGGACCGCGTTGTTCTCGACCACGAGGCTCGACTCCTTGCCGGATCCCCAGTAGTACTGGAACGAGCCGGTCTCGGTCTGCCGGTAGTAGTTGTTGTAGGCGTGGACGTCGCCGTACCGGACGCGTGGTGCGCGCTGGCCGATGTCCTCCCAGTAGTTGTGGTGGAGCGTCACCCGGTGCTGTCCGCGGTCCTGGGTGCGCGAGTCGGACGAGCCGATCAGCATGGTCTTGTCGTGGCTGAGGAACTCGTTGTACGACACCGTCACCAGGTCGGACCCGTGCGTGATGTCGAGCAGCCCGTCGTGCACCTCGAACGGCCGCCCGTAGACGACGGGGAGCGAGTCGGCGGGGTGCGCTCCGTCGTCGAACGTGGAGTGGTCCACCCACACGCTCGTGGACGTCCACAGCGAGACGTTGTCGTAGGCGGAGTTCCAGTTCCCCGACTCGCTGTCGCCCGGGTCCCACTGCGGGAAGCAGTCGTAGCCGTCCGAGAACCGCAGGTTCCGGAGGATGACGTTGTGCGCGTCCCGGACGCGGAGGTTCGCGCCGGAGATCTGGGCGTCGTCGCCGACCCCCACGATCGTCACGTTCGAGCCGACGTGCTGCTGCGTCTGGGCCGCCTGCAGACGCGCCGCCGCGTCGCGCGCCCGCTCCAGCGGACCGGACGGCTCCACCCATCCCCACGGGCCGGACGGGTCGTAGTGCTCGATGTAGTCGTCCATCGAGAACGGCTCGCCCGTACCCTCCACCGTCACCCGCGACGCGAAGTCCTCGCAGGTCAGCCGGGTCCCGTCCGGCGCGCTGAAGGCATCGAGCGTCCCCGTGACGTACACGATCCGCGGCGTCTCGTTGTACCGGGCGTCGTTCTGGCTGCCGCCCTCCCGGCCGGCGAGCGCGTCGCGCAGCTCCTGCCAGGTGTCGACCGTGTAGACCTCGGCCGGGGCGGCGGCGGCCCCGCCCGTGGTGGGCCCGGCCTGCCGCTCCACGCCCTCGGGGGACGTGGGGCCGGACCAGGCGGCCCAGCCGTCGTCGGCCGCGATGGTCTCGCGGCCGAGGTCACCGCGATGCCTGCCCGGGCCGTGCCCGCCCGTCGAGTGTTCGGCGACGGTGGTCGCCGCCCCGCCCGCGGGGCTCGCCGCGGCCGGTTGCCCGACGGCGACCAGCGCGCCGGCCAGGCCCACGGTCAGTGCCAGCGGCAGCGCGAGCGAACGGGCGAGCGGACGGGCGGCGGGCAAAGTGAGGGCGCTCTCCGGCGCCGGGCCGAGGGCCCCGCGCGGGCGCGGGGATGGTGGTGTTCGCATGTGACTCCCTTGTCCACGAGGCCGGCTCCCTGACCACGAGAAACCGGTTTCCCGCAACCATGCCAGGCTCACCGCCCCACCACAAGCCCCTGGTTTTCCGCACTCCCTCCAGTGCCCGCCGCCGCGCGGAGACCCCGCCGCGCGGAGACCCCGCCGCGCGGAGACCCCGCCCCGCGGAGGCGCCACCGCCCGCACCGAGCGCCGCTCACCCCAGGAGGACGCCGACCGCCACCAGCACCGGCACGCAGAGCGCCGTGGTCCAGACCGTCGCGCGCGCGGCCACGCCGTCGAACACCCCGTACCGCGTCGCGTACGTGGTGACGTTCACCGCGGTGGGCAGCGCGGCCATCGTGACGACGAGGGCCACGGCCTGCTGGTCGAGCCCCACGGCGGTGCCGACGGCCCAGGCCACCAGCGGGTGCAGCACGTTGCGCACCAGCACGGCGAGCGCGACCACCGCCCGCACCAGCAGCCGGTCGCGGCCGGCCCACCACGGCACCGGAGGCCGGGGACGGTCCGGGTCGGCTTGCGGTTCCGTGGCGGGGGCCGGCGCGGGGAGCGCCGGCATCGGCACCGCGAGGGTCATCCCGAAGGTCAGCAGGCCCAGCGGCGGGGCGGCGGCGCCGATCAGGTCGAACGGGAGCAGGACGACATCAGGCAGCCGCAGTCCGGTCAGCTCGCTCACGACCGCGACGAGCAGGCCGGCGACCGTGCCGACCGTGATCGGGTTCCGGACGGCCGCGAGCAGGACGTGGACCACCGAGGACCAGCCAGAGCGGCTGCCCGCCCGGCCATCCGTCCGGGCGGCTCCGGCCGCCGGCGCGGAGCGGTCGAGCACCGCCAGCGCCAGCGGCGCCAGCACGAGAAGCTGGAAGAGCAGGGTCGGCACCACGGCGAGGGCGTCGTCGAACAGGTAGACGGCGAGCGGGATGCCGATGTTGCCGCCGTTGACGTAGACGGAGGCGAGCGTGGTCACGGCGACCGGGCCCGCCGGCAGGCGCAGGACCCACCGCGCGACGGCGGCGCTGACCAGGGCGAGCGCCGCCGTCGTGGCCCAGGTGACCGCGGCGCCCCGCGAGACGACGTGTGCGAGGTCGGTCGACGCCAGCGTGCTGAACATCAGCGCGGGGGCGCAGATCGTGAACGAGAGCGTCGCGAGCACGTGGCGGGCCGCCCCGCCGTCCGCGCTGTGGGTGGCGCCCCGCGGGAAGGCTCCCCCGGCGAGCAGGCCGTGCCGCTGGACCGCCCAGCCCAGCGCGACGATGCAGGCCATGGACCCGATGGCGGTGAGGACGGACAACACCAGAGCACCCTCCCACGGCGGTCGGCGGCTAGGTGCTGACCGTCCAGGGAGCACCGAGCTCCGTGAACGTGCGCTGTTCGCGCGCAGCCCGCTCGCACCACGCGGCGACGTCGCGCACCACGGGATGGCGTGAGTCGCCCTCCGGGTTTCCCTGCGTGCCGCCGATCGTCCGGGAGCCGGCGCTCCCGGAGCCCTGTTCGATACCGTCCGCCCAGTCCACGAAGTCGTCGGCGATCGGCGCAGGGTCGGCGGCGGTGCGCACGGCCTCGAGCACCCGCATGAACGCGCCGGTGTCCCGCGCGTCGCACAGGAGCCGTTCGCCAGTGCGGGCGCGCAGCAGGTTCTCCAGCAGCCCCGTGCGCCCGTACTGCTTCTCCGCGACGACGCGCCCGGTGCGCAGCCGGACCAGGTCGTGCTCGTACTCGAGCTCGATCTCGCCGGCGGTCCCCTGCACGATGACCCGTGCCGGGGTGCGTTCGGCCGCGCACAGCGTGAGGCCGAACCCGTACCGCGTCCCGTCCGTGCCGACGGCGCGCAGGGACGAGGTGTCGTCGGCCTCGATCGGGTTGGCGCGCCACAGGTCGGTGTTCACGTAGGCGAGGTCGGCGCCGGCCCTGGCGCCGCCCACCCACAGGGCGGTCGCCACGGCGTGCGCGAGCGGGTTGGTCACCACGCCGTCCACGACGGCGCGGTCGCCCATGCGCCGCCGCCCGGCCCATGGCGAGCGCGCCCAGTACGCGGCGGTCCGGACCCAGGTCCCGACAGCGCCGATGCCGGTCACCTGCCCCACCTCGCCGCGCGCGACCATGTCGGCGACGGCGGGCAGCGCGTGGGAGCCGAAGGTCTGGAACCCGACCTGGCACAGGCGCCCGGTCCGTTCGGCGACGGCGACGAGCTCGGCGTGCTCCGCCAGGGACGCGGCGGTCGGCTTCTCGAGCAGCACGTCGATGCCGGCCTCCATCGCGGCGCGGGCGAGCGGCAGGTGGGTGTGGATGGGGGTGGAGAGGACCACGACGTCGGGCAGGGTGTCCGCGCCCCCCGACAGCAGGTCGCCGAGGCTCGCGAACCACGGCGCGGGAGCGTCGTCGGGCTCCCGCGGGTCGACGACGGCGCTCAGCCGCGCCAGCCCTCTCGCCTCGAGCTCCGCGACGGTCCGCAGGTGCGAGCCCCCGTGACCGTGGACACCGACGACCGCGACCTTCGGCAGGCTCACCGCCGGCCGCCGTCGGTGAGATCCGCGGCGAGCGCCGCCGCGGCGGAGCCGGTGAGGGCGGTGTCGAGGAGCACGGCGACGAGGTCCAGCTGGACGGAGCCGCCCTCGGGGACGAGCAGCGGCGAGTCCCAGGCGAGTGCCGGGCAGGCTCCGGGGTATTCAGCGGAGCGCAGGAACCAGGGCCGGACCTGGCCGGGCTGGACCAGCAGGAGCGTCGTGGACCGGCCGCCCTGCTGCTGCACGAAGGCGACCCAGGGTGACGAGCTGCCGTGCGCGCGGTTCTCGCCGGTGCCCGCCGCGGACAGGACCGACGTGGTCTCGGCGATCGGCAGCCGCCAGAACAGGCCGCCGTAGCCGGCACCGGGCCTGCCGTTGGTGGCGGGCGAGCGGATCTCGAGCGGGCCGTGGTCGGCGTGGAGGGTGGACCGCCAGTCGAGCACCCAGCCGGGTGCGGCGGCCGACCCAGGGTTCTGGGGGAGCAGGCGTGCCGTGACGCGGCGCTCCTCGCGGAGCTGCGGGTCGCCGTGCTCGTCGGACCACAGCACGTCCTCGACCAGGGCCTCGCCCGCCTCGGCTCCCGCTCCGGCCGCGCGCGTGGCCGGGGCGGGTTCGACGCGGACACCCTGCGAGGTCTGCCGGCCGTGGTTCTTCAGGAGCGTCGGCCCGACGTCCTCGATGAAGGTGCGGCCGCCCCAGTGGCTGGTGCCGTTCACGTCGGGAACCGCGATGCCGACGCCGTAGTGGTGCCGGTGGTCGACAGGGCTCACGTCGGTGAGCGGCACGCCCGCCAGGGTGTGCACGGGGTGCAGGTACGGGCGCCGCGCGTGCACCTTCGGCATGCGGCCGCCCGCGTCGCGGCGCACCAGTTCCAGCCCGTCGCCGCAGGTCAGCACCACGGCGTCGGCTTCGGGGTCCGCGGGGACGGACCAGGTGGGGGCCGCGGTGGGCGGCACGGTCGGGATCTCGTCGCGCGGCACGACGGCGGTTCCGCCGTCGTCGTCCGTGACGTGCACGCGCTCCGGGCCCTGGGGTACGGGGCCGGTGCTGCCGCGCACCTCCAGGCTCGGCGTGAATCGAGCAGAGCTTGCGGGGTGGGCATCGTCGTCGATCACAGCGTGCAGCTCCCTCCAGGCGTGGCGGCCGAGCTCGGCCTGCGGTACCGCGACAGTTGTCAGCGCGGGTGTGGCATAACGGGACAGCTCGATGTCGTCGAATCCGGCCACCGAGATGTCGGCGGGCACGGCTACACCTGCCTCGTTCAGGCCGGCGAGCAGGCCGAACGCGACGAGGTCGTTGAACGCCACCGCGGCGGTGGCGCGGGTCGCCAGGACGGCGGGTGCCGCGCCGTGCCCTGCCTGGATGTCCGGCCCGGCGGGCAGGTCGATGATCTCGAGATCGGCGTGCCGCTTCCTCGCGCGGGCGAGGCCGGCCCGGCGCAGCTCGTCGGACGCGCTCCGCACGGGGCCACCGAGGTAGACCATGCGGCGGTGGCCGAGCGACACGAGGTGCTCGACCACCTGGAGCGCGGCGTCCTCGTAGTCCACGACCAGGCTGGGGGCCGCGCCGCCGGTCTCCCGGTTGACGAGGACCACCGGCTCGACGTCGGCGATGAGCGCGCTGAGCTCGGCGTCCCCGATGCGCGGTGACACGAGGACCAGGGCGTCGCAGCGCATGCGCGCCTCGAGCGCGATGGCGCCCTCCTGCTGGTCGTCCTCCACCGTGTCCGCCACGAGCACGCGGTAGCCGTCCTCCGCCGCGCCGTCCATGACGCCGCGCAGGATCTGCTGGAACACGGGATTGCCGAGGTCGGGCACCACGAGCGCCACGGTCTGGGTGCGGCCGAGCGCCAGGCTCCGTGCGGCGTTGCTGGGCCGGTAGCTCAGCGATGCCGCGGCGTCCCGCACCCGTTCCGCGATGGCCGCGTCGACGGTGCTCCGCCCGTTCATGACCCGGGAGACGGTCGCGCGCGACACCCCTGCCGCCGTCGCGACGTCCCCGATCGTGGCCATGGCACGCCGCTGACCCGCGCGCTGACCTGTGCCCCCTGCGCTGCCGCTGACCATCTGCTCTCCGTCCGTCACCTGTCCGGCCCCGCCCGTGCACCGCGCCGTGGCGCGGGATGCGGTGGTACCGGTTTCCCGAGTTGACGGTACACCATGGGAAACCGGTTGCTCGTGTGGTACGTTCCTCCACCAGAGACCGGTTTCTCACCGATGCGACCGGGGATCGACGACGATCCGGAGGACAAACGCGATGCGCCACCCGAACCGCGAGCCCGGACCTTGGCGGTCCGAGCCACCGCCCGCCAGAGCGGTGGTGAACCCATGTCAGTGATCCAGGAGCTCTCCCGCAGCAAACAGAGCGTCAGTCCACGGAGAAAGGGTGACGGGCGCTGGGCGCTCTTCTTCCTCGCGCCCTGGTTCGTCGGGCTCGTGCTCATCACAGCAGGGCCCATGGGCGCCTCGCTGTACCTGTCCTTCACGGACTACGACCTGCTCTCGCCGCCCCAGTGGGTGGGCCTCGAGAACTTCACGCGGATGTTCGAGGACCCGAGGTTCCTCAACTCCCTCGGCGTCACCTTCATGTACGTGTTCGTGTCGGTACCGCTGCAGCTCGCCGCGGCCCTGGGCCTCGCGCTGTTGCTCGACCGGGGAATGCGCGGGCTCGCCCTGTACCGGTCCGTGTACTACCTGCCCTCGCTGCTCGGCGGTTCGGTGGCCATCGCGATCCTGTGGCGCCAGATCTTCGGCGCCGACGGGCTGGTCAACCAGGTGCTCGCACTCTTCGGCGTGCAGGGCCAGGGCTGGGTGTCGCACCCGGACTACGCGCTGGGCACCCTCATGGCGCTCAACGTCTGGACGTTCGGCGCCCCCATGGTGATCTTCCTGGCCGGCCTGCGGCAGATCCCGCAGATGTACTACGAGGCGGCCTCGATCGACGGAGCGAGCAAGTTCCGCCAGTTCCGGTCCGTCACGCTGCCGCTGCTGACGCCGATCATCTTCTTCAACCTCGTGCTGCAGCTCATCGAGGCGTTCCAGTCCTTCACCCGGGCGTTCGTGGTGAGCGGCGGGAACGGCGGCCCGTCCGACTCGACGCTCCTCTACACGCTGTACCTCTACCTCAAGGGGTTCGGCTCGCTCGACATGGGCTACGCGTCGGCGATGGCCTGGTTCCTGCTGCTGATCATCGGTGGCATGACCGCAGTCAACTTCCTCGCCTCCAAGTACTGGGTCTTCTACGATGACTGACGCCTCCACGCCCCTCAAGACCGCCTCGCGCGCGGTGCCGCCGCCGTCGGACCATGACGGGATCGCGCCCGAGGACCACCGTCCGGCCGTCCGGCCACCCGGCCGCCACCTGCGTGCCAGGGTGGGGAGCCTGCTCAAGCACGCGGGTCTGATCGCCTTCGGCTTCGTGATGCTGTACCCGCTGCTCTGGATGCTGGCCAGCTCGTTCAAGCCGAACGCGCTGATCTTCCGGGAGCCAGGGCTCATCCCCACCGACATCGACCTGTCCAACTACACGGACGGGTGGAACGCGCTGCTGCACCCGTTCAGCCACTACCTGATCAACTCGGCGATCGTCGTGCTCGGGTCGCTGCTCGGAAACCTGCTCTCCTGCTCACTCGCGGCCTACGCGTTCGCGCGGCTCGAGTTCAAGGGCAAGCGGCTGTGGTTCGCGATCATGCTGATGTCGATCATGCTGCCGATCCACGTGGTGATCGTGCCCCAGTACGTGCTGTTCTCCCAGCTCGAGTGGATCAACACGTTCCTGCCGCTGATCGTGCCGAAGCTGCTTGCCACCGACGCGTTCTTCATCTTCCTCATGGTCCAGTTCTTCCGCGGGATCCCGCGGGAGCTCGACGAGGCGGCGACCCTCGACGGCGCCAACCACCTGCGCATCTACCTGCAGATCATGCTGCCGCTGTCGATGCCTGCCCTCGCCACCACGGCGATCTTCACGTTCATCTGGACGTGGAACGACTTCTTCAGCCAGCTGATCTTCCTCACCCGGCCGGAGATGTACACCGTGCCGATCGCGCTGCGGACGTTCGTCGACTCGACGGGCGAGAGCTCGTGGGGCTCGCTGTTCGCCATGTCGATCGTGTCTCTCATCCCCGTCTTCATCGCGTTCCTGTTCGGCCAGAAGTACCTGGTCAAGGGCATCGCGACCACCGGAATCAAGTAGCTCCGCGACAACGACGTCACTGTCACAGAAGGAGAAACACATGAGCATCACCGGCAACGGACTACCGACGAGGCGCGGCAAGCGCCTCGCCGCCTCGGCCGCGGGTATCGCGGCAGTGACCCTGGCTCTCGCGGGATGTGGGGGCGGCGACTCGGGCATCGGCGGCAGCGGCGGCGACGGGCCCGCCGCGGCCGAGGAGTGCCCCTGCGAGATCCGGTTCGCGTGGTGGGGGTCCGACACCCGCCACGAGTCGACGCAGCAGATCATCGATGCGTTCGAGGCGGAGAACCCCGACATCACCGTGGTACCCGACTTCACCGACTGGGACGGCTACTGGGACAAGCTGGCCACCTCGGTGGCCGCCGGCGACACCCCGGACGTCATCACCCAGGAGGAGCGCTACATCTCCGACTACGCCACCAAGAACGTGCTCGCGGACCTGAGCCAGCTCGACGTCGACACGTCGAAGGTGGATGACAGCGTCCTGGCGGGCGGCCAGATCGACGGTGCGCAGTACGGCCTCCCGACGGGCATCAACGCCTACGCGATGGTCGCCGACCCGGAGATCTTCGCCGACGCCGGCGTCGACATGCCCGACGACACCACCTGGACGTGGGAGGACTACGTCAGCACGGCGAACGCCGTCGCGAAGGGTGCCGGTGACGGCGTGTGGGGCGTGCAGGACTACGGCTTCAACGAGGCAGGCCTCAACGTGCTGGCGCGCCAGCGCGGCGAGACGCTGTTCACGCCGGAGGGCGAGCTCGGTGTCTCCGAGCAGACCGTCGCCGACTTCTTCCAGGTCTCGCTCGACCTGATGGAGGGTGGCGGCCAGCCGGACGCCGCCCGCACGGTCGAGTACCAGGCGGCCGGCCCCGAGGGCGGTCTGCTCGGTACCAACCAGGGCGCCATGGGCGTCTGGTGGACCAACCAGCTGGGCGCGCTGACGGACTCGTCCGGTCACGAGCTCGAGCTGCTCCGCCTGCCCGGCGAGACCGAGGGTGAGCGCACCGGCATGTACTACAAGCCGGCGATGTTCTACTCGGTCTCCGCGGACACCGAGTACCCGGAGTCCTCCGCGAAGTTCGTCGACTTCCTGCTGAACTCGCAGGAAGCCGCGGACATCATGCTGACCGACCGCGGCCTGCCCGCGAACACGGAGGTGCGCGAGGGCATCCTGGGCGACCTGTCGCCCACCGACCAGAAGATGGCCGACTTCATGGCGGACATCGAGGACGAGATCGTCGACACCCCGCCCGTGCCGCCGCACGGTTCCGCGGAGCTCGCCGACATCATGGAGCGCGTCAACACCGATGTGCTCTTCGAGCGCATCACCCCCGACGAGGCCGCGACGCAGCTCAACGTGTCGGGTGGGTGGTCGGTAGGATGAAACGGTTCATAGATTTCGAGAGGTGCCCGTGGCTGAGGTCGGTCTGCTCGTACTGCGTGAGGGTGACGACGTCGCCGTCGCCACCCGTGACCTGAGCCCGGGCGACCGGGCCGCCGCCCCGGGGGCGGGGCCGGTCGCCGTCCGGCAGCCGGTGCCGCGCGGGCACAAGATCGCGCTGCGGGCCGTGCCGGCGGGCGGCGAGGTGCACAAGTACGGGCAGGTCATCGGGGTCGCGACCGCAGACATCGCGCCCGGCGACCACGTGCACGCGCACAACCTCGGCTTCGAGGAGGGCACGCGCGAGGCGCCGCTGGGCGGCACGCACACCGAGCTCCCGGTGCCCGACGGCGCCCGCCCCACCTTCCGCGGTTACCGCCGGGCCGACGGGCGGGTCGGCACCCGTAACTTCGTGGCGATCCTGACGAGCGTGAACTGCTCGGCGTCGACGGCCAAGATGATCGCCGACCAGTTCACCGGCAGCGCCCTGGACGAGTTCGAGAACATCGACGGCGTCATCGCCCTGACCCACACGTCGGGCTGCGGCCTGGTGCCCGACTCCGAGGGCGGCCAGATCCTGCTGCGCACCCTGCGCGGGTACGCGGCCCACCCGAACGTGGCCGGCTTGCTGGTGCTGGGGCTGGGTTGCGAGATGGTGCCGGGTGCGGCGCTGTCGGCCCGATCGGGCCAGGTCGCCGACCTGGGGATGCCGACCCTCGGTCCGCCCGACGACGTGAAGCAGGGACTGCTCGCCGCCATCCCCGACGACACGGTGGTGCGCTCCCTGACCATCCAGGAGGCCGGCGGTGTGCGCGCGTCGGTGCGCGCGGGTGTCGCCGCCGTCCGCGAGATGCTGCCGCAGGTCAACGCACGCGAGCGGGTCGAGTGCGACGTGTCGGAGCTGGTGCTCGCGCTGAACTGCGGCGGCTCGGACGGCTACTCCGGCATCACGGCCAACCCGGCGCTGGGCTGGGCCTCGGACCGGCTGGTCGCCTACGGGGCGACGTCGGTGCTGGCCGAGACCCCCGAGGTGTACGGGGCCGAGCACCTGCTGACCGCCCGGGCCACCGAGCCGGCGGTCGCCAAGAAGCTGCTGGACCGGATCGACTGGTGGCGCGGCTACGTCGCGGCGGGTGGCGGCACGCTGGACAACAACCCATCGCCGGGCAACAAGGCGGGCGGGCTGACGACCATCCTGGAGAAGTCGCTCGGCGCGGTCGCCAAGGGTGGCCAGGCCGACCTCGGCGCCGTGTACGAGTACGCCGAGCCGATCACCGAGCGCGGGTTCGGGTTCATGGACACCCCCGGCTACGACCCCGTGTCCGTCACGGGCCTCGTCGCGGGCGGCGCCAACGTGGTGGTGTTCACCACCGGCCGGGGCTCGGTCTTCGGCTGCCGGCCGACGCCGTCCATCAAGGTGGCGACCAACACCCCGATGTACTCCGTGATGGCGGAGGACATGGACATCAACGCGGGCGTGGTCGTGGACGGCACCGCGACGGTCGCCGAGGTGGGCCGGCAGATCTTCGACCGCATCCTGGCGGTGGCCTCCGGGGAGCAGACGGTGAGCGAGGAGCTCGGGATCGGCGCCGAGGAGTTCATCCCGTGGCACATGGGCGCCGTCACCTGACCACGTGGCTACGGGTAGCTCACCACCTTGGCCGGGACGGTTTCCGTGCCCGCCGTGCGGGGGCCGACGCCGTTGACGACGTGCTCGTAGCTGCCCACCCCGCCGAGCGACACGGTGAGCAGAGAGTGCAATCCGCACCCCCGGCGTGACCGGCACCTCGAAGCCGTTGTCCGAGGTGATCGACGCGTCCGAGGCGAACACGCGGTACGACCCCAGGCCCCAGACCTGGTGCTGCCGTACGTCGTCGGCGACCTTGTACGCCGCCCGCCCCGGATCTGCGGCGTCCGCGCCGACCCTGGAGGACGCCGTGGCCGGTTGTCTGGTGGGTCTCGGTGACTTCGGTCCGTTGGGATGAGATCGGTCAGTTGATTGACCGATCTCATGGCAACCGACCGAACTCATCCACTCCCGCGGGTCAACCGACCGAACTCAGCCCCACGAGCGCACTCGCCGTGCTGTTCCTCCGTACGGGTCCTTCGTGTGGGAATCCCTCACGACCACCCCGCCTCGACCTTGCTAGGTTCCTGAACAAATCGGCCGTCGACGGCGACGGCCCAGAACCGGAAGCGAGGTGGTTCCCCGTGAGATCTCGTCGCGCACCGCTACTGATCACTGCTCTCGTCACTGCACTCCTGACCACGGCGGCCGCGGTCTCGGTACCGGCGGCCGCCGGTACCGCACCGGCGGGCACGACCGCCGTGGCGGACTGCGGGGCCCCGGCCTGGAGCGGTAGCGCCGTCTATGTCGGCGGCAGCCAGGTCACGCACGCCGGCGTCGCGTGGCGTGCCAAGTGGTGGACCCAGGGAGAGACTCCCGGCACGACCGGCGAGTGGGGGGTCTGGGAGCGTGTCGGAACGTGCGGGGGCGGTGAGGACCCGACGGACCCGCCCGGCACCGAGGACTTCCCGGTCAGCCAGACGCAGTTCAACCAGTTCTTCCCCAGCCGGAACTCGTTCTACACCTATGCGGGGCTCGTCGAGGCGCTCAGTGCGTACCCGGGCTTCGCCAACACCGGCAGCGAGACCGTCCAGAAGCGTGAGGCTGCCGCGTTCCTCGCCAACGTCTCCCACGAGACCGGCGGCCTGGTCCACATCGTGGAGCAGAACACGGACAACTACCCGCACTACTGCGACACCAACCAGCCCTTCGGGTGCCCGGCCGGCAACGACCAGTACTACGGCCGCGGTCCGGTCCAGCTGAGCTGGAACTACAACTACAAGGCGGCGGGCGACGCCCTCGGGATCGACCTGCTGAACAACCCGAGCCTTGTCCAGACGAACTCGGCTGTCGCCTGGAAGACCGGGCTCTGGTACTGGAACACCCAGAACGGCCCGGGCACCATGACGCCGCACGCCGCGATGGTGAACGGCGCCGGGTTCGGCGAGACCATCCGGAGCATCAACGGCCGGATCGAGTGCAACGGCGGTAACCCGGCCCAGGTGCAGAGCCGTGTCGACACCTATCTGCGCTTCACGAGCGCGCTCGGCGTGGACCCGGGCGGCAACCTGTACTGCTGATCCAGCTCGTCGTGGTGCGCGGGTGCACGTCCCCGCGCACCACGCGTCAGGAAAAGGGGCAGATCCAGCGCCCGGAGTGAGGGCAGAACAGGAAGTTTTACCGATGCGATCCCGTCGAGCCTCGACGGGGGACCGAGTGCGCGCCGCGCATGCCACGATGGCCGCATGCCCCTCGCATCCCGGTACCTCGCCGCCGACGACCGCTACGACACCATGCAGTACCGCCGCACCGGCCGCTCCGGCCTCGACCTCCCGGCACTCTCGCTGGGGCTCTGGCACAACTTCGGCGACACCAGCCCGTTCGACACCCAGCGGGCGATCCTGCGCTGCGCGCTGGACCTGGGCGTCACCCACTTCGACCTGGCGAACAACTACGGCCCGCCGTACGGCTCGGCGGAGGAGAACTTCGGGCGCCACTTCGCCGCGGACCTCAAGCCGTACCGCGACGAGCTGATCCTGTCGACGAAGGCCGGCTACGACATGTGGCCGGGGCCGTACGGCGACCACGGCTCGCGCAAGTACCTCACCGCCTCCCTGAACCAGTCGCTCACCCGGATGGGCGTCGACTACGTGGACGTCTTCTACCACCACCGGCCGGACCCCTCGACGCCGCTCGAGGAGACCATGGGTGCCCTCGCGTCGGCGGTGCAGCAGGGCAAGGCCCTGTACGTGGGCGTCTCCAACTACTCGCCTGCGCGGACGCGCGAGGCGGCGCGGATCCTCGGCGACCTGGGCGTCCCGCTGCTCATCCACCAGCCCTCCTACTCGATGCTCAACCGGCACATCGAGAACCCGGCGCACGAGGACGCGTACGACGGGCGGCAGACCGAGTCCCTGCTCGACGTCGTCGGCGAGCTCGGTGTCGGGACCATCGTGTTCTCCCCGCTCCAGCAGGGCCTGCTGACCAGCAAGTACCTCGACGGCGCGGCGCCGGAGGGGTCGCGGGCGGCACGTTCCGACTCCCCGTTCCTCTCGTCCGGTGCCCTCACGGAGGACTATCTGGGGCGCGCCAAGGCGCTCAACGAGATCGCCGTCGGCCGCGGTCAGACGCTCGCCCAGCTCGCGCTCGCCTGGGTGCTGCGGGACCGGCGCGTGACCTCCGCCCTGATCGGTGCGTCGTCCGTGGCGCAGCTCGAGGACAACGTGGCCGCGCTCGAGGCGGGGCCGCTGACCGACGACGAGATCGGGGTGATCGAGCCCTTGGCCCAGCCGCTCGGCTGAGCCCCCTCACCGCAACACCTGTGTCCCTTCCGTCGTCGGGCGGCGAAACCACACCGACCGTTCCGCCGCACTTCACCGCGTCGTCGCGCCGAATCGATCCGCGGGGCGGACGATGAGAGTATCCGCCGCTCGACGGGGAGGGGTACTGCAAGGTACTGCCCTGACCAGAAGGAGCACGAGCGTGCCCGAAACGAAGACCGCTACCGTCGTTGGCGCCGGCATGGTCGGCCTCGCCACCGCTTGGCACCTGCAAGAACATGGCGTGGAGGTGACAGTCCTCGACCGGCGCGGCGTCGCGTCAGGGGCCTCCTGGGGCAACGCCGGCTGGCTCACCCCTGGCATGGCGATGCCGCTGGCCGACCCGGCCCTCTGGGCCTACGGCCCCAAGGCGATGCTGGACCCCGACGCAGCCCTCAGTGTGCCCTTCCGGTTCGACCGCGCGCTCTGGGGGTTCCTCGCCCGGTTCATGGCCCACGCGACGCCCGGTGAGTGGCGGCGCGCGATGGCGGCCCTCACCCCGATCGACCGGATCGCGCTCGAGGCGTACGACGAGCTCGAGGCCGGCGGGGTCCACGCGACGTCGTACCCCAGCCGCTGGGTCGTCGGGTTCGAGCGGGAGCGGGAGTCGCGCCCGTTCGTGCACGAGCTGCGCGGCGTGGCGAAGGCCGGCCAGGAGATCCGGCTCTCACGGGTGCCCGACGGCGTCCGTGTGCCGCACCTCTCCCGGGCCGTCCAGTCGACCTGGACGCTGGAGGGACAGCGCTACATCGAGCCGGGCCCGTACGTCCAGGCGCTGGCGACGTCGGTCAGTGCGCGGGGCGCCAAGGTGCTGACGGACGCCCGCGTCGACGACATCCGGCCGGTCCCCGGCGGCGTCGAGGTCGCGGTGCACGGCCACGGCAGGATGCGGTCCGACACCGTGGTGATCGCCACGGGTGCCTGGCTACCCGGGCTGGCGGAACAGTTCGGGGTGCGGACCAAGGTGCAGGCCGGGCGGGGCTACTCGTTCAGCGTGCCGGTGGAGGGGCCGCCGATCGACCATCCCGTCTACTTCCCGGCCCGGCGTGTGGCCTGCACCCCGTACCAGGGGCGGTTGCGGGTCGCCGGGACCATGGAGTTCCGTGGGCCCGACGAGCCCTTCCAGCCGGGACGTGTCCGGGCGATGGTGAACTCCATCCGCGGCCTCTTCGACGGGGTCGATCTCGACTCCCGCGAGGACGAGTGGGTGGGCTCCCGGCCGGTGACGCCCGACGGGCTGCCGCTCGTCGGCCGGACCACTGCGCCAGGCGTCTACGTGGCCGGCGGCCACGGCATGTGGGGAATCGTGCTCGGTCCGGCGACGGGCCGGGCCCTGGCGACGATGATCACCACGGGGCAGACACCGGAGGAGATCCGGCCGTTCGACCCGCTGCGGTAGCGTCCGGTCAGCTCTCCTCGCGCGCGGCCAGCCGGTCGAGCCCGTCGAGGATGAGGTCCAGGCCGAACTCGAACTCGGTCTGGTCGTCGCACCAGCCCAGCGTGGGGCTGGTGCCCTCGTGCGCAACGGCGGCCAGCATCTCGACCATGTGGGGCAGCTCGTCGGCCATCTGCTCGAGCATGGCCGTGGCGGCGTCGTCGGCGCCCTCCTTGGCGCCGCCACCGCCTGCCGAGCCCGCCGCGGCGCCGTCCGGCTCGAAGAGCTCCTGGGAGAAGCCGAGTGCCCGGCTGCCCAGGGCGTGCATGGCGTGGTGGACCAGGTCGTACGAGAAGCCGCCCCGCCGCATCAGCCCGATGAGCGAGTCGTAGTACCGCACGACGTGGTGGCTGAACGACGTGCGGCTCTCCAGGACGGTCGACGCCCAGGGGTGGCGCAGCAGCACCGCGCGCGCCGTGAGGATCTGCCGGCGCATCGCGGGCTTCCACGAGGAGTCGGACGCGTCGTCGGGCAGGGCACCCAGAGCGCCGACGGCGTCCTGGATCTCCGCCGCGACGACGTCCACCACGCCGTCGAGCAGGTCCTCCTTGCTGGCGACGTGGTGGTAGAGCGACATCGCCTCGATCCCGAGCTCACGCGCGAGGCTGCGCATCGTGAGCGCCCCGAGACCCTCGCGGTCGGCCAGCGCGACCGCGGCCTGGAGCACGCGGCCGCGGCTCAGGGCGCTCCGCGGTGCTGTGCCTGCCGGCCCGGGTGAAGTCATGATGCCGCGATCCTACGTCGCGCCTTCCCTTGACGGGTCCGGCCGACCGACCTACCTTACGGCGTAAGGCTTACATCGTGAGCCTCCCCCGAGAAGGAGACGTCATGTGGGTCTGGATCCTCTGGTCGGTCGTGGCGTTGGTACTGGTAGCGCTCGTCGGCTTCATCGCGCTGGTGGTGACCATGCGCACCAAGAACCGGCGTGGGCTGCTGCTCGTCCGCCGGTTCGGCAAGCGGTTCGGCCGGCCCGTGGAGATGCGGACCGCGGGTGAGCCCGGTGCCTCCGCCGCGGTGATCCGACACGTCGGGCGCAGGTCGGGCGCACAGTACGCGACGCCGATCGGGGTGTACCCGATGGGAGACGACTTTCTCGTGTACCTGCCGTACGGGCGCGAGGTGGACTGGTTGCGGAACATCCTCGCGGCGGGATCGGCGGAGCTGCGGGCCGACGGGCGCACCCACCGGGTGACGCCGCGGATCGTCGAGCCGGCCGCTGCGCTGCCCCACCTGTCCGCGGCCGACCGCCGCGTCGCGCGCCTCTTCGGCGTCACCGACTTCCTCGTGCTGGAGCGTGCCGCGGTCACCACGGGCGGCGCCCCGTGAGGGCCGTGGTCCGGGACGAGTACGGTCCCGTCGACGTGCTGCGGGTGGCTACGGTGGCCCCGCCCGACCCCGGGCCCGGCGGCGTGGTGGTCCGTGTCCGAGCCGCCTCCTTGAACATGGCGGACCTCGACCACCTGCTCGGCCGCCCGTGCCTGGCGCGCCTCGGGACCGGGCTGCGCAGGCCGAGCCACCCCCGGGTGGGGGTCGACGTGGCGGGGATCGTCGAGGAGGTCGGGTCGGACGCGGCCGGGTTCCGGCCGGGCGACCGCGTCTGGGCCGACCTGTTCGAGACCGGGCACGGTGCGCTGGCTGAGCGGGTGGGAGTCCCGGCATCGGCCCTGTCGCCGCTGCCTGACGGGGTGTCGTTCGACGACGCGGCCACGGCCCCGCACTCCGGGTCGCTCGCGCTGCAGGGGCTGCGGGCCGCCGGGCCGATCCGGCCCGGCGAACGGGTGCTGGTCAACGGCGCCGGCGGCTGCGTGGGGCCGTTCGCTGTGCAGATCGCGAAGGCGCGGGGCGCCGTGGTCACCGCTGTCGACCACGGCGGCAAGCTGGACCTTCTCCGGGAGCTCGGCGCGGACGAGGTGATCGACTACACCCGCGAGGACTTCACGCGGGGCGACCGGCGGTTCGACGTCGTGCTGGACATCGCGGACACGCGGTCCGTCGCGGCTCTCCGTCGCGCCCTGGCGCCCGGCGGCCGGTACGTGCTGATCGCGCGGCGCCTCGGTTCCTTCGCGGAGAAGGCGCTGCTCGGCCCGGTGGTCGGCGGGCTGACCGGGACCCGGATGGGAGTCTTCTCCTGGCGTCCCAACCGGCGGGCGGACCTCGACGAGCTGGCCGGGCTCCTGGTCGCCGGCGAGATCGTGCCGCGGATCGACCGGCGCTTCGGGCTCGGGGAGGCGGTGGAGGCGTTCCGTCGGCTCGAGTCCGGCAGCGCGCGGGGCAAGATCCTGGTGGTGCCGTAGCCAGGGCACGTCGTGGCAGGATCGCACCGTGACGACGAAGCGCATCCTCATCCTGGCCGGCCGTGGACGTTACGAGGACCCCTGGCACGATCACGCGGCGACGTCGCACGCGGTCGCCGGGGTTCTCGGTGGGCTGGGCGAGGTCGAGGTGCGCGGACTCTTCCGGGACGCGCTCGACGACCTGGACACCGTGGACCTGCTGGTCGTGAACGGGGGTTCGGGGCGGCGTGACACGGAGTTCGACGGCTCCGACGGCGACTGGCTCGCCGTCCACGACCGCCTCGCCGCCTGGGCGCGGGCCGGCGGCTCGGTGCTGGGCCTGCACCAGGCCGCGAACACGTTCTACGACGCACCCGACTGGTCTGCTGTGCTCGGGGGGCGCTGGGTGCCCGGGGAGTCGATGCACCCGCCGATCGGCCCGGCCCGGTTCGAGCTGACGCAGGGGCACCCGGTCACGGACGGCCTGAGCGTGGTCGAGGCCTTCGACGAGCGCTACTGCCTGCTCCGGGTGGCACCGGGCGCCCGCGTCCTCGGCACCACCCGGGACGACGACGGCGCCGAGCAGCCCGTCCTCTGGGTCAACGAGACCCACGGGGGCCGCAGCGTGTACTCGGCACTGGGCCACGACGTCCGCTCGTTCGCGTCGGAAGGTCACCAGGAGCTGCTGCGCCGGTCGGCGTCCTGGCTGCTGTCGTAGCCGCCGTGCCGAGATGAGCTCGGCGTGCGGTGCCTCAGGGACCCTCACGCTGGAGGCCGAGCAGGCGATCGCGGAGTGGTACGACTCGGGCGAGGCCCAGGTCTGGGACGCGACTGTGGCCGACGGTCTGGAGCCCGATGTACCGCGGTGAGATCTGGTACGCGGACCTCGACCCGGTCCGCGGGTCCGAGACGAACAAGGTTCGGCCGGTCGTGATCGTGTCGAACGACGCGTACAACGCGGCAGCTCGTCGGCTCGGGCGTGGCGTGCTGACGGTCGTGCCGCTGACGAGCAACGTCACGCGGGTCCACTCGTTCCAGGTGCTCGTCTCGAAGCAGGGCTCAGGGCTGCCCGTCGACTCCAAGGCGCAGGCGGAACAGGTGCGTGCGGTCGACATGGCCGCCTGGTCAACCGCGTCGGAAAGCTTTCCGCGGATGAGGTTGCCGAGCTCGACGACGCCTTGCTGGTGCACCTCGGGATCTCGTGACCTGCTGTCCGTGAGCGAGGTGGGCATCGCGGTGCCCGACGTCGTGGGTACCGCCCACCGCCTCACCGACGCCGCCGTCGGCCGCGGACGGGTCGGAGATGTTCTGCCCTGCCGGGCACATCGCCAGGCCAGGGCGGCCATGTCACTTCTGCGGTCGCTCGCCCGTCACGCGCCCTCGGTGAAGCCCAGCTGGCGCCACACCTCGTACACCGCTATCGACGCCGCGTTGGTCAGGTTGAGCGACCGTCGCCCGGGCAGCATCGGGATCCGCAGCTCGTCGGTGACGCGCGGGTGGGCGAGCGCCTCCGGCGGCAGCCCGGTGGGCTCCGGACCGAACAGCAGCACGTCGCCCGGCCGGTACTCGACGTCGGTGAAGCGCGTGGTCGCGCGGGTCGTGAACGCGAAGACCCGCGCTTCCGGGAGGGCGTCGAGCGCCGTGTCGAGCGACGGGTGCACGTCCATGACGGCGAGGTCGTGGTAGTCGAGGCCCGCACGCTTCAGCTTGGCCTCCGACAGGTCGAAGCCCAGCGGCTCCACCAGGTGCAGCCGGGCACCGGTGACCGCCGCGAGCCGGATCGCGGACCCGGTGTTACCGGGGATGCGGGGCTCGAAGTAGACGACGTGGGCGAGCGGGGACTCGGGCAGCGCGGAGGCGTCAGGCTGGTGCGGCACAGCCCCATTCTCGCTGCCCGACGCCGGGCGATCGTGCTTGGTCCGCTTCGACCATGTGATCTGGCCTGCTCCGGGGCGCTGGACCATGCCGCACTGCATGCTGGAAGCGGACTTTCGTCGACCGTCCTTGTCCGGCCTCGCGCCCCCACCTATCATGAGCGCATGACGCACGGGCTCAACTGGTGGCGGCTGCACTCGCAGCCGTGACCTGACGCGCCCACCGCACAGACGTCCCGAGCTGCTCACCGCAGCCCGGGACTTTTCTGTGCCCGACGCCGTCCGTGGGCAGCTCCCCGAACAAGGAGAACCCACATGTCCGTCACCACCACGCCCGGGGCGACCGCGTCGCCGTCGGCCACCTCCGCCGGGCCGGCCCCCACCCGCTCCGTCGCCGCGGCCCGGGAACGCACCGCCGTGCTCGAGGAACAGATCGCCCGGAACCCCGCGGAGTTCCGCGTCCTGACCGGCGACCGGCCCACGGGCGCGCTGCACCTCGGCCACCTGCTCGGCACCGTGGCGAACCGCGTACGCCTGCAGAACCTGGGTGTCGAGGTGTTCCTCATCGTCGCCGACTACCAGGTCATCACCGACCGGGAGAGCGCCGGCGACCTGCCCGCCACCGTCCGCGAGGTGCTGCTCGACCAGCTCGCCGCAGGGGTTGATCCGGCGCGCACCACCGTCTTCACCCACTCCGCCGTGCCCGCGCTGAACCAGCTCCTGCTGCCGTTCCTGTCGCTGGTCACCGTCGCAGAGCTGGAGCGCAACCCCACGGTCAGGGCCGAGGCGGCCGCCGCCGCGGAGCGTGGTGGCCGGGGGATGAGCGGCCTGCTGTTCACCTACCCGGTCCATCAGGCGGCCGACATCCTGTTCTGCCACGGCAACCTCGTGCCGGTCGGCGAGGACCAGCTGCCGCACCTCGAGGCCACCCGGATGGTGGCCCGGCGCTTCAACCAGCGCTACTCGGCCGCCCGGCCGTACTTTCCCGAGCCCGACGCGCTCATCGCCCCGTCGCCCACCGTCCTCGGCGACGACGGCACCAAGATGTCGAAGTCGCGGGGCAACGCCCTCGAGCTGCGGGCCGGCGAGGACGAGACCGTGGCCTTCTTCCGGCGCGCGCGGACCGACGCCGACCGTGTGATCACCTACGAGCCCGAGAGCCGGCCCGAGATCGCGAACCTGCTCCAGATCGGCGCCCACTTCTCGGGGACGTCGCCGCAGGCGCTCGCGGACGAGGTGGGACCGGCCGGCGCGGGGCGCCTCAAGGCGGTGGTGACCGAGGCCGTCGTGGAGGGCCTGCGGCCCCTGCGCGCCCGACGTCGCGAGCTCGCGGCCGCGGGGCCCGGCTACGTCAGCGAGGTGCTGGCCCGCGGCAACGCACGGGCCAACGAGCTGGCCGACCGCACCCTGGACGACGTCCGGGGCCTGATGCGCATGCGGTACTGACCGCGGGCAGAGAAGATCCCCGGCCGGGATGCCTCAATAACCCGGCCGGGGACGTCTGTTCGGACGGCCGACGGCGCGACGGGAGCCACCCGTGGGTGTCGCGCCGTCGGCCGCCCGAAGTCAGCGGGCCAGGCGCTCCTTGAGAGCGTCCAGCTGGGCGCGCAGCGCGGCCGGCGTGTGGTCGCCGAACTGCGCGAAGAACTCCTCGGTCAGCTCGGCCTCCGCCAGCCACGGCTCGGTCGGGACGTCGAAGAGGGCGACCATGTCGGCGTCCGACACGTCGATGCCGTCCAGGTTCAGCGTGCCCGGGGCGGGCAGGCTGCCGACCGGAGACGTGACGGAGGTGTCGGGACGCAGGCCCCGACCCGCCTCGACCTGACCGACGATCCACTCGATGACGCGCGAGTTCTCGCCGAAGCCCGGCCACAGGAAGCTGCCGTCCTCGCCCTTGCGGAACCAGTTGACCTGGAAGATCCGCGGACGCTTCGACTCCTCGATGCCCGCCCCGACCTCGAGCCAGTGGGCCCAGTGGTCGGCCATGTTGTAGCCGCAGAACGGCAGCATCGCGAAGGGGTCACGACGCAGCTCGCCGAGGGCGCCCTCCGCCGCGGCGGTGCGCTCCGAGGAGATGGTGGCGCCCATGAAGACGCCGTGCTCCCAGTCGAACGACTGCGCGACCAGCGGCACGTTGGTGGCGCGGCGGCCGCCGAACACGATGGCGTCGACCGGCACGCCGGCCGGGTCCTCCCAGGTGTCCGCGATGGTGGGGCACTGGGCGGCGGCCACGGTGAAGCGGGAGTTCGGGTGCGCGGCGGGGCTCTCGGAGGCAGGCGTCCAGTCGTTGCCCTGCCAGTCGATCAGGTGCTCCGGCGCCTCGGGCGTCAGGCCCTCCCACCAGACGTCGCCGTCGTCCGTCAGGGCGACGTTCGTGAAGATGGTGTCGCGGTCGAACGTGGCGACGGCAGTCGGGTTGGTGTCGATGCCGGTACCCGGCGCCACGCCGAAGAAGCCGGCTTCCGGGTTGATCGCCCGGAGGGTGCCGTCGGGGCCGGGGCGCATCCACACGATGTCGTCGCCGAGGGTCTCGACCTTCCAGCCCGGGATGGTGGGCTGCAGCATCGCGAGGTTGGTCTTGCCGCAGGCGCTCGGGAAGGCGGCGGCGAGGTGGTACTGGCGCTGCTCGGGCGAGGTGATGCGGATGAGCAGCATGTGCTCGGCGAGCCAGCCCTCGTCGCGCGCCATCGCCGAGGCGATCCGCAGCGCGAAGCACTTCTTGCCCAGCAGGGCGTTACCGCCGTAGCCGGAGCCGTACGACCAGATCTCACGGCTCTCGGGGAAGTGCACGATGTACTTGGTGTCGTTGCAGGGCCAGGCGACGTCGGTCGCGCCGTCGGCGAGCGGCGCGCCCACCGAGTGCACCGCGGGGACCCACTGCTGCCCCGCGTCGATCAGCTCGACGATCTCGTCCGAGACGCGGGTCATGACGTGCATGGAGACCACGACGTACGGCGAGTCGGTGATCTCGATGCCGACCTGCGAGATCGGGCCGCCGACGGGGCCCATCGAGAACGGCACCACGTACATGGTGCGGCCCTTCATGGATCCCTCGAAGACGCCCTCCAGCTCGGTGCGCATCTCGGCCGGAGGCATCCAGTTGTTGGTGGGGCCCGCGTCCTCCTCGGCCTCCGAGCAGATGAACGTGCGCGACTCGACACGGGCGACGTCCGCGGGGTTGGAGCGCGCCAGGTACGAGCCCGGGCGCTTCTCCTGGTTGAGCTCGACGAGCGTGCCCGCCGCCAGCATCTGGTCGATGAGGCGCTGCTTCTCGTCGGCGGAACCGTCGCACCAGACGATCTCGTCGGGCTGCGTGAGCTCGGCGACACCGGCCACCCAGGCACGGACGTCGTGCTCGGCGCGGGCCGGCGCTGCCTGCGCCGTCGCGTCGGACGTCGTGGTGGAGCCCTGGCCGGTCGTCAGGTCCGAGACGAGCTCGGCGACGAGCCGGGTTCGGCGGGGATTCGCGAGGACGGACATGTGCGCTCCGATCGTCATGCGGCGGGCCACGGTGGCGGGCTTGTTTCCACCTTCATGCGCGGATCGGCCCAATTTCCAGTCCACGGGCTGTCAAGAAACGCAGATCTTCACGTAGTGTGAAGTAGCGGGCAACTGCTGCCCCGTCCCGGGCAGCACCACGACCACGAAGGAGGTCGCCGTGGGGATCGGCGGGGAGACGGACCTGATCACGCTGGGCCGCCGCATCCGGCACCTGCGCACCACACAGGGGCTCACGCTCGACGCGCTGGGCGAGAAGGTGGGCTCGGCGCCGAGCCTCCTGTCTCTCGTGGAGAACGGACGGCGCGAGCCCCGCCTCGGCCTCCTGCGGTCCGTCGCGGAGGCGCTGGGCGTGCCGATGAGCGAGCTGCTCAGCGCGGAGCCGCCGTCGCGCCGCGCCGCGCTGGAGATCGCGCTCGACCGGGCACAGCGCGGGCCGCTCTTCACGACCCTGGGCGTGCCGGCCGTCAAACCCAGCCAGAAGCTGCCGATGCCCGTCCTCGAGCAGCTCGTCGGCCTGCACGAGGAGCTGGCCCGGCGCGAGCAGCTCGCCATCGCGACCCCCGAGGAAGCCCGGCGCGCCAACACCGAGCTGCGCCTGGAGCGGGAGGCCCGGGACAACCACTACCCGCAGTTCGAGGCCATCGCGGAGCAGATGGTCAAGGACGCGGGCTACACGGGCGGCGCGCTGACCCACCGCACGGTGGCGCGGATGGCGGAGCAGATGGGCTTCACCCTGCTGCACGTGGACGACCTGCCGCGCTCCGCCCGCTCCGTCACGGACCTGCACAACGGGCGCATCTACCTGCCTCCCGCATCCACCCCCGGCGGGCACGGGCTCCGGTCGCTCGCGCTGCAGGCGCTCGCGCACCGGGTGCTCGAGCACGACCGGCCGCGGTCCTACGGCGAGTTCCTGCGCCAGCGCGTCGAGATCACGTACTTCGCCGCCGCCTGCCTCGCACCCCAGTTCGTGGCCGTGCCGTTCCTCGAGGCGCGCAAGCGCGACCGTGACCTTGCCGTCGAGGACTTCCGGGACGCGTTCGGCATCACGCACGAGGCCGCCGCGATGCGGCTCACCAACCTCGCCACCCACCACCTCGGCATCCCGCTGCACTTTCTGCGGGTGGGGGCGGACGGCGCCCTGTTCCGCGGCTACGCGAACGACGGCCTGCCGTTCCCGCAGGACGTCACGGGGGCCATCGAGGGACAGCTCATCTGCCGGCGGTGGGCGGCACGCGAGGCCTTCGAACGGCGCGACCGGGCCACGGAGTTCTACCAGTACACCGACACACCGGCGGGGACGTTCTGGTGCTCGACCCAGACGGGCTCCATGTCGCCGTCGGGCGGGCCGGACGGCGGTTCGGGCGCCTTCTCGATCACCGTCGGCGTGCCCTACGCCCACGCCAAGTGGTTCCGGGGGCGGGACACCCAGGTGCGGCGCAGCTCCGCGTGCCCCGACCCGGCATGCTGCCAGCGGCCCGCGCCGGAGCTCACGGAGCGCTGGTCCGGCGAGGCCTGGCCGTCCGGGCGCATGCACCAGCAGATCCTCGCGGCCCTGCCACGCGGCGCGTTTCCCGGCGTGGACGACGCGGAGGTCTACGCGTTCCTGGACAAGCATGCGCCCGAATGACGGTTCACGGCGTATCGCGCGATCCTGGCGGATGCCGGGTTAGCGTAGTCAACCGTGGCATCGAACCTGGCTTGTATCGGACTGGACGTCTGGCGGCGTAGCGACTTTCGCGACATGGTGGCGGCGGCCCGCTCCGAGGCGGAGACCATCGCCAAGGACGGCGAGGTCGGCGTGCACATCTGGACCGACGTGTCCGGTGCCCGGCTGATCATCACCACCGAGGGCGACCTGGTCCGCGTCGTCACGCCCACGTTCTACGCCGCGCCCGGCGCCGTGATCTCCGAGCCGCAGTCCGTCGACGGCGGGCTCGTGCTCGCGGAGCTTGTGAACGACCAGGACGAGGTCATCACCGAGATCGCGTGTCAGCTCGAGGAGCTCTCCCTGCTCGGCGCGGCGACTCCGCCGGTCGAGGGGCCGGCGTCCATCGTCGTGCTGGGCAACTCGACCCAGGTGATCGGGCAGGCCGACGGTGCCGCGCCCGGCCTGGTCTTCGAGCCCACCGGTGCCTACGCCGTGTCGACCGACGCGGTGGCCCACCTGACCGGTGTGGTGCTCGCGGTCGAGCAGCGCGCCGTCGGCCGTACCGGCCAGGGCTTCACCGCGGCGCGCGTGCAGACCGACGGCTTCCAGGTCACGCTCTGCGTCCCGGTGGGCAAGCCGGATCTGGTCGCGGGAGACGTGGTCGAGGTCGACGGGTACGTGGTGGCGTCCATCCCGGCTCTGCGTGCCTGAGTCCCGTCGCTACGTCGACGATGTTCACGTACCGTGAGGTGATCTAGGGCGGCTCTCCGCCCGATCCCGTCGAGACGGCTGGACGCGTCGACATGTTGGGCTGCTTTCGCCGACACGGCCGGCCAGAGGGGACAGGCCGTGCGCTTCTCGAACTATCCGTACGAGTTCGCTGTTCGAGCCGCCACGCTGCTCGGCCGCGGCCTCGAGGTCAGCATCACGATGCGCGAGCACGGCCTCGCCGTCCGCGCCGGCAGCAACAGCGATGCCGCCGGGCGCTGCGACCGGGTCGAGGCCCTCACCGGTGTCGGGCCGTGCATCGACGCCATGGACCAGCTGCATGCCCAGGTGGTCGCCGACATCGGGGAGGAGACCCGCTGGGCGGCGTGGAAGCAGCAGGTGGTCGACGAGGGCTTCGTGTCGGCGGTCGCCGTCCCCGCGCTCGTGGAGCCCGGCGTCGCGATCGCCCTCAACCTGTACGCCCGCTCCGTCGATCCCTGGACCCCGGAGCTGCTCACCGCAGCCGACTCCTACGCCCAGCTGACGGCGTCGGCGGTCCGCCTGCGCCTGGAGGTCGCGAAGCTCGAGGACCAGACTGTCGGCCTGTACCGCACGATGTCCGACAGCATCGTCACGGAGCGGGCAGTCGGCGCCATCATGCACACCAACCAGTGCGACGAGAGCCAGGCCCGGCAGATCCTCAAGTCGGCATCCGGGCACCGCAACGTCGATGGCCGCGAGGTCGCCGAGACGGTCCTGCGGGCACTGGTGTTCGGTGGCGAACCCGGAGACGTGGGACCGCCGTCCACCGCACGGTGAGTCGTGCCGGCGCGGTCGGCGCCGGGCACGAGCCTCAGCCGCGCAGCGGGCCGCCCCGGGCGTCCAGGCGCTCCAGCAGCTTGGGCAGCACGTCGCCGAGGCGCAGGCCGTCGTGCTCGAACTCGTTGGTGACCCACGGTGCGACGTTGCCCACGTGGGCCGCCGTCTCCAGCGAGAGTGACGAGTCCACGAACATGTCGTCGAAGTACACCGCCGCCTCGACCGGCACCTCGTTCTCGGCGAGGCGGTGCAGGTCGTACAGGTCACGCCAGTCCTGGCGTGCCGCGAGGGCGTCCGCGGCGGCCTCGAACGGTCGCAGCGCCCTGATCTCGGCGAACATCCAGGGGTAGATCATCTCGCCGGTCATCAGCAGCGGACGGGCGTCCTCGGCGAACGCCGGGTCGGCGTCGCGCACGGACTGGGCGGCCCACGCCGTCGGCCCGGTGTGGGACTGGGCGTAGATGGACTCGTGCAGCAGCGCGTAGAGCGGGTTGGTCGCGAACGACGTCTCCGCGGCGACCGTGGCGAGGAACGTGTCGCTCAGCGGGCCGCCGTGCGGGGAGTCGAACGCCTCGTCGACGATCCAGTGGACGCGGTCGAAGCCGGGCTGCATGCCGAAGTCCTGGCCGAGCGTCTGGAACCGGCGGGTGGTCAGGGTGTCGCCACCTGGTTCGGTCACCCCACCGGCGGAGAGCCGGTCGGCGATGCGGCCGAGCGTCCTCACCACGTGCGGGTAGCGCGCACGGAACTGCTCGTTCTTGGCGACCACGCGAGGCTGGGTGCGCTCGTACACCTCGCGGGCCGACGCCGTGAGGCCGGGCAGGCCGCCGGTGACGAGGCTCGCGTTCAGTCCCTCCGGCGCGAACGACAGGTACGTCATCGTGATGAACCCGCCGTACGACTGGCCCAGCGATGTCCAGCGACGGCCGTCGAAGAGCGTCTTCCGCACGTGCTCCGCATCGCGCACGATGTTGTCCGCGCGGAAGTGCGCGAGGTACTCCGCCTGCTCCTCGGGCGTGCCGACGTCCTGGAGGGTCGCGGCGCGGACGGCGCTGGACCGCCCGGTGCCGCGCTGGTCCAGCAGCACCACGCGAAAGCGCTTCAGTGCCGTGCCGACCCAGCCGTCCGGGCCGGTCGGACGCGGACCCTTGCCACCGGGGCCGCCCTGCAGGAAGACGAGGAGGGGCAGGTCCTCCGTGCGACGGGCCGGGTCGACGAGCTCGCGCGCGAACACCGAGATGGTCGGGGAGCCGTCGGGCTGGGTCCAGTCGAGGGGGACGTCGACGGAGTGGTCGGTGATGTGGACACCGGGGAGCGTGTAGCTGATGGGCACGGGCTCACGCTATCGGTGTGCGCGGATCCTTCAACAAGGGGGTGCGGACTTCGACATCTTCGACAAGGCCATGCTCACCGAGGCGCTGGAGGAAGTGCTCGGTGTGCACGTCGACGTGGTTCCGGACGACGCGCACGGGCCCGCTGCCGCACGTGCGGCGGCGGAGGCGGTGCCGTTGTGACGAGCGATGTCACCCCGTCGGCGCAGGAGGGTGGAGCGGCCGATCGCGGGAAGGCCGCCCGGTACTTGGCCGACCTGGCGCGTTTCGGGGAGCAGGCGCGCCAGCTGGTCACCGAGGGGCACGAGGCCTATATGGCCCGGACGTTCGACGGTCAGCGGAGCAGAGGCTTCGGTGAACACATCGTCCTGAACATCGCGACGGTTGCCGAACGGCTCCCGGAGCAGTTCAAGGAACAGCACCCCGAGGTCGGCTGGCCGGCCCTCAAGGGAATGCGCAACCTGATCGCGCACGTCCACGACGGTGTGGACGACGAGCTCGTGTGGCGCGCCCTGGAGAAACGTGTGCCTCGGATGATCCAGCAGCTGGTCGGCGACGACGGCCCACCGTTGCATTAATGGAGTAGCTACTCTAATAATTGACCCATGACGACCACCGAGGTGCGCCAGCCGCCCGCACTCCCTGCTCTGCTCGGTGCGGGCACGCTCGCGCTCGGCCTCGTGCTGGGCTGGTTCGCGCCCGCACTGGCCCGGGGTCTGGTCGGCCTGATCGAGGCGACGCCGCTGCCGTCGCCCGGCGTGCTCCGGCTGATCGGCACGCTCCCGCTGGAGTGGTCGCTGGGGATCCTGGGCGGGCTCGGCCTGGTGGGCGGAGCCTTCGTCGCGTTCATGACGGTCGGTGAGGCGCCTCGCCTGACCGTCGCGGACGACCACCTCGAGCACGCACAGGAGGAGCGCGAGGTGTGGATCGAGCGGTCCGACGTCGGCGCGGCGTTCCGGGACAAGGACGACCTGGTGCTCCTGCGGCCCGACGGCGGCCTGCGCGCCCGGCTCGACATCGACACCCTGCCCCGGGCCGAGGTCCGGGGTGCGCTCGACCGGCATCACTGGTCGTGGCGGGACGAGGACCCGTACGAGCAGCAGTTCGAACGCTGGGTCGACGGTCGGCCCGGGTTCACGACGGTCGAGCACGAGGCGCTCCGCCGTCGGCTCGAGGAGCGCAAGGACGCGGTCGCCCGCCGCAAGGCGGACGCGGACCTGGCCGCGCTGGGCCTGGTGGCCCGGATCCGGGACGACCGGATCCAGGTGCGCCGGGCCACGTCGGCCGGCCAGGGCGCACGTGCCGCGGACCGTTGACCCGGCGCGCCACGAGGCGCGCCGGCTCGTCATCATCGACGCGGCCCTGACGGTCTTCGCCGAACGTGGCTACGACGGTGCCACCACCGCCGAGATCTGCCGACGCGCGGGCATCGGGTCGGGCACGTTCTTCCATTACTTCCCGACCAAGCTGGACCTGCTGCTCGCGATCCTCGCGCTCGGTACGGCCGAGGCGCGGGAGGCCGCGGGGCTCTACGCGGACCGTAGCGACCCGCTCGGCGTGCTCCTCGACATCGTGGCGAAGGGCGCCGACGACGCGGCGGAACCCCGGATGCCGGGCTTCGTCCGGGCGGTGGCCGGCGTCATGCGGATGCCCGAGGTCGCAGCGGCGCTGGAGGAGGACACACGGGCGCAGCGCGACCTGCTCCTCGCTTGGGTCGAGAAGGCGCAGCGGGCGGGGGAGATCAGGACCGATCTCACCCCTGACCGGATCACCTCGTGGCTCTACCTGCTGACGGACGGGTTCCTGGGCCGCATAGCGGAGGAGGAGACCTTCACGGCCCACGCCGAGAAGGCGACCCTTGTCGACACGGCGCGCCGCTTCCTCGCCCCCTGATCCGAGCCCCTGATCCGACGTCAGACGCACAGGTCACTCCAGTGACCTGTGCGTCCGACACGCCGGAGGATCAGCCGATGTCCGAGTCCACCCAGTCGAACGTCTTCGTCACTGCCTTCTTCCAGCTCCGGTACAGCCGCTCCCGCTCGTCCTGCTCCATGGCGGGCTCCCACCGCCGGTCCTCCGCCCAGTTCGCGATGACGTCGGACTCGCCCTTCCAGAAGCCGACCGCGATGCCCGCCGCGTAGGCGGCGCCGAGCGCCGTGGTCTCCGCGACGACCGGCCGGACGACGGGTACGCCGAGCTGGTCGGCCTGGAACTGCATGAGCAGCTCGTTGGCGATCATGCCGCCGTCGACCTTGAGCTCGGTGAGCTCCACGCCGGAGTCGGCACGCATGGCGTCCATGACCTCGCGGGTCTGGTACGCCGTGGCCTCGAGGGCCGCCCGCGCGATGTGGTTGCGGTTGACGTACCGGGTCAGGCCGACGAGCGCGCCGCGCGCGTCGGGCCGCCAGTACGGCGCGAACAGACCGGAGAACGCGGGGACGAAGTAGGCGCCGCCGTTGTCCTCGACCTTGCGCGCGAGCCATTCGACGTCGGGCGCGTCGGTGAACAGCCCGAGGTTGTCGCGGAGCCACTGGACCAGTGACCCGGTGACGGCGATGGACCCTTCGAGCGCGTAGACGGGGGCGGCGTCGCCGATCTTGTAGCAGACCGTGGTGAGCAGGCCGTTCTCGGACGGCACCTTCTCCGTGCCCGTGTTGAGCAGCATGAAGTTGCCGGTGCCGTACGTGTTCTTCGCGGTACCGACCTCGAAGCAGGCCTGCCCGAACGTGGCGGCCTGCTGGTCGCCGAGGATGCCCGCGATCGGCACGCCGGGCACCATGCCGCGGGGGCGGCCCTTGCCGTACACCTCGGAGGAGGAGCGGATCTCGGGGAGCATCGACATCGGGATGCCCATGTCCGCCGCGATGTCCTCGCGCCACGACAGGGTGTCGAGGTCCATGAGCATGGTGCGCGACGCGTTCGTGACGTCGGTGACGTGGACGCCGCCGTCGACCCCGCCGGTCATGTTCCACAGGATCCAGGCGTCCGTGTTGCCGAACAGCAGGTCGCCGCGCTCGGCGGCCTCGCGCGTCCCCTCGACGTTGTCGAGGATCCACTTGACCTTGGGGCCGGAGAAGTACGTGGCGAGCGGCAGGCCGACGATCGCCTTGTACTTGTCCGGGCCGTCGGACCCGCCGAGCTCGTCAACGATGGCCTGGGTACGGGTGTCCTGCCACACGATCGCGTTGTAGACCGGCTTGCCGGTCGTCTTGTCCCACACCACGGTGGTCTCGCGCTGGTTGGTGATACCCACGGCGGCGAGGTCGCTGTGGTTGATGTTCGCCCTGGTCAGGGCGAGACCCACCACCTGGCGGGTGTTGTCCCAGATCTGGTCCGGCTTGTGCTCCACCCACCCGGCCTTCGGGAAGATCTGGTCGTGCTCGATCTGGCCGCTGGACACGATGGTCCCGGCGTGGTTGAAGACGATCGCCCGGGAGCTCGTCGTGCCCTGGTCGATCGCGAGTACGTAGTCAGCCATCGGTCTTGACTCCCTTGTCTCTGTCGGTGTCGAGGTCCGTGTCGGATCAGAAGACCGCTGCGGCGAGCAGACCACCGATCGTGCCACCCACGAGCGGCCCGAGCACCGGCACCCACGAGTACGCCCAGTCGCTGGAGCCCTTGCCCGGGATGGGCAGGACGAAGTGTGCGATGCGCGGCCCGAAGTCACGAGCCGGGTTGATGGCGTACCCCGTGGGGCCACCGAGGCTCGCGCCGATCCCGACCACCAGGAGGGCGGCGGCCAGCGGCCCGATGTCCCCCGGCCAGTTGCCGAACGACAGGATCACGAAGACCAGCATGAACGTGGCGATGACCTCGGTGACGAAGTTCCACGTGTACGAGCGGATCTCGGGGCCGGTGGAGAAGACGCCGAGCTTGACGGCCGGCTCGGCGTCCTGGTCGAAGTGCTTCTTGTGCGCGAGGTACGCCAGGACGGCACCCACGAAGGCACCGGCGAGCTGCGCCACCCAGTACAGGAGCATGTTGCCGAAGGAGGCCGGGACGCCCTCGGCGAACTCCTCGGCCCCGCTGGACAGGATGCCGAGCGTCACGGCGGGGTTGATGTGCCCGCCGGACTTGAACGCGACGTACACACCGGCGAAGACCGCGAGGCCCCACCCGAAGTTGATGAGCAACCACCCGCCGTTGAAGCCCTTCGTCCTCGGCAGGATGGCGTTGGCCACGACGCCGGCACCACCGAGGATCAGGATCATGGTGCCGAGGAACTCCGGCAGCATGATGTCCGTGAATGCGTTCATCGCTGACTCGCTTTCTGCCGACCGCACTGTCGGCGTACAGGGGTGTCGCCGGCGGCCCCGCTGGGGGAGCGCGCCGGCAGTCCAGTGCTGACGTCCTTGGCTTCCTTAGTTTCGGAGCGGCTGCATGGTCGCTACGTCGGGGGTGGTCAGGCGCGCCCGCTCGGCGGCCTCGTCGTCGGGGGCTTCCTCCGCGTTCCGTTCGGCCTCGATCCGCGCCTGCCAGGCGCGCACCTCGCGCTCCGTGTCGGAGGCGTCCCAGCCGAGCAACGGTCCGACGACGGACGCGACCTCCTCGGCGGCCTCGGTACCGCGGTCCGCGACCTCGTAGACGAGCCGCGTGCGGTGCGCGAGCACGTCCTCGAGATGGAGCGCACCCTCGTGGCTCACGGCGTAGTGCACCTCGGCACGCAGGTAGGCGGCGGCGTGCTCGAGCGGCCGGGCGAGCGAGGGGTCGGCGTCGCACAGCTCGACGATCTCGGCGAGGTTGGCACCGTACCGGTGCAGCAGGTGGTCGAGCAGTGGCGGGGACCAGCCGAACCGCTTGCCCCACGTGCGCGCCTGACGCTGCACGGCTCGCAGCCCGACGGCGCCCGTGAGCGGGATCTGGTGGGTGATCGACGGGAGGGCCGCCGAGCGCTGCCCGATCGCGAAGTCGACGGCGTCCTTGGCCATGATCCGGTAGGTCGTCAGCTTGCCGCCCGCGATCACGGTGAGGCCCGGCGTCGGCGAGGCGACGGTGTGCTCACGGCTGACCTTCGCGCTGCTCGTACCCGCCTTGGTGCCCGGCTGCAGCAGCGGACGCAGGCCCGCGTAGGTGCCGATGATGTCTTCCCGCGTCAGGGGGTGCGCCAGCACGGCGTTGGCATGGTCGAGCACGTAGTCGATGTCGGCGCTCGTGGCGACCGGATGGGTCGGGTCGAGGTCCCACGGCGTGTCCGTGGTGCCGATGATCCAGTACCGGCTCCACGGGATGACGAACAGCACCGACTTCTCCGTCTGGAGGATCAGCCCGGCATGGCCGCGGATGCGTTCCCGCGGGACGACGAGGTGCACGCCCTTGCTGGCGAGCACGTGCAGCCCGCCCTCCGAGCCGGCGAGCGCCTCGGTGTCCTCCGTCCACACGCCGGTCGCGTTGATGACCGAGCGGGCCCGCACGGTGATCTCCTTGCCGGTCTCCAGGTCCACGATCACCGCACCGTTGACCGCGCCCGTCGCGCCCTGCGTCAGGTCCACCACCTGGGTGCGGCTCGCGGCGTGCGCGCCGTAGCTCGCGGCGGTGCGGATGACGGTGGCCACCAGCCGGGCGTCGTCGACCGACGCGTCCCAGTACTGGACGGCGCCGACGGCGGCGTCGTGCGCCAGGTCCGGGAACTTGGCCTCCATCTGGTTCTTGCTCAGGTGCCGGTGGAACGGCATCGGCCGGCGGCCCGGCGTGAGGGTCGCGAGCACGTCGTACATCGCGATGCCGGCGCCCACGTAGGCGCG
This sequence comes from Promicromonospora xylanilytica, assembly GCF_054782895.1. Classification (NCBI taxonomy): domain Bacteria; kingdom Bacillati; phylum Actinomycetota; class Actinomycetes; order Micrococcales; family Promicromonosporaceae; genus Promicromonospora; species Promicromonospora xylanilytica. Next base: position 76,399 of record NZ_BAAGRP010000073.1, read on the forward strand.
CTCCCAGACCCGGTGCTCCAGCGGATACAAGAACGGGACCGGTCGCACCAGGTGCGGTGCGAGGTCCCGGAGCAGGAGGTCACGTTCGGTGAGTGCCTCGTGGACCAGCTCGAAGTCCAGCATCTGCAGGTATCGCAGTCCGCCGTGGACCAGCTTGCTGCTGCGGCTCGACGTGCCCTGCGCCCAGTCCTGCGCCTCGACGATCGCCGTCGACAAGCCACGCGTGACCGCGTCCAGCGCTATGCCGGCGCCGGTGACGCCGCCCCCTATCACCAGTACATCGAGCTCTGCCGAGGGGCTGACGCTGGCCTCGAGTGCGGCCAGCGCTTGCGTCCTCGCGTCTGCGGTCAGGCGTGTGGATGCCATGCGCCAAACTCACCACGCATTCCTTGACTTGGCAAGACCTTTGCCCTGTGGGTCAGGGTGTGTTGAGAGGTTCTCTTGCTCACTTTCCGATTCACCATACGTTTCGTCTGGTGTTCCCGCCGGAGATGCCCGTCAGGTGTGGCGGCCGGGCGCCGCGCGGGGTGCCGGTCGTAGTGTGTCGCCGTGACGACACCCGAGGCGCCGATCGCGCCCGTGATCCGCCCAGCGCTCCCGGCCGACGTGCGCACGATCCGCGACCTCGTCGAGCCGCTCAGCCAGGAGCGGATCCTCCGGCCGTACGAGATGGTCGGTTACTTCGAGGCGGTCCAGGAGTTCCTGGTCGCGACCGACCCGGCCGCGGCAGACGACGTCGCCGTCGGCTGCGGGGCGCTCCACGTCATGTGGGACGACCTCGCCGAGGTGCGCACGCTGGCGGTCCACCGCGACTGGCGCGGCCGCAGGGTGGGTCACGCGTTGCTCGAGGCGCTGATCCAGCGAGCGCGGGCCCTCGGGCTGCGCCGGGTGTTCTGCCTGACGTTCGAGGTCGACTTCTTCGCGGCGCACGGCTTCCGGGAGATCGACGGCACGCCGGTGACCCACGAGGTGTACGCGGAGCTCCTGCGCTCCTACGACGAGGGTGTGGCCGAGTTCCTCGACCTGGCGCGGGTGAAGCCCAACACGCTGGGAAACTCCCGCATGCTCCTGGAGCTCTGAGCCCACAGCGAGGGCTCAGCGGGGGAGGTGGAGACGGCCTGCGTCGTCCTGCTCCGCCAGGCCGTCCTCGACCAGACCGGCGATCGCGCGGTCGAGCTGCGGCGGGTCGTGCCACAGGCTCGCGAGCAGTGCGCGGTCCACCGGTTCCGCGGCCTGCCGGAGCTCCGCCATGACCCGGCCGCGTGCCTGCCGGTCGGTACCCGCCCACGCCTGGGTACGACGCTGGTCGGCGTGGGCGTCCGGGGGCGATCCGGCCTGGCGCCACGCGCACAGCCCGGCCACCGGGCAGGCGCCGCACCTGGGTGCCTTCGCGGTGCAGACCAGGGCCCCCAGCTCCATCGACGCGGCGGCCCAGCGGGCGGCGTCGGCGTCGGTGTCCGGCACCAGAGCCGTCGCGAGGGCGCGCTCCGCCGCGGTGTACGACGGCGCGGGCAGAGCCGTCCCGCCGACGACACGCGCCAGCACGCGGCGCACGTTGGTGTCGACGACCACCGACCGCTTCCCGTAGGCGAACGCCAGCACCGCCGCGGCTGTGTACTCGCCGACGCCGGGCAGGGCCCGGAGCTCGGCGTCGGTGCGGGGCACGACGCCGCCGTGTCGCTCGACGATCGTCCGGGCGCACTCCTGGAGCCGCAGCGCACGGCGCGGGTAGCCGAGCCGGCCCCAGGCCCGCAGGACGTCGGCGGTCGGCGCCTGCGCCAGGTCCGCCGGCGTCGGCCACTGCTCCAGCCATGCGCGCCAGGCCGGCTCGACCCGGACGACCGGGGTCTGCTGCAGCATGACCTCGCTGACCAGCACGCCCCACGGCGTCCGGTCGGGCGCGCGCCAGGGCAGGTCGCGTGCTGCGCCGTCGAACCACTGCACCACGCCGGAGCGCACCTCGGTACGTCGCGTCAGTTCCCGTGCTGTCACGGGGACTCATCCTGCCTCACCCGCCTGCCGCCTCGCCCGCGGGTGTCTCGCGCGCCTGCTGCCTCGCGCGTGGGTGCCTCGCGCGCCTGCTGCCTCGCGCGCGGGCGCTGGTCGCGTCACGCACGGGTGTTGCGCGCCGAACCCGTGAACCAGGACACGTGACCGACTCGGCGGCGCGGCTGCCACCACGGCGGCGCGGAGCGTCGTATTTTGGTCCCGGGCGGTGTTACCGCACGTCAGACGGTCTCCAGGACAGTTCACAGGGGGTTCAGCAGGTGGTCGGTGCGCCGGAGGGGACCGAGGGGTCCCAGGATCACGACGCGGAGTGGGCGTCCGCCGGACGGCGCCCGCGACGGCTCGTGCGCGTGATCGTGGTGCTGGCCGTCCTGGCGTTCGCCGGAACCGGGGTAGCCCTGACGTGGCCGGAGAGCGACGTGCCGATCGCGTCGGACAAGGTGGACCCGCCCAAGCCCGTCGACCCCAACGCCGCCGCGGCGCCCTGCGAGCCCGACGACCTCGACATCGGGCTCGCGGCGGACCGGCTGTCCGTCACGCCGGGGGTCCCGGTCCGGTTCACGGTGTCGCTCCGGAACGAGGGGCGGGTGCAGTGCCTCGTCGAGGCGCCTCGTCACGGCCTCGCCGTGACCGTGTACCAGGGCGAGGTCGGTGAGCCGACGGCGGAGCGGGCCTGGTCCTCGGCGGACTGTGCCGACCAGGAGGAGCAGCGGCTGCTCCTGCTCGGGCCCGGCGACGTCGACACGACGGACGTGAGCTGGTCCGACGCGCGCTCGGCGCCCGGCTGCGAGCCGGACCAGCCCAAGCTGGTCGCCGGCGAGTACACCGCGCAAGTCACGCTCGCCGATGTCGAGGGGGTGTCCAGCGACGTGGTGCGCATGACATACACGGTGCCGGAGCCGAGCCGCTCCCCGTCGCCCTCGGGAAGCCCGTCGGGTGGCTCGTCCGCGAGTGCTGACGCGGAGGCATCGGACGCGCCGGAGGGGTCGGAGGGCTCGGAGGGCTCGGAGGGGCCGGGTGGGTCGGGGGAGCGGGACGAGCCGGATGGGTCCGAGGCGTCGGACGAGCCGAGTGACGATTCCGCCAAGAAGCCCTGAGGTCGCTGCCGGTCAGCGTCGCCGACAAGTCCGCTAACGCCCCCCGACGCCATCGCCCCCGATGCCGTCGCCCCGGACGTCATCGCCCACGCCCGACTGCAGACTTGGTCGCGATGACGGATGCCGACTGCAGAGTTCGTTGCGGCGGGGCACCCTTGAACCGCAGCGAAGTCTGCACTCGGCGAGTGCAGGGGCGATGAAGTCTGCACTCGTCGGACCGGCTGCCCGGACCGGCTGCCCGGCCCGGCTGCCCGGCCCAGCCCGGCCCGGCCGGCCCAGCCCGGCCCGGCTGCCCGGACCGGTCAGCGTCCGTGTCAGTGACGCCGCGTCAGAGGTGCTGCGTTGAGACGGGCTGCGTCAGGCAGCCCGCGTCACACGTACCGTTCGAGGATGCTGGACTCGGCCAGGCGGGACAGGCCCTCGCGGATGGTCCGGGCGCGCTGCTCGCCGACACCGTCGACCGACATGAGGTCGTCCACGCTCGCCGCGAGCAGCTTCTGCAGGCTGCTGAAGTGGCCGACGAGCTGCTCGATGGTGGTGTTCGGCAGGCGGGGTACCTTGGACAGGAGCCGGTAGCCGTGCGGCGCGACGGCGGCGTCGAGCGCGTCGCCACCACCGGGCAGGTCGAGGATCCGGCCGATCTGGCTCATGTCCAGGAGTTCCTGCGACGTGAGGGCGGACAGCTCGGCCTGCACGTCGGCGAGCGTGCGGTCCTTGCGGCCCAGCACGTAGTCGCGGATCACGAACTCGCGGTCCGAGCCGACATCCCCGATCAGTTCGTCGAGCTGGAGCGCGAGCAGGCGGCCGTCCACGCCGAGCTCGATCACGTAGCCCGCGATCTCGTCGGAGATGCGGCCGACCATCTCGAGCCGCTGCACCACCGAACAGACGTCGCGCACGGTGACCAGGTCCTCGATCTCCAGCGCTGAGAGCGTGCCGGACACCTCGTCGAGCCGGGCGCGGTACCGCTCGAGCGTCGCGAGGGCCTGGTTGGCCCGGCCGAGGATCGTGTCGGAGTCCTCCAGCACGTGCCGCTGGCCGCCGACGTACAGGGCGACGATCCGCATGGACTGGCTCACGGAGATGATGGGAAAGCCGGTCTGCTTGGCGACCCGCTCGGCCGTGCGGTGGCGGGTGCCGGACTCGGTGGTCTCGATGGTCGGGTCGGGCAGCAGCTGCACGGCGGCCTTGCGGATACGGGTGGCGGCCCGGTCGAGCACCACCGCGCCGTCCATCTTGGACAGCTCGCGCAGGCGAGTGGCCGAGAAGTCGACGTCGAGCGAAAAGCCGCCGGAGCAGATCTGTTCGACCACCGGATCGAGTCCGAGCACGATCAGCGCGCCGGTCCGGCCGCGCAGGATGCGTTCGAGTCCGTCGCGGAGCTCGGTTCCGGGCGCGACGGCGGCCAGGGTCTCCCGGAGCAGCTCGTCAGTGTGCGAGGAGGTGGTGGCCACGGAGAAATCCTACGCTGTGCGCCGGGTCACAAGCAGTTCGTTTCACAAGCCGGTCACCTGTCGTCCGAGCCGCGGGCGGTTCCGCGGCCCGTGGACTGCGCCCACTCGACGGCGTCGCGGATGTGCGCCGCCTCGACGAGCTGGAGCCCCTCGGGCGCCTTGACGCCGGTCCCGTGCGGCACCACGGCGTTCGCGAAGCCCAGCCGTGCGGCCTCGCCCAGGCGACGGTCCAGTCCGGCGACCGGGCGCAGGTCGCCGGCCAGCCCCACCTCGCCGACGGCTACGGTGGCCCCGGGCAAGGGCCGGCCCGTCCGTGCGGAGACGAGGGCCAGCGCGGCAGCGAGGTCGGACGCCGGTTCGGTGATCCGGGCGCCGCCGACGGTCGAGGCGTAGACGTCCTGATCGGCGAGCCGGAGGCCGCCGTGCCGCTGGAGCACGGCCAGGATCATGGCGAGCCGGCTGGAGTCGACACCGCTGGTCGCGCGACGCGGGTTGTTCAGCGGGCTCGGGGCCACGAGTCCCTGCACCTCGACGGCGAGGGGGCGCCGCCCCTCCAGGGTGACGGTGATGCACGACCCGGCCACACCGGACCCGGCGTGCGAGAGGAAGAGGCCTGACGGGTCCGGCAGCCCCACGATCCCGTCCTCCGACAGGTCGAAGCAGCCGACCTCGTCCGTCGGGCCGTACCGGTTCTTCACCGCCCGGATCATGCGGAGGCGCGAGTGCCGGTCACCCTCGAACTGGCAGACCACGTCCACCAGGTGCTCGAGCGTGCGGGGGCCGGCCACGGAGCCGTCCTTGGTCACATGGCCCACGAGGATCGTGGGGATCTGCCGTCCCTTGGCGACTGCGATCAGTGCCCCCGCGACCTCACGGACCTGCGACACACCGCCCGGGGCGCCGTCGACCTGCGCGGACGCGATGGTCTGCACCGAGTCCACGATCAGCATGTCCGGCTGGTTGGCCTCCAGGTGGCCGAGCACCGTCCCCAGGTCGGTCTCCGCGGCGAGCAGCAGGGTGGGCGACAGTGCGCCGATCCGCTCCGCACGCAGCCGCACCTGGCCGGCGGACTCCTCACCGGTCACGTACAGCACGGTGCGGGGCGACTCGAACCCGTCGGGCCCCAAAGCGCCGTCGGCCACGTTGCTCGCGACGTCGAGCAGCAGGGTCGACTTGCCGACGCCGGGCTCGCCGGCGAGCAGGATGACGGCGCCGGGCACGAGCCCGCCGCCGAGCACCCGGTCGAGCTCGCCGACACCGGTGGGGTTGGCGCGCGCCGACTCGACGTCGATGTCGCCGATGGGGCGTGCGGGCTCGCGCGCGGGGGACACGGTGGCCGTGCGGGGCCCGGTCGCCGCGGGCCCGTCCTCGGACACGGTGCCCCAGGCCTGGCACTCACCGCAGCGGCCGACCCACTTCACGGTGGTCCAGCCGCACTCGGCACAGCGGTACGCGGGCCGGGCCCGCTTGGAGGTCGATGAGGTCACGGGCGCCACCGTACGTGCCGCCACCCACACGGCCGGGGTACCTTGCGTCCATGCCGGTATCCGACGGGCGCCAGGTGAGTCGCGGAGCGCCGCGTACCGGCCCGTACCCCATGACGCCCCCGCGCCCCACCGACCGCCGCGCGCCCCGTGCCGCAGCGCTCGTCGTGGCCGTAGGAGCGGCGGTGGGGACCTGGCTCGTGTGGTGGGCGATGGTCACCACGTGGCCGGGTCAGCGGGTCGAGGAGCGGGTCTTCGAGACGGCCGACCGGTTCCAGGACGTCGTCAACCCGCTGGTGGAGCCGGTGCTGCTGCTGGGCTCGCTGCCGTGGCTCCTGACCGGGTCCGTCCTGGTGTGCGGGATCGGGCTGCTGCGTCGTCGTTGGGGGGCCACTCTCGCGGCCGCCGTGGTGATCGTCGGGTCGAACCTGACCACGCAGGTGATCAAGGACGGGGTGTTCTACCGCACGGGCCTCGTCGGCGAGTGGAACCGCGACGTCAACACCCTGCCGAGCGGTCATGTCACGGTCGTCGTCGCGGCCTGGGCGGCGCTGCTTCTCGTCGCGCCGCGTGCCTGGCGGCCGCTGACGGCGCTCGGGGGTGCGGTCGCCGCCGGTGCGATAGGTCTCGCGACGCTCGGTGACCGCTGGCACCGCCCGTCCGACGTCGTCGCGGCGGTGCTCGTGGTCGTGGCGTGGGCCGCGCTGGCGTGCGCCGTGGCGCCGGCACGGTGGGCCGACCTGCCCGACGACGACCCCGGCGCCCGGGCCGACGTCCCGACACGGCTGGTCGCCACCGTCCTCGGTGTCGTCGCCGTGCCCACCGCCGGGCTGTCCGTGCTGGCCGCCGCGGCGACGGAGGGGCACACCTGGACCGGCCTGCCGTGGGCCGGCGGCCTCACCGCGTACACCGGCGGGTTGCTCGCCGCGTTCGCCGTCTCGGCGGCGGCGTTCGCCGTCCTGCTGCCGCTACGCCAGGCGACCGCACGGGCGTAGTCCCGTCCCGACCCCGTGCCGGGCCCGTCCGGGCGTGCCTACGGGCGGATGTCAGTGGCGCACCATAAGGTGCCAACTGAGCCACCGTGACGTACCCGGTGGCCGGAGTACGGGGGAGCCAGACATGACCGACCAGCGCGCGAACACACCGCGCACCGGCGCGACAGCATCGGTGGCGAGGCAGGGCGCGAGGAAGGCCTCGCCCGCCGTGTACCGCCGCCGTCGCCTGGTAGCTGTCGTCGGCCTGCTCGTCATCGTGCTCGTCGTGGTCCTCGTCGGCGGCCTCGTGTGGCCGGGCTTCTGGCGGGCCGAGGCGACGCCGCAGCCCGTGCCCACGGTGACGGTCACCGCGCCGGCCCCGACGCCGACGGTCAAGGCGATGGACCGCAGCGGCGACGAGACCGCCTTCCAGAAGGCGCTCCCGTCCAGCGTGCTGCGGTTCGCGCTCGGCTCGTACACCGAGGCGGGCAAGGTCAAGGAGGAGCAGGGCGCGCTCGAGGTCTGGGACGCGGAGTACTCCGACGGCGGCTCCGGTGAGGTGGCGCTCCGGGCCGGCCAGTGGGCGACGTCGGACGAGGCGGCCCAGGCCGCCGCCGCCTGGACGAAGGCGGCGGGCGAGGCCGAGCGCGAGGGTGACGTGAAGGTCGGCAAGAAGGTGGTCGGGCAGTACGCGGTCATGCCTGCCAAGGACGGAAAGGTAGTGGTCGTCTGGCAGAACGGCACCGCGGTGCTGCAGGCGACGGGTCCTGCCGACACCATGGAGGACTTCTACGCGGCCTTCCCGCTGTGACGGATTCCGGCCGGACGGGGCCGGCGGCGAGCCGCGCGGGGCACAATGGCGCCGTGAACCAGCGACTTGCGGTCCTCGGGGCCGGGAACATGGGCGGGGCGGTGCTCGCGGGTGCGCTCTCGGCGGGCTGGGCGGCGGCTGACGTCGTCGCCACCGTGCGGACCGAGGCCAAGGCCCAGCACCTGCGTGAGACCTACCAGGTGGCCACCACCAGCGACAACGTGGCGGCCGTGCGGGGCGCGGGCCTCGTCCTCGTCGGAGTGAAGCCCAAGGACGTCGGCGCGCTGCTCGACGAGATCGCGTCCGTGGTCGAACCCGGGGCCGTGGTGGTCACCGTCGCGGCCGGCCACCCCGCCGCGTTCTACGAGCAGCGGCTGCCCGCGGACACCCCCGTCGTGCGGGCGGTCCCCAACACGCCCGCCGCGATCGGTGCCGGCATCACGGCCATCGCACCGGGTGCCGCCGCCACGGAGGCGCACCTCGAGGCCGTGGAGCACCTGTTCGCCGGCACGGGCGCCGTGGTCCGCGCCGCCGAGAAGGACCTGAACGCCGTGTCCGCGATCTCCGGGTCCGGGCCGGCGTACGTCTTCTACGTGGCCGACGCGCTCGCCGAGGCGGGCGTCCTCCTCGGCCTGACGCGCGACGTCGCGCGCCGACTCGCCGTCCAGACCCTGCTCGGCGCGTCCCGCCTCATGGACGAGTCGGGGGAGCACCCCGTGCTGCTGCGCGAGAAGGTCACCTCGCCCGGCGGCACGACCGCCGCCGCTCTGCGCGCGCTGGACGACGGCGGGGTGCGCGCTTCGTTCCTGGCCGCCGCGGCCGCCGCACGTGACCGTGCCGACGCGCTGGGTGGATGATTCCTTCCGTGACCATCTCTCGACCCGCGACGACGCGGCCGCCGGCCATGGCCGACGTCGCCGCGCTCGCCGGCGTGTCCCACCAGACCGTCTCGCGCGTGCTCAACGGGCACAGGAGCGTGCGCCCGGCGACACGCGAGAAGGTGCTCGATGCGATCGCCCAGCTCGGCTACCGCCGCAACAGTGCCGCGCGGGCCCTGGTCACGGCGCGGTCGACCACCGTGGGCGTGGTGACCACCGGCTCGCCGCTGTTCGGCCCGTCGAGCACGCTCATCGCCGTCGAGGAGGCCGCGCGCGAGCAGGGCTGGTACGTCAGCGTCGCGACCCTGCGCCGGTACGACGCCGAGACCATGCACAAGGCGCTCGAGCACTTCATGGACCAGGCGGTCGAGGGCATCGTGGTCATCGCGCCGCACACGGATGTCGCCGACGCGGTGGAGTCGTTCCAGGCGCCCGTCCCGGTGGTCATCATCGCGGCGCGGGACCTGAAGCCCGAGGTGCCGACCATCCCGCTGGCCGTGGACCAGCGGGCCGGGGCGCGGCTCGCCGTCGAGCACCTGATCGAGCTGGGCCACGAGCGGATCCTGCACGTCGCGGGCCCGCCGGACTGGCTGGACGCCATCGAGCGCGAGGAGTCCTGGCGTGCCGTCCTCACCGAGCGTGGGCTTCCCGTACCGGAGCCGGTGGTGGCGGGCTGGACCGCGGACCGCGGTTACCTGGTGGGCCTCGACCTGGCACAGCGGGTCAAGGCGGGCTCCGGCCCCACGGCGGTCTTCGCCGCCAACGACCAGCTCGCCCTCGGCCTGCTGCGGGCGTTCTGGGAGTGCGGCGTCTCGGTGCCGGACGACGTCTCCGTGGTCGGGTTCGACGACGTCGACGGCTCAGGGCACTTCATCCCGCCGCTGACGACCGTGCGCCAGCCCTTCGTCGACCTGGGCCGGCGCAGCGTGGCGCTGCTCCTTGCCGCGGTGGACGGCGGCAAACCCGCCGCGGAGCTGATCGAGCCCGAGCTGGTCGTGCGCCGGAGCGCGGCCGCGCCGCGCCACTGAGACGCCGCGCCGACGCCGCGCCGACGCCGCGCCGCGCCGACGCCGCGCCGACGCCGCGCCGACGCCGCGCCGACGCCGCGCCGACGCCGCGCCGACGCGACACCGAGACGAAGGAACACACCTGCCGATGACCGTACGCCCACCGCAGAACACCGTCACCGTACGGACGGGGCCGGTGGACACCTGGCGCTGGGTGGGGCCGGTGCTCGTGGTCCTCGCGGTGGCGACGGTCCTGGTGGGTGCGTTCGCCGGACCCGTCGCGGTGCTGCGGTCCGGCGCGGTCGGCCTCGCTGACGCGGCGCTCACGCTCGCCGTCGCCGGCCCGCTCCTGGCAGTCGCGCTGTGGCGCCGGCCGGGCGCCCTGCGGGTCGTCGCGGTCCTCGCCGTCCTGATCGCGTGCAGCCGGTGGGCGCTCGGCCTGCCGGAGGTGCTCGGTACGGGGCTCGACTGGAACTGGCAGGGCAAGACGGTCGAGGTGCTCTGGCTGGTCGCTCTCTTCCTGGCCCTCGGACCGTGGGCGCGCGAGGAGGCGGGACTCGGCCTGCGGCCGCGTCCAGGCTGGCGGGCCGCGGGCTGGGTGGTGGTGGGGCTGTTCGCAGGGTTCGCCCTGCTCTCCCTGTGGAACCTGGCCGACGCCGGCGCACCACCCGACCCGATGGACACCGAGCGCTTCCTGTTCGACGTGGGGCACGCCAACCTCGGCGAGGAGCTGCTCGTGCGGGGCGCGATGCTGGCCGTGCTCGACCGTGCCTGCGGAACCCCCTGGCGATTCCTCGGCGCGGACGTCGGCTGGGGGCTGGTCCTGACGACGGTGTGGTTCGGGCTCTGGCACGGCCTGGTGCTCACCGCCGACGGGCTGGTCGTCGATCCGGTGGCGGTGCTGAGCACCGGGCTGGTGGGCCTGCTGCTGGGCTGGGTGCAGGCCCGGAGCGGTTCGGTCTGGCTCGCGTACGCGGCGCACTGCGCGATCGAGGTGGGCCAGGACACCGGGGTGATGGCCTGGGCACTGCTGGGCGGGAACGCCCCGCTGGGCTGAGCGCCGCGCGCCTCCCACCACGCGCCCGCGACCGTGGCCAGGGCCGTTGACAGCCTTCCGTGAGGGTGGCAGAGTCACCGCGCACGGAGATGTTTACGTTCACATTCCGTCGTCGGGCAGCGCCGCCCGGCGCGTTCCAGGACATCGAAGTCCAGGCGATTCCGGACGCCGTCGTCCGGGGAGAGGTGCCGCCCGTGCCAGGCCGCCGCCTACCGAGCCACCGCGTCTCCGCGGCAGGCTGGAGTTTCATCACGCCGTTCATGGTGGCGTTCGCCTTCGCGTTCCTCGCCCCCGTGCTCTACTCGCTGTACCTCAGCCTGTTCCGCAACCAGCTCATGGGCGGCAACCAGTTCGTGGGGCTGGCGAACTACTCCGCCGCGTTCACGGACCCCAAGTTCTGGGACGGCGCGGGCCGGGTGCTCCTGTTCCTCGTGGTGCAGGTGCCGATCATGCTCGCGGTAGCCCTGGCCGCTGCCCTCGTGATCGACAGCGGACGGCTGTTCGGCAAACGCTTCACGCGGATCGCGCTGTTCGTGCCCTACGCGGTGCCCGGCGTCGTCGCCGTCCTGATGTGGGGGTTCCTGTACGGCGACCGGATCGGGCTCGTCGGCTGGATCAACGAGGCGGCGGGCTCGCAGCTGCTCGCGCCCTTCTCCAAGGAATGGATGCTCGTCGCGATCGGCAACATCGTGACGTGGGAGTTCGTGGGCTACAACATGCTCATCCTCTACTCCGCACTGCGCACGGTGCCCGGAGAGCTCTACGAGGCGGCGGCGATCGACGGTGCCGGCCAGTGGCGGGTGATCAGAGCGGTGAAGCTCCCGGCGCTGCGCGGGGCGCTCGTGATCGCGACCATCTTCTCGATCATCGGCAGCTTCCAGCTCTTCAACGAGCCGAACATCCTCAAGGTCCTCGCGCCGACGCTCATCTCGTCGTCGTACACGCCCAACATGTACGCCTACAACCTCAGCTTCCTCGGCCAGCAGGTCAACTACGCGGCGACCGTCGCGATCATCATGGGCGTGCTGACCGCGGTGATCGCCTACGTGGTCCAGCTCAGGGGCACCAGGAGGGACAGCTGATGGCGCACTCCTTCTCGCGACCGCGCAAGTCCGTGGTCCTCACCCTGCTCATGGCAGGGCTGGTCGTCTACTCGCTCGCACCGCTGTGGTGGCTGCTCGTCAGCTCCACCAAGACGCAGGAGGCGCTAGCCGACTCCTTCGGCCTGTGGCCGGCGGGACCGTTCGCGCTCTTCGACAACATCGCCGCGGTGCTCACCTACCAGGACGGCGTCTTCGTGCGCTGGTTCGGGAACACCGTGGTCTACGTCGTGGCGGGTGCCGGCGGAGCCACCCTGCTGGCGACGCTCGGGGGCTACGGCCTGGCGAAGTACCGGTTCAGGGGACGCTCGGCGGTGTTCGCCACCGTGATCGGCGCGGTCGCGGTGCCGGGCGCGGCGCTCGCCGTGCCGACGTTCCTCATGTTCAGTCAGCTCGGCCTGACCAACACGATGTGGTCGGTCATCCTGCCCACCCTGGTCTCCCCGTTCGGGCTGTACCTGATGTGGGTGTTCGCCGTGGAGGCCATACCCACGGAGCTGCTCGAGGCCGCGCGGGTCGACGGCGCGAGCGAGTGGCGCACGTTCTTCACGATCTCACTGCGTCTGCTCGCGCCCGGCATCGTGACCGTCGCGCTGTTCGCGATCGTCGCCACCTGGAACAACTACTTTCTGCCGCTGATCATGCTGTCCGACCGGAACCTGTTCCCCCTCGCGATCGGGCTCGCGAGCTGGAACGCCGACGCGACCGGCGTGGGAGCCACGCCGGTGTTCCACCTGGTCATCACGGGTGCGGTGCTGACCATCCTGCCGATCGTCGCGGCGTTCCTGCTGCTGCAGCGCTACTGGCAGTCCGGTCTGAGCGCCGGGGGAGTGAAGGGATGAGCCGCTTCAAGATGAACTACCTCAAGGAGGAGGAATCATGAGCATCACACGTAACGGCCGGATCGCGGCGGGCGCCATGGCCGCCGTGCTGGCAGGCAGCCTCGCGGCCTGCTCCGGGGCCGGTGACGGCGGAGGAGGGACCGGCGAAGAGGCGACCGCCGAGGAGATCGAGGCGGCCCTCGAAGAGGGCGGCACCATCGACTACTGGACGTGGACGCCGCAGGCCGAGAAGCAGATCGAGGCCTTCGAGAAGGCGTACCCGAACATGACCGTGAACCTCACGGACACCCAGGGCGCCGAGGAGCACAACACGGCGCTGCAGAACGCCATCGCCGCAGACAAGGGCATCCCGGACGTGGCCCAGCTGGAGTACCAGTCGGTGCCGCAGTTCCAGCTCCCAGGCCAGCTCACCGACGTGTCCGGGTACGGCCTGGGCGAGCTCGAGGACCTCTACACGCCGTCGACGTGGGGTTCCGTCGCCCTCGGTGAGGGCCTCTGGGGGCTGCCCCAGGACTCGGGCCCGATGGCCCTGTTCTACAACGCCAAGGTCTTCGAGGAGAACGACCTCGTGGTGCCCACGACCTGGGACGAGTACATCGAGCAGGCGCGGAAGCTGAAGAAGTCGGATCCCGACAAGTTCCTCTTCAACGACGACGGGAACGGGCCGGGCACCGTCACGTCGCTGATCTGGCAGGCCGGCGGCCAGCCGTTCCAGGTCGAGGGGGACAGCGTCACGATCGACCTCGCCGACGAGGGCACGGTGAAATGGGCCGAGACGTACCAGCAGCTGATCGACGAGGAACTGATGTCGGACATCACCGGCTGGAGCGACGAGTGGTACCAGGCGCTCGGGGACGGCTCGATCGCCTCGATGGTGGTGGGGGCCTGGATGCCCGGAATCTTCGAGGACGGCGTCCCCGAGGGTGATGGCGACTGGCGGGTCGCCCCCATGCCGACCTACGACGGGACCCCGGTCAACGCCGAGAACGGCGGTTCGGCGGACGTGATCCCGGCCGGCTCCGATGACAAGGTGCTCGCGGCGGGCTTCCTCAAGTGGCTCAACAGCGATCCGGAGAGCATCCGCGTGTTCATGGAGACGGGCGGGTTCCCCGCGACCGTCGCGGAGCTTGGCTCCGAGGAGTTCCTCGGCTACGAGTCCGAGTACTTCGGTGGTCAGAAGATCAACGAGGTGCTCGCCTCCGGCGCGGATGACGTGGTCGAGGGCTGGCGCTACCTGCCGTGGCAGTCGTACGCGAACAGCATCTTCTCGGACACGGTGGGCCAGGCCTACCTCGACAAGACGTCGCTGCTGGACGGTCTCGCCGCCTGGCAGGCCGAGAACGTGCGGTACGGCACGGAGCAGGGCTTCACGGTGGACGGCTGACCTCGCCCCGGGCCCTCTCGAGGGCCGGGCCGCCGCACCAGGGGTCCGCTCCGGCCATGACCCGGGGTACCGCACCGAGCCCGGTTCGGTACCCCAGGTCGAGGTCGAGGCGGACCTGTCCGTACCCGACTGTCGTAACGTATCGTGTGAGCGCTAACATCGCCGTGGGCGGGTAACGGTCGACTGACCGTGCCGGCCGACCGACGGCGACACGAACGACGCCTCGCGACGATGCGGGCAGGACGGAGCGGCCCACGATGGTGGAGCGGCAGGACGAAGAGGCTGGACGGCTCGCCGGTCTCCAGGAGGCGATCGAGCAGGGGCGGACGGCTCTCGGCATCGAGCTCGGCTCCACCCGGATCAAGGCATGTCTCGTCGGCCCGGACAATGCGCCGCTGGCGAGCGGCAGCCACGACTGGGAGAACCAGCTCGTCGACGGCACGTGGACCTACTCCCTGGACGCCGTCTGGTCCGGGCTGCAGGACGCTGTCGCCGCGCTGCTGGCCGACGTCGAGCGGCGGTACGGCGTGCGGCCGGCGACGTTCGGCGCGATCGGCGTCTCGGCGATGATGCACGGCTACCTCGCGTTCGACGACGCCGGCGAGCTGCTCGTGCCGTTCCGCACCTGGCGCAACACCAGCACCGAGCGGGCCGCGGTCGAGCTGACCGGCCTGTTCGGGTACAATGTCCCGCTGCGCTGGTCGGTGGCCCACCTGTACCAGGCGGTCCTCGACGACGAGCCGCACGTGTCGCAGGTGCGGCACCTCACCACGCTGGCGGGGTACGTGCACTGGCGCCTGACCGGGCAGCAGGTGCTCGGCGTCGGCGACGCCTCCGGCATGTTCCCGATCGATCCGGTGACGAGGGACTACGACGGGCGGATGCTCGGTCAGTTCGACGAGCTGGTGGGCGACCGCGGCCCCGGCCGGGACATCGCGGGCCTCCTGCCGCGTGTTCTTCCGGCGGGCGCCGACGCCGGCGCGCTGACCGAGGAGGGGGCGGCGCTGCTGGACCCGACCGGCACGCTCCGGCCAGGCATCCCGCTGTGCCCGCCCGAGGGCGATGCCGGTACCGGCATGGTGGCCACCAACTCCGTGGCCCCGCGGACCGGCAACGTGAGCGCTGGGACCAGCATCTTCGCGATGGTGGTCCTGGAGAAGGCCCTGGAGCGGGTGCACGAGGAGCTGGATCTCGTGACCACGCCGGCCGGTGACCTCGTCGCGATGGTGCACTGCAACAACGGGGCCAGCGAGCTGGGCGCCTGGGCCGAGCTGTTCGGCCAGTTCGCCGGCGCCCTGGGGCAGCCGGCGGAGCCGGAGGCGGTCTTCGAGGCGCTCCTGCGCTCGGCCCTGGACGGCGACGCCGACGGCGGCGGCCTGCTCGCGTACAACTACCTCTCCGGCGAGCCGATCACCGGCCTGGAGGCAGGGCGTCCGCTGTTCACGCGCACGCCCGACAGCCGGCTCACCCTGGGCAACTTCGCCCGGACACAGGTCTACAGCGTGTTCGGCACGCTCAGCCTCGGCATGCGCGTGCTGGCAGAGGAGCGGGTCGAGCTGGACGCGATGTTCGCCCACGGCGGCCTGTTCAAGACCGAGGGCGTGGCCCAGCGCCTGCTGGCCGCGGCGCTCGGCGCGCCGGTGGCCGTGGGCCGGACGGCGGGCGAGGGCGGTGCCTGGGGTATCGCGGTGCTCGCCGCCTACCGGGCGTCCGCCGCGGGTTCGCCCGCCCCTGAGCAGGACCTCGGCGCCTACCTGGACGCCGAGGTGTTCGCGGACGCCGCGATCGATGTGGTCGAGCCCGATGCCGACGACGTGGCGGGATTCTCCGCCTTTCTGGAGCGCTACAGCGCCGGCCTGGCGATCGAGCGCGCCGCCGTCGGGGCGCTCCGCAACCGAGACACGACGCAGGAGAGCGACTGATGAGCAGCAAGACCCTGGCCGACTACTCGCAGGCGGTCCGGGACGAGGTGGCGCGCGTGCGTGTCGTCGTCTCGGACCTGCATGCCGAGCTGCCCCGCTGGGACCTGGTGGTCTGGACGGCGGGCAACGTCTCCCAGCGCGTGCCGAACCCCGACGTTCCGGACGGCAGCGCCGACCTCTTCGTCATCAAGCCCTCCGGCGTCTCCTACGACGACCTGACCCCCGAGAGCATGGTGGTCTGCGACCTGGACGGCAGCCTGGTGGAGGGCACGCGGTCGCCGTCGTCGGACACCGCGGCCGCCGCCTACGTGTACCGGCACATGCCCGAGGTGGGCGGCGTGGTGCACACGCACTCCACGTACGCGACGGCCTGGGCCGCACGCGGCGAGGAGGTGCCGTGCGTGCTCACGATGATGGCCGACGAGTTCGGCGGGCCCGTGCCCGTGGGCCCGTTCGCGATCATCGGCGACGACTCGATCGGCCGCGGCATCGTCGAGACGCTGACCGGGCACCGCAGCCCCGCCGTGCTGATGCGCAACCACGGTCCGTTCACCATCGGCAAGGACGCGCGGGCCGCCGTGAAGGCGGCCGTGATGGTCGAGGAGGTCGCCCGGACGGTGCACGTCAGCCGGCAGCTCGGCGAGCCCGTGCCGATCGACCAGCAGCACATCGACTCCCTCTACGACCGTTACCAGAACGTCTACGGCCAGCAGGCCGCGACCGCCACGGAAGGACAGGCATGAGCACCAAGCCCTACGCGGACCGAGAGGTCTGGTTCCTCACCGGGAGCCAGGACCTCTACGGCGAGGAGACCCTCGCCCAGGTCGCCGAGCAGTCGCAGGAGGTGGCCCGGGCGCTGGACGCGTCGTCGGACGTGCCCGTCAAGGTCGTGTGGAAGCCGGTCCTCAAGGACTCGGCGGCGATCCGCCGGGCCATGCTCGACGCCAACAGCGCCGACCACGTGCTGGGCGTCGTCACCTGGATGCACACCTTCAGCCCCGCCAAGATGTGGATCGCGGGCCTGGACACGCTGCGCAAGCCCTTGCTGCACCTGCACACGCAGGCCAATGTCGAGCTCCCCTGGGACGACATCGACATGGACTTCATGAATCTCAACCAGGCCGCGCACGGCGACCGCGAGTACGCGTACATCGCGACGCGGCTCGGCGTGGCGCGGACGACGGTGGTGGGGCACGTCTCCAACCCGGCCGTCACCCGCCGCGTGGGCACCTGGGTGCGCGGCGCGGCCGGCTGGGCCGCCACGCACGAGCTCAAGCTGGTCCGGTTCGGCGACAACATGCGCAACGTCGCGGTCACCGAGGGCGACAAGACCGAGGCGGAGCTGCGGTTCGGCGTCTCGGTGAACACCTGGGGCGTGAACGACCTGGTCGCGGCGGTGGACGCCGTCGAGGAGGCCGCCGTCGACGAGGTGGTCGCGGAGTACGAGGAGAAGTACGACGTCGCCCCGGAGCTGCGGGCCGGCGGCGAGCGGCACGACTCGCTGCGTTACGCCGCTCGCCAGGAGCTCGCGCTGGAGGATTTCCTCGAGTCGGTCGGCGCCAAGGCGTTCACCACCAACTTCGAGGACCTGGGCGCCCTGCGCCAGCTGCCCGGCCTGGCGGTCCAGCGCCTGATGGAGAAGGGCTACGGTTTCGGCGCCGAGGGCGACTGGAAGACGGCGGTCCTCGTCCGCGCGGCCAAGGTCATGGGCGAGGGGCTCCCCGGCGGCGCGAGCCTCATGGAGGACTACACCTACGACCTCACCCCGGGCAACGAGCTGATCCTCGGCGCGCACATGCTGGAGGTCTGCCCCTCGCTGACCACCTCGACGCCGCGCATCGAGATCCACCCGCTCGGCATCGGCGGCAAGGAGGACCCGGTGCGCATGGTCTTCTCGGCCGACGCCGTCGAGGGCGCCGTCGTGGTCTCGCTCGCCGACATGCGCGACCGGTTCCGCCTGACTGCCAACGTGGTCGACGTCGTGACCCCGCCGCGCGACCTGCCGAACCTGCCGGTCGCCCGTGCGATGTGGGCGCCGCGGCCGTCGTTCGAGGTCTCCGCCGAGTCGTGGCTGACGGCGGGCGGCGCGCACCACACCGTCATGTCGACCGCCGCGGGCATCGAGGCGTTCGAGGTCTTCGCGGACATCGCCCGCACAGAGCTGCTGGTCATCGACGAGGGCACGACGCGCCGCGGCTTCGCCGACCAGGTGCGCCACAACGCGGCGTACTACCGCCTGGCCCAGGGCTTCTGACCCCACCACGTCGAGTGCGGGCCGGCTGTTGCCGAAGTGCTGTCCAGGCGACAGCCGGCCCGCACCCGACCAGCCGCCGGTCCCGCTCGCGCGGCGGGAGAGACGGCGCCGGATCGGTGACGATGGGTGCATGGACACCTTGATCGCACGGCACGTCGTGGTGAGCGGCCGGGTGCAGGGCGTCGGCTTTCGCTACCACCTGGAGCGGCGAGCCGCGGCCGCCGGACTGTGCGGCTGGGCCCGCAACACCGGTGACGGCACGGTGGAGGCGGTGCTCGAAGGGGCACCCGCCGCGGTCGGTGACGTCCTGGACTGGATGCGGCACGGCCCGCGGCACGCCGTCGTGACCGCGGTCGACGTGCGCGACGTCGCGCCGCGGGGACTCACGGGTTTCGAGATCCGCTGAGCGCCACGCGATTCCGACTATTCCCCTTCAAGGGGAAAAAGGGCAGACTCCGTTACTGGAATGTGACTCCGACAACTACCGATCCGGCCCATGTGAGCGCTAACATTCCACTCGGGCAAACACGCCGCTAACACCCGCACGCAGTGGTGTGGGATCTCAAGGAGGAGACATGGCACGCACTACCCTCACCCGTACCGTCCTGGCCGCGGTGTCGGCGGCCGCGCTGTTCACGCTCGGCGCGTGCAGCTCGGACGCCGGCACCCAGACCGGTGGCGGCGGCGAGCCGGCTGCCGGCGATGACGGCGTCATCACGCTCGGGTTCTCGCAGGTGGGCGCCGAGTCGGGGTGGCGGGCCGCGAACACCCAGTCCATCCAGGACACGATCACCGCGGAGAACGGCTTCGAGCTCAAGTTCTCCGACGCGCAGCAGAAGCAGGAGAACCAGATCCAGGCGATCCGCTCCTACATCACGCAGGGGGTGGACGTCATCGCGTTCTCCCCGGTGGTCGAGACCGGCTGGGACGCCGTGCTCCAGGAGGCCAAGTCGGCGGGCATCCCCGTGATCCTCACCGACCGCGCCGTCGACTCGAGCGACGAGACCCTCTACGAGTCGTTCATCGGCTCGGACTTCGTCAAGGAGGGGGAGACAGCCGGCGAGTGGGTCGTCGAGCAGTACGACGGCGAGGGCTACAAGGCCGTCGAGCTGCAGGGCACCACGGGTGCGGCCCCGGCGATCGACCGCAAGGAAGGGTTCGCGACGGCCATCGAGGGCTCGGACATCGAGATCATCGACAGCCAGACGGGCAACTTCACGCGGGCCGAGGGCAAGACCGTCATGGAGGGCTTCCTCAACAAGCACGACGACATCGACCTCGTCTACGCCCACAACGACGACATGGGCCTCGGCGCCATCGAGGCCATCGAGGCCGCCGGCATGGAACCGGGCAAGGACATCAAGATCGTCACCATCGATGCCGTCAAGGACGGGATGCAGGCGCTCGTCGACGGCAAGATCAACTACATCGTCGAGTGCAACCCGCTGCTCGGGCCGGACCTGGCGGAGGTGGCCCAGAAGGTCATCGCCGGCGAGGAGGTCGAGAAGCGCATCGTGGTCGAGGACCAGGCGTTCGACCAGGCCGCGGCGAAGGAAGCGCTGCCAACGCGCGCGTACTGACGGCCCCTGTCTGGCTGTGGGCGTGACCCTCGCGCTGTCCCGTTCGGG
Organism: Promicromonospora xylanilytica; assembly: GCF_054782895.1. Taxonomy (NCBI): domain Bacteria; kingdom Bacillati; phylum Actinomycetota; class Actinomycetes; order Micrococcales; family Promicromonosporaceae; genus Promicromonospora; species Promicromonospora xylanilytica. The sequence continues at coordinate 96,298 of NZ_BAAGRP010000073.1, forward strand.
GCGCGGCGGTCACGCCCACAGCCAAGGTTCGAGTTGGAAGGTCGAGGATGACCCAGCAGACAACACCGCCCGTCGTCGAGATGACGGGCATCAGCGTCGAGTTTCCCCCGGTCAAGGCCCTCGACGGCGTCGACTTTCACCTGCGCCCCGGCGAGATCCACGCCCTCATGGGCGAGAACGGCGCGGGCAAGTCCACCCTGATCAAGGCCCTCACCGGCATTCACTCCCCGACGGCCGGAACGATCCGCGTCGACGGCGTCGAGCGCCGGTTCACTGGTCCCGCCGACGCGCGCTCGCACGGGGTGAGCACCGTCTACCAGGAGGTCAACCTCTGCGACAACCTCACGGTCGCGGAGAACATCATGCTCGGCGCGGAGCCACGCCTGCTGGGCGGCCTCCACTGGCGGGCGATGCGCCGTGAGGCGGCGACCCACCTGAAGCGGATGGGCCTGAGCATCGACCCGGCGTCGTCCCTCGGCTCGCACTCGCTGGCGGTGCAGCAGCTCGTCGCGATCTGCCGCGCCACCGTGGGCGACTGCAAGGTGCTCATCCTCGACGAGCCCACCTCCAGCCTCGACACCGACGAGGTGGCGCAGCTGTTCACGGTCATGCGTGCGCTGCGCGACGAAGGTGTGGCCATCCTGTTCGTGAGCCACTTCCTCGACCAGGTCTACGAGGTCTCCGACCGGATGACCGTGCTGCGCAACGGTCGCCTCGTGGGCGAGTACGTGACGGCCGACCTGCCGGCCTCCGAGCTCGTGCAGCACATGATCGGGCGCTCCATGGACGTGCTGGAGGCGGCGGAGGACGTGGCGGAGCACGCCGGCCGGCCCGCCGGCACGCCCCCGCTGCTCCAGGTCGTCGGCCTGGGCCGCAAGGGTTCCGTGCAGCCGTTCGACCTCGATCTCTACCAGGGCGAGGTGGTGGGCCTCGCCGGCCTGCTCGGCTCGGGCCGCACCGAGCTGGCCCGCCTGCTCACCGGCGCCGACAAGGCCGACGCCGGCCAGACCCGCCTGGCCGGGAAGCCCGCCCGGCTGCGGACCCCGCGCGCGGCCATGGACCTCGGCATCGCCTACACCTCCGAGGACCGCAAGGGCGAGGGCGTCGTCGACGGCCTGACCGTGCGGGAGAACATCGTGCTCGGCCTCCAGGCCCGGCGGGGGTGGATGCGGCCCCTGCCGCGCAAGCAGGTCGACGAGCTGGTCGCCTCCTACATCGAGCAGCTGGGCATCCGACCCGCCAATCCCGAGGCGCTGCTCCGGAACCTCTCCGGCGGCAACCAGCAGAAGGTACTGCTCGCCCGCTGGCTCGCGACGGCTCCGCGGCTGCTCGTCCTCGACGAGCCCACCCGCGGTATCGACGTCGGCGCCAAGGCCGAGATCCAGAAGCTCGTGGCCGACCTGGCCGCCGACGGCATGTCGGTCGTCTTCATCTCGGCGGAGCTCGAGGAAGTGCTGCGCATATCCCACCGCATCGCCGTGATGCGAGACCGCCGCAAGGTGGCGGAGATCGACGGAGGAGGAGCCACGATGGACCAGGTGGTCGAACTGATCGCCGGTGGCGGTGCGGCATGACGAACCTCTTGCGCCACCACCTGTTCTGGCCTGTGGCGGCCCTGATCGCCCTGCTGGTCGCCAACACGGTCGCCAGCCCGAGCTTCCTCGCGATCACCGTCCGGGACGGCCACCTCTTCGGCGCGCCGATCGACATCCTGCGGACCACCGCGCCGCTCCTGCTCGTCGCGCTCGGCATGACCCTGGTCATCGCCACGCGCGGCATCGACCTCTCGGTCGGCGCGGTGGTCGCCGTCTCGGGAGCCGTGGCGCTGTCGTACATCGCGTCGTCGCCCAGCCCGGACTCCCCCGTCACGGTGCTCATCGCCGTGGGCCTGGCTCTTGTGCTGTGCCTGGTGCTGGGCGTGTGGAACGGGTTCCTGGTCTCGGTGCTCGGCATCCAGCCGATCATCGCCACGCTCATCCTGATGACGGCGGGCCGCGGCGTCGCCATGCTCATCACGGGCGGCATGATCACCACCGTCAACAGCGGACCGTTCAAGGTGCTGGGCTCCGGGTTCTGGTTCGGGCTGCCCGTCGCGGCGGTCCTCGCGTTCGGCGTGTTCGCCGTCGTCGCGTTCGTGGTGCGGCGCACCGCGCTCGGCATGCTCCTGGAGGCGACGGGCATCAACCCCGCCGCGAGCCGCCTCTCCGGGGTGCGGTCGAGGACGCTCACCTGGACGGTGTACGCGGCGTCCGGCCTGTTCGCCGGCTTGGCGGGCCTGCTCATCAGCGCCGACACCATGGCGGCCGACGCCAACAACGCCGGCCTGTTCATCGAGCTCGACGCCATCCTCGCGGTGGTGATCGGCGGGACGGCGCTCTCGGGCGGCAAGTTCAACCTGTCGGGCACCCTGGTGGGCGCGCTCGTCATCGCCACCCTGGAGCGGACGGTGACCGTGGTCGGCATCTCGCCGCTGGTCACACCGCTGTTCATGGCCCTGGTCGTCATCGCGGTGACGCTGCTGCAGTCACCGAGGATGCGGGAGCGGCTCATGGCCGCCACCCGCCGGCCGGTCGCCACGACGCCGCCCGAGCCGCAGCCCGCCGCACGCCCCGACTCGACGGAGGTGAAGGCCCGATGACGACGTCGGCCCCCACCCGCGCCCCACGCGCACTGAAGATCCCGACCCGGCTGGACCGGCGCTACCTGCCGGTCGTTGGCACGTTCGTGGTGCTGGCCCTCATGCTGATCGTGGGCGGCAGCCGGTACGACAACTTCGTCTCGCCGGCCGTGATCTCCAACCTGTTCATCAACAACGCGCACCTCATCGTGCTCGCGGTGGGCATGACGTTCGTGATCCTCACGGGCGGCATCGACCTGTCGGTCGGGTCGGTGCTGGCACTGTCCACGGTGGTCACGGCGGCCCTGCTCCAGGCGGGCTGGCCGCCCGCCGTGGTGATCCCGCTCGCGGTGGGCGCCGGGACCGTGATCGGCCTGGCGCACGGCGTGATGGTGCACTACTTCCAGGTGCAGCCGTTCGTGGCGACGCTCGCGGGCATGTTCTTCGCGCGCGGGCTCTGCTTCGTCATCGCGCCCGAGTCCATCGCCATCGACGACGCGTCGTTCGTCTCGCTCGCGAGCTGGGTGCAGATCTTCGGCGGGTGGCGCATGTCGTCCGGTGTCCTCATCGCGCTGATCGTGGTGGGCCTCGGCTTCCTGGTGCTGCACTTCACGCGGTTCGGCCGCACGGTGTACGCGGTGGGCGGCGGCGAGCAGTCCGCCCTGCTCATGGGTCTGCCCGTGGCCCGCACCAAGGTGCTCGCCTACGTGGTGAGCGGCACGTGCGCCGGCCTCGGCGGCCTGCTGTTCGCCATGTACTCCCGGTCCGGCTACTCCCTGACCGGCGTCGCGATGGAGCTCGACGCCATCGCGGCGGTCGTCATCGGCGGCACGCTGCTGACGGGCGGCACCGGATTCGTGCTCGGCTCCGTGCTGGGCGTGCTGGTGCTCGGACTGATCCAGACCATCATCACCTTCGAGGGCACCCTCAGCTCCTGGTGGACCAAGATCGTGATCGGCGTGCTGCTGCTGATCTTCGTCGCACTCCAGCGCGTACTGACCCTCCGCAAGACCTAGCGGCCCCCGGCCCACCATGTGATCCTCCGCGGACCACGCCATCTTCTGCGCTACCGCCCCCATAGCGGTGGAAGATGGCGTGGTCCGCAGAAGATGACGTGGCTCCAAGACCCATCCGCACGATGACGTGAGAGAGGGAGCAGAGATGCCCACGAGTACAACGATGAAGAGATGGTCGAGGCGCCGAACGGCGATCCTGGCGGCCGCGCTCACCGTCGGGTTGGCGGCTCCAGCGGCCGCGATGCCCGCAGCGACGCCCGCAGCCATGCCCGCGATGCCCGCGGCGGCGTCCGACCAGCCCGCAGTCGCCGAAGGCGAGCACGCCGCCTACTTCTTCCCCTACTTCACCGGCGAGTCCGCCGCCGACGGCGAGACCATCTCGTTCGCCGTGTCCAACGGACCGGACCCGCTGGAGTGGACCACGCTCAACGGCGGCGATCCGGTGCTCACCTCCACGCTCGGCACCGAGGGGCTGCGCGACCCGTTCCTGACCCGCGGCGACGACGGCACGTACTACCTGCTCGCGACCGACCTCAAGATCCACGGTGGCGGCAACTTCGGGGACGCCCAGGAGACGGGCAGCCGCTCCCTCATGGTCTGGGAGTCCACCGACCTGGTGAACTGGGGCGAGCAGCGCGAGATCGAGCTCGCCCCCGAGAACGCGGGCAACCTGTGGGCGCCCGAGGCGTACTGGGACGAGGCGACGGGGGAGTTCGTCGTCTACTGGGCCTCGGCCCTGTACCCGGCCGACATCCCGCCGGCGGAGCGCGACATCCGCACGTCGTACCAGCGCATGCTGTACGCGACCACCACCGACTTCGAGACCTTCTCGGAGCCTCAGGTGTGGATCGACGAGCCGCAGGGCGACGGCCTCGGCATGATCGACTCGACGGTCCAGGAGGAGGACGGCGTCTACTACCGCCTCACCAAGGACGAGTCGTACATGGGGATGCGGCAGGAGTCGTCCACCGAGCTGCGCCGCACGCAGGGCGTGACGGAGGGCGACGGCTGGGACCTCATCACCGAGCGCGTCGGGTTCGGGCAGCCGAACCCCTGGGGCGGCACGTTCACCGGGGGCGAGGGGCCCACGCTGTTCCCGTCGCTCACCGATGACCGCTGGTTCCTGCTGCAGGACCAGCCGAGCTATCACGGTGGTCAGGGCTACATGCTCTTCGAGTCCGACGACCTGAGCAGTGGCGAGTGGACCGCCAACCTCGACGCGACCCTGCCGGCCAGCCCCCGGCACGGGACCGTCCTGCCGATCACCGCGGAGGAGCGCGAGCGCCTGGTGGCGGCCTACCCGCCGGCGGAGACCCCGGTGCAGGAGCACACGCTCGACGTCGACGCCGCGGCGGCGGGCACCGAGATGAGCGACGACCTGTACGGCGTCTTCTACGAGGACATCAACTACGCGGCGGACGGCGGCCTGTACGCCGAGCTGGTCCGCAACCGGTCGTTCGAGTTCGCGCCGACGGACAACGCGAGCTTCACCGGTATGACGGGCTGGGACGTCGTGCAGCGGCGCGGGTCGAGCGGGACCGCGGTCGTGGAGTCCGACCGCGACGAGTGGCTGAACGACGCCAACCGCGCCTACCTGACGGTCGAGGCGGACGGCCCCGGCGTCGGCGTGCGCAATGCGAGCTACAACGAGGGTGTCGCCCTCGGGAAGGGCAAGAAGTACGACTTCTCGGTGTTCGCGCGCAGCGACCGGTCGCAGCAGCTCCGGGTCAGCCTCGAGTCGCCCGACGGCGCGACCACGTACGCGTCCACGACCGTGCGGGTCAACGGCAGTGACCGGTGGAAGAAGCACACCGCCAAGCTGACCTCGAACGGGGCCGCCAACGACGCCAGGCTCGTGGTGACGGGCGGTGCGGCGGGCACGCTGCGCCTGGACATGATCTCGCTGTTCCCGCGCGACACGTGGGACGGCCCGGTCAACGGCCGCTCGGTGCTGCGCGAGGACCTGGCGCAGAAGGTGGCCGACCTGGAGCCGTCCTTCCTGCGGTTCCCCGGCGGCTGCGTCACCAACGTCGGCACCTTCGACACGTACCTGGAGTCGGACGGCGCGGACCGCCGTCGGACCTACCAGTGGAAGGAGACCATCGGGCCGGTCGAGGAGCGCCCGACCAACTGGAACTTCTGGGGCTACAACCAGACCTACGGCCTGGGCTACCTCGAGTACTTCGAGTTCGCCGAGGACCTGGGGGCGACGCCGCTGCCCGTGCTGTCCGTGGGCGCCAACGGCTGCGGCAGCACCATCCCCGAGATGACGGACGACGTGCGTATCGACCGGTGGGTGCAGGACACCGTCGATCTCATCGAGTTCGCCAACGGGTCCGTGGACACGGAGTGGGGCGCCAAGCGCGCCGCGCTGGGCCACCCCGAGCCGTTCGACATGAAGTACATCGGCCTGGGCAACGAGGAGAACACCCGCACGTTCGAGGCCAACTTCCCGCGGTTCCGGGACGCCGTCGAGGCCGCGCACCCCGAGGTCACCGTGATCTCCAACTCCGGCCCGGACGACACCGGCGCCCGGTTCGACGAGCTCTGGGAGTTCAACCGTGAGCAGGGCGTCGCGATGGTCGACGAGCACTACTACAACGACCCGTCGTGGTTCCTGTCGAACACGGAACGGTACGACTCGTACGACCGCGAGGGGCCGCACGTGTTCCTCGGCGAGTACGCCTCCCGGGGCAACGCCTGGTCGAACGCGCTGTCGGAGGCGGCGTACATGACCGGGATCGAGCGCAACGCCGACCTGGTCGAGCTGGCCTCGTACGCACCGATGTTCGCCAACGAGGACCACGTCCAGTGGTCCCCGGACATGATGTGGTTCGACAACGACGAGTCCTGGGGCTCGACGTCGTACTGGACGCAGCAGATGTTCATGACGAACACCGGCGACCAGGTGGTCCCGTCCACCCACGACGGTCCTGAGGAGACACCTGCGGACATCTCGGGCGGCGTCTTCCTGTCCACGTGGAACACGGCGGCCGCCTACGACGACGTGACCGTCACGGACAACGAGTCCGGCGAGGTGCTCTTCTCGGACTCGTTCGAGGACGCGTCGCGGTGGGACCCGAAGGCCGGCTCGTGGGCGGTGTCGGACGGCGAGTACGTGCAGTCGGCGGGCAACGTCACCGACGCCCGCTCGATCATCACCGACGCCTACGCCAAGGACTGGGACAACTACACCCTGGAGCTCGACGCCCGGAAGCTGAGCGGCAGCGAGGCGTTCCTCGTCGGGTTCGCCGCCGGGGGCCAGGACGACTTCTACTGGTGGAACCTCGGCGGGTGGAACAACACCCGCCAGGCCCTCCAGCGGGCCGACGGCGGCTCGGCGAACGAGGTCGCGGCCGTGGAGGGCCACCGCATGGAGACCGGACGGGACTACCACGTGAAGGTCGTGGTCTCCGGGCGGACCGTCGAGCTCTACCTCGACGGAGAGCTGCAGATGAAGTACTCCGAGCCGACCACCGAGTCGCTGTACCAGGTGGTCACGCGGGACGCCGAGACGGGCGAGCTGGTGCTCAAGGTCGTCAACCCGTACGAGTCCGTCGCCCGGACGGCGGTCTCCGTCGACGGATATGCGGTGGACGGAGCCGCCGACGTCATCGAGATGAGCGGGGCGCCGTCGGCGATGAACACCAAGGCGCAGCCCGAACGGGTGGTGCCCGAGGAGGGCACGGCAACGCTCGACGTCTCGGAGTCGGCCGGGAGGTCGGCTTTCACGTACGACTTCGCGCCGCACTCCGTCACGTTCCTCCGCCTGAAGGAGTCCACGGGCAGCTGACCCCCCGCCGAGGTAGTCCCCTGCCGAGGTAGTCACCTGGCGAGGTAGTCATTCAGCTCACGCTGGGTGACTACCTCGCCAGACGACTACCTCGCCAGACGACTACCTCGGCAGGGGAAGGATGGGGGTTTTCAGCCCATGGGACCGCTGGCAAGCCGTACGGTGGACCCCGTGAGCAAGCTGCCAGAGGACGTCCGGGAACGCCCGATGCCTGATCCTGCCGAGCTGCGTCAGCTGGTCGCCGACCTTCGCCGCCTGGTGCTGACCTACAAGTTCGGGATCGACGAGGTCATGACCAAGGTCTCGATCCTGCGCGACGAGTTCCGGCACATGCAGAACTACAACCCCGTCGAGCACGTGGGTTCGCGGCTCAAGTCGTTCGAGTCGATCGTCGCCAAGTGCCGGCGCAAGGGCATACCCCTGACGCCGGACGGTATTCGTGAGCAGATGTTCGACGTCGCCGGGGTACGGATCACCTGCAGCTTCGTCAACGACATCTACCTGGTGCGAGACATGCTCCTCAAGCAGTCGGACATGACGCTGCTGGAGGAGCGCGACTACATCAAGAACCCGAAGGCCGCCGGGTACAAGTCGCTGCACCTGATCGTGCAGATCCCGGTGTTCCTGTCCGACCGGGTCGAGAAGGTGATCGTCGAGATCCAGCTGCGCACCATCGCCATGGACTTCTGGGCGAGCCTCGAGCACAAGATCTACTACAAGTACGACGGTGACGTGCCCCGGCACCTCACCGACTCCCTCAAGCTCGCCGCCGACGTCGCCTGGTCGCTGGACACCTCGATGGAGCGCATCCACGACGAGGTCAAGGCCATCTCGGGCGACGAGGAGCCGCTGGCGAGCCGGCACAACCTGCACACCCCCGAGGAGATGCTGCGCGACTTCTGGCGTGCCGCGGAGGCCGACGGCGGTTTCGGCTTCGACAGCGAGAGCTGACCCCCTTGTGGTGGTGGGCGTGATCGTGGCGCTTCGACCAGGCGTACAGCCGCAACGATCACGCCCACCCCAAGGAGGGCCTCAGCGGGTCCTGAGGGTTCCCGACAGGGCGGTCCAGGACTCCGGGGGCAGTGTCACCGTCGTGGCGCCGGCGTCCGCGGCGGCGACCCGGCCGGCGACGTCGAACGCGCCCCAGTGCTCCGCCGCCACCTTCTCCGCGTGCTCCGGGCCGGCGACGGCGGTCTCGTGGTCGGCGGTCATCGACCAGCCCTCGGCGACCTCGAGCGTCGCACCCAGGTGCGAGAGCTCCACCTCGACCGGCTCCGCGGAGCGGTTGGTGAGGAACAGCGCGACGGCGCCGTCCGCCAGGGTGGCCGCCGCCGTCACCGCGGGCACCTCGCCGTGCGCCCTGGTGGTGATGGTGGGCGCCGAGACACGCAGGTCGAGCGCCTCGCCCCGGGCGAGCCGCGCCGTCGTCGCGAAGGGGTGGAAGGTCGGCTGCCGCCAGGCCTCGCCGCCCGGCTCGGTCATGATCGGCGCGATCACGTTGACGAGCTGGGCGAGGCACGCGACCGGCACCCGGTCGGCGTGGTTCAGCAGCGTGACCAGCAGGTCGCCCACCACCACGGCGTCGAGCCCGGAGTAGACGTCCTCGATGATGCGTGGCGCGTCCCGCTGGATCGGCAGGTTCTCCTCGCCGTGGAAGCGGGTGGTCAGGTACCAGACGTTCCACTCGTCGAACGAGATGGTGATGCGCTTGTCGGAGCGGCGCTGTGCTCCCACGGCGTCGGCCGACGCGACGACCCGCTCGATGAACCGGTCCATCGCGGTGCCCGAGCCGAGGAACGACGCGCGGTCGCCGTCGACCTCCTCGTAGTAGGCGTGCATCGAGATGTGGTCCACGAGGTCGTACGTGTGCTCGAGCACCGTGCGCTCCCACGCGCCGAACGTGTCCATCTGCATGGACGACGACCCGCACACGACGAGCTCGATCGACGGGTCCACGAGCTTCATCGCGGCGCCGGCGTTCCGGGCGAGCTTCCCGTACTCGTGCGCGTCCTTGTGCCCGATCTGCCAGGGGCCGTCCATCTCGTTGCCCAGGCACCAGAGCTTGACGCCGTACGGCTTCTCGCGGCCGTTGGCGATGCGCAGGTCGGCCCAGCGGGTGCCTGCCTCGCCGTTGCAGTACTCGAGCAGGGCGACGGCCTCCTCGACACCGCGGGTGCCGAGGTTGACGGCCATCATCGGCTCGATGCCCTCGCGCTCGGCCCACTGCAGGAACTCGTCGGTTCCCACGAGGTTGGGTTCGACGGTGCGCCACGCGAGGTCGAGGAACGGCTTGCGCTGCTCGACCGGGCCGACGGCGTCCTCCCACCGGTAGTTCGACACGAAGTTGCCGCCCGGGTACCGGACGGTCGTGACGCCCAGCTCACGCGTCAGGTCGGCGACGTCGCGGCGGAAGCCGTGGTTGTCGGACGTCGGGTGGCCCGGCTCGTGGATGCCTGTGTAGACCGCGCGCCCGAGGTGCTCCACGAAGGAGCCGAACAGGCGGCGGTCGACGGCGCCCACGGTGAAGTCGGGGTGCAGCAGCACGCGGGTGCGGGAGGTCGTCATTGTTCCTCGCTGATCGGTCGACGGTTCTACAACGTTGCACACTAGCCGATCGACGACGCGCGGGCGACGACGTTCCTCTACCCTGTGGGAAAAACTCGCCGAGTGGAGGCTGGCAGCGTGGCCGTGACGATGCACGACGTGGCACAGCGCGCAGGCGTGTCCATCAAGACCGTGTCGAACGTGGTGAACGGCTATCCGTACATCCGCGCGCAGACCCGTGAGCGGGTCGAGGCCGCTATCGACGACCTGGGCTATCGGGTCAACATGTCGGCGCGGAACCTCCGCACCCGGCGCACGGGGCTGATCACCCTGGCAGTCCCGGAGCTGTCGCTCCCGTACTTCGCGGAGCTGGCCGACGCCGTCATCTCCGCGGCCGACGCCGCGGGGTGGACGGTGCTGATCGAGCAGACGAGCGCGAGTCGCGAGCGGGAGACCGAGGTGCTCTCGGGCCGGCGCAGGCACCTCACCGACGGACTGATCTTCTCGCCGCTGGCGCTCGGCCCCGACGACCTCGGCCTGTTCACCGTGGACTTCCCCCTGGTGCTGCTCGGCGAGCGGGTCTTCGGGGCGCCGGCCGACCACGTGACGATGAACAACGTCGCGGCGGCCAGGGCGGCGACGCTGCACCTGGCCTCGCTCGGCCGCCGCAGGATCGCCCTGATCGGGGCGCACGAAGGGGAGCAGGTCGGTTCGGCGGCTCTCCGGACCGCCGGCTACCGCGAGGGGCTCGAGGCGGCGGGGCTGCCGTTCGCGCCGGAGCTCGTCGGCGAGGCGGGCCTCTGGCACCGCTCCACCGGCGCGGAGACGATGAGCCGCCTGCTCGACGACGGGGTGGAGCTCGACGCCGTCTTCGCGCTCAACGACGCACTCGCCCTCGGCGCCCTGCACGCCCTGCACGCGCACCGGATCGACGTGCCGGGGGACGTCGCGCTCATCGGGTTCGACGACGTCGACGACGCGAAGTACTCGGTCCCCGCGCTGTCCTCCGTGGACCCTGGCCGGGACCAGATCGCGCACACCGCCGTGGAGCTGCTGCTGGAGCGCATCGGCGCGACCGGTGACCCCGCCCCGTTCCGCCAGGTGGTGCCGGACTCGCGGATCGTCGGCAGGGAGTCGACGGGTGAGGACGGCGACGTGGTGGGTGTCCAGCCGGGCGGCACCGTGGAGGTCGCTGCGGACCTGAGCTGGGCCTGACCGGCCGGGGCGACGTGGCCGGTCGTTTCATCAGGTGATCGGCGCCTCGGGCTGCCGATCACCTGACCAACTGCCGATCAAGCGCGTCGAACCTCTTGCCATGGGCGGCAGGTACCCGGTAGAACGGTGCTCGGCGTTCCTACAACGTTGAAAAGAACCCCGGTGACGACGCCGGGCGCACCTCGGCCTCCGGCCGTGGGCACCGAATCAAGGAGGACTCGGATGCGTAGATCAGCCCGAAGCCGGGGCATGGCTGCCGCAGCCGCCATGGCCGTCTCCGCCGCGGGGCTCGCGGCCTGCTCCGGCGGTGGCGGCGGTGCCGAGGAGGCGACCTGCACCAACGAGATCAAGCAGGCGGACGCCACCCAGGTGACCGTGTGGGCGTGGTACCCGTCGTTCGAGACGATCGTGGACCACTTCAACGAGACCCACACCGACCTGCAGGTCTGCTGGACCAACGCCGGCCAGGGCGCCGACGAGTACAACAAGTTCCAGACCGCCATCGAGGCGGGCACCGGCGCGCCCGACGTGATCATGCTCGAGGCCGAGGTGCTGCCCACGTTCACGATCCTCGACTCGCTCGTCGACCTGTCCGAGTACGGTGCCGGCGAGCTCGAGGGCGACTACACCCCCGGCTCCTGGTCCGACGTGTCCAACGGCGACTCCGTCTACGCGATCCCCGTCGACGGCGGCCCGATGGGCATGCTGTACCGGGCGGACATCTTCGAGAAGCACGGTGTGGAGGTGCCGACCACCTGGGACGAGTTCGCGACGGCGGCCCAGGACCTGCGCGACGCCGGCTTCGAGGGCCACATCACCGACTTCCCGACCAACGGCAACGCGCTCAACTACGCGCTGTTCGCGCAGAACGGCTGGGAGCCGTTCCAGTACGACGCCGCGAAGCCCACCGAGATCGGCATCGACGTCGACAGCCCGGAGGCCGAGGAAGTGCTCGACTACTGGAAGGGCCTGATCGACGACGACCTGGTGGCCACGGAGGACGCGTTCACCACCGACTACAACGCGGCGCTCGTCGACGGCACCTACGCCGTCTACCTCGCGGCCGCGTGGGGCCCTGGCTACCTGCAGGGCCTGTCGGAGGCCGACGCCGACGCCGAGTGGCGCGCCGCTCCGCTCCCGCAGTGGGACCCCGAGAACCCGGTACAGGTGAACTGGGGCGGCTCCACGTTCGCCGTGACCACCCAGTCCGAGCAGCCGGAGGCCGCGGCGACGGTCGCCAAGGAGCTGTTCGACACCGAGGAGGCCTGGAAGCTCGGCGTCGAGGAGGCGGCCCTCTGGCCGCAGTGGAAGCCGATGCTCGAGTCGGACTGGTTCACGGGGCTGGAGGCACCGTTCTTCGGCGGTCAGAAGATCAACGAGGAGGTGTTCCTCGACGCGGCCAACGGGTACGAGGGCTTCGCGTTCAGCCCGTTCCAGGTGTACGCGTACGACCAGCAGACGCAGGCCCTGTACGACATGGTCGAGCAGGACACCGACGCGGCCACGGCCCTGAGCACCATCCAGGACGGTCTGGTGCAGTACGCCACCGAGCAGGGCTTCACGGTCGCCGAATGAGCTCGGGAATGAGCTCGGGAACGAGTGTGAGCGAGAGCGCCGTCGCGACGCGGGCGACCCGGCCGACCAGCAAGATCGCCAGCCGGCGGCAGCGCTGGGGGTACGTGTACGTGGCTCCGTTCGCCGCGGTCTTCGCGGTGTTCCTGGTGCTGCCGCTGGGCTACGCCCTGTGGATGAGCCTGCACACCAAGGGCATCGCGACGGCCGGGCGCAGCGTGTTCGTGGGCGCCGACAACTACGTCAAGGCGTTCACGGACCCGGTGTTCCTGGAGGGCCTGTGGCGGGTGCTCCGGTTCGTGCTGGTCATGGTGCCGGTGCAGATCCTGGTCGCGCTCGTGGCGGCGCTCCTGCTCGACACGCTCGCCACGCGGCTGAGCCGGGTCTCGCGCCTGCTGATCTTCGTGCCGTACGCGATCCCCGCCGTGATCGGCGCCCTCATGTGGGGCTTCCTGTACAGCCCGCGGTTCGGGCCGGCGCAGGACGTGTTCGGCCTGGTAGGGCTCACCGCGCCGAACTTCCTCAGCTCCGCCAACATCTTCGGGTCGCTGGTCAACATCGTGACCTGGCAGTGGGTGGGGTACTACATGATCATCATCTACGCGGCCCTGCGGTCGATCGACCCGTCGATCTACGAGGCGGCGGTGCTCGACGGCGCCGGCCGGCGGCAGATCGCGCTGCGGATCAAGGTGCCGATGATCTCGTCGTCGATGGTGATGATCGTGGTCTTCGCGCTCATCGGCACCCTGCAGTTCTTCACGGAGCCGCAGGTGCTGCGGTCCTCCGCGATGGGCGCGATCCCGTCCGACTACACCCCGAACATGTACGCGTTCGCCACGGCGTTCAACTACAGCCAGTTCAACTACGCCTCGACGCTGGCGTTCTCGCTCGGCTTCCTGGTGTTCGTGGGCTCGTACCTGTTCCTGTTCCTGACGCGCAAGCAGAGCGGGCTCAAGTGATGGCGAACTCGACAGCTCTTTCCCGGACCCGCGCGGAGCGGCGCGCAGCGGAGCGCACCACCTCGGAGCCCGTGGGCCAGGGCCGCCGGCTCGGGTCGCACGTGGTGCTCGTGCTGCTGGCGCTCTACTTCGTGGTGCCGCTGTGGTGGCTCCTGGTGGCGTCGACCAAGACGAACGCCGGTCTGTTCGGCGGCGCGCCGCTCTGGTTCGGCACGGACTTCGCCCTGGCCGACAACATCGCCGGGCTGTTCAGCCACCAGGGCGGCATCTACTGGGTCTGGTTCCGTAACTCGTTCGTGTACGCGATCGCGGGCGGGGTGGGCGCCACGGTGCTGTCGGTGCTCGCGGGGTACGGACTGGCCAAGTATCGGTTCCGCGGCCGGAGCGTGTTCTTCGCGCTGCTGCTCGGTTCGGTGATGGTGCCCATGACGGCCCTGGTGATCCCCACGTTCGTGCTGCTCAGCGGGATGGGCCTGCTCAACACCATGTGGGCGGTGATCCTGCCGTCGCTGCTCAGCCCGGTGGGTGTCTACCTGGTGCGGGTCTACGCGCAGGACGCCGTGCCGGAGGAGGTGCTCGACGCCGGACGCGTCGACGGTGCGGGTGAGATCCGGCTCTTCTTCCAGGTGGTGCTGCCGCTGCTGCGCCCCGCGATCGTCACTGTGCTGCTGCTCACCACCGTCGCGACATGGAACAACTTCTTTCTGCCCCTGGCCGTGCTCCGGGACCCGAACCTGCTCCCGGTCACGGTCGGGGTCTACAACTGGCAAGCCCTTTCCAATGCCGGTGCCGGTGGCGAGCAGGTCTGGAACCTGATCGTCACCGGGTCCTTCCTGTCGGTGGTTCCGCTGGTCGCGGCGTTCCTCTCCCTGCAGAAGTACTGGCAGGGCGGGCTGTCGCTGGGGAGCGTCCGGTGAGACCCGGACCCCGACTGCCGGGTTCAAGAGTTGTATCGATGGCGTAACCATTCAGGAAGATCTCCTTACATACCTTCGACCACGGCTACGGTGATCCCCGTCACCGAATAATCGTGGCGGGTTGCAACCGGCACGGTTTTGACCAACGCAGGTGTGAGCGTTCACAATCTGTTGCGTTCACAAAGTGAAGTCGGCCGGGTCGCAGAGACGTCGCCCGGGGAACCTCGAAGAGGAGATGTCATGGCAAGGAAGCTGTGGGCCAGGCGCGGTCTGGCCGCGCTGGCAACGGGCACGATGGCCGTCTCGCTCGCCGCGTGCGGCGGCGGTGGCGCAGGCGCCGGTGGCGGCGCCGATGACGGTGCCGGGGACGGGGAGCCCGGTGGTCTCGTGGGTGTCGCCATGCCTACCCAGACGTATGAGCGCTGGATCGCGGACGGCGACGCCGTCAAGACCGGTCTTGAGGACGCCGGGTACGACGTCGACCTGCAGTTCGCGGGCGACGACATCCCGACCCAGCAGCAGCAGATCGACGCGATGATCAACAAGGGCGCCGAGGCGCTCATCATCGCCTCGATCGACGGCACCGCGCTGGGTAGCCAGCTCGAGGCCGCCGCTGCCGCGGACATCCCGGTCATCTCGTACGACCGCCTCATCCGCGACTCGGAGAACGTCGACTTCTACGTCACGTTCGACAACTACGAGGTCGGCGTGCAGCAGGGCACCTCGCTGCTGACCGGGCTCGGCATCCTCGACGAGAACGGCGAGGAGGCCGCTGACGCGCCCGAGGACCCGCTGAACGTCGAGCTCTTCGCCGGCTCGCCCGACGACAACAACGCCGGGTTCTTCTTCGACGGCGCGATGTCCGTGCTGCAGCCGTACCTCGACGACGGCACGCTGGTCGTGCCCTCCGAGCAGACGAACTTCGACACCGTCGCCATCCAGCGCTGGGAGCAGGAGGGCGCGCAGAGCCGCATGGAGGACCTACTCACCTCCTCGTACAGCAAGGGCGAGCAGAACGTCGACGGCGTGCTCGCGCCCGCCGACGTGCTCTCCCGCGGCATCATCACCGCGCTGAGCAACTCCGGTTACGGCAAGGGTGACCTCGACATGCCGATCGTCACCGGCCAGGACGCCGAGGCGGCGTCGGCCAAGCTGATCGAAGAGGGCAAGCAGTACTCGACGATCTTCAAGGACACCCGCCTGCTCGCCGAGCAGGCAGTCATCGCCGCCACGTCCTTCCTGGAGGGCGAGGAGCCCGAGGCGAACGACACGGAGACGTACGAGAACGGCGTGAAGGTCGTGCCGTCGTACCTGCTGCCCACGGTGATCGTCACCGCGGACAACCTCGAGGCCGAGCTGATCGAGTCCGGCTACCTCACCGAGGAAGAGGTCGCTTCCGGTCAGACCGACTAGGTCTGACTTCCCTCGGTAGGTCAGGTCGACACCGCTGGTGGTCCGGTGGGCGGTCGGTGGTCGCGCTCCCAGAGACTCAGGTCTCCGGGAGCGCGGCCGCCGGCCGCCCCAGGAGCCGGACCGGTGTCGAGCCTCCGTAACACCCCCACTGGCGACAAGTACGCGACAAGGACTGGCATGGCCGATTCGGCGCCGACCGACATCCTCGAGATGCGCGGCATCACCAAGACATTTCCTGGGGTCAAGGCGCTCCAGGACGTCAACCTCACCGTCCGTCGAGGCGAGATCCATGCGATCTGCGGCGAGAACGGGGCGGGCAAGTCCACCCTGATGAAGGTGCTCTCGGGTGTGTACCCGCACGGCACCTACGACGGCGACATCGTGCTCGACGGCACGACCGCCCAGTTCGGCACGATCAACGACTCCGAGGCGCGTGGCGTGGTGATCATCCACCAGGAGCTCGCGCTCGTCCCGTACCTGTCGATCGCCGAGAACATCTTTCTCGGTAACGAGCGCCGCCGTGCCGGTGGCGCGATCGACTGGAACCGGACGAACGCGGAGGCGGCCACGCTGCTCGAGCGGGTCGGGCTCAAGGAGTCGCCCACCACCCCCGTCTCCGCGCTCGGCGTCGGCAAGCAGCAGCTCATCGAGATCGCCAAGGCGATCTCCAAGGACGTGAGCCTGCTCATCCTCGACGAGCCGACGGCGGCGCTGAACGACAACGACTCCGAGCACCTGCTGGGGCTGCTGCGCCAGTTCAAGGCGCAGGGCATCACGTCGATCATGATCTCCCACAAGCTCGCCGAGATCGCCGAGATCGCCGACCGCACCACGATCATCCGGGACGGCCGCTCGATCGAGACGTTCGACATGGCCGAGGCGGGCGGGTCGTCCGAGGCGATCCAGAACCGCATCATCCGCGGCATGGTGGGTCGCGACCTCGACAACCGGTACCCCGACCGCGAGTCGCACCCCGGTGCGGAGGTGCTGCGGATCGAGGACTGGACGGTGTACCACCCGACCCAGCCAGGGCGCGTCGTCGTCGACAAGGCGAACCTGAACGTGCGCGCCGGCGAGGTGGTCGGCATCGCCGGCCTGATGGGCGCGGGGCGCACGGAGCTCGCGATGTCGGTCTTCGGTCGTTCCTACGGCCGGGACATCTCCGGAAAGGTCTACCTGGACGGCCGCGAGGTGTCCGTCGGGACCGTGCCGGACGCGATCAGGGCAGGTATCGCGTACGTCTCGGAGGACCGCAAGCAGTACGGGCTCAACCTCATCGAGGACATCCGCCGCAACATCTCAGCGGCGGGCCTCGGCAAGCTGTCGAAGAACGGCTTCGTGAACGAGCACGAGGAGCTCAAGGTCGCGGGCGAGTACCGCGATTCCATGAACATCCGCACCCCGAACGTGCTGGTGGAGGTGGGCAAGCTCTCGGGTGGCAACCAGCAGAAGGTGGTGCTGTCCAAGTGGCTGTACACCGCACCGGAGGTGCTGATCCTCGACGAGCCCACGCGCGGTATCGACGTCGGCGCGAAGTACGAGATCTACACCATCATCAACGAGCTGGTCGCAGCGGGGAAGGCCGTGCTGGTCATCTCCTCGGAGCTCCCGGAGCTCCTCGGGATCTGTGACCGCATCTACACCCTGGCCTTCGGCCGCATCACTGGCGAGGCCGACGTCGCCTCAGCCACCCAGGAAGGACTCATGGCTCTCATGACGCAGGAGACCACGCAGGAGACGAAGGCATGACCGGCATCGCGAACATCAAAGACCTGTTCACCCGCAACCTGCGCCAGAGCGGGATCTACATCGCGTTCGTGCTGATCATCGCACTGTTCTCGGTGCTCACCGACGGACTGCTGCTCAGCTCGCGGAACATGACCAGCCTGGTGCTGCAGTTCTCGTACATCCTGATCCTCGCCATCGGCATGGTGATCATCATCATCGGCGGGCACATCGACCTGTCCGTCGGGTCGGTGGTCGCGCTGACCGGTGCGGTGGCGGCCGTCGTCGTCATCCGGGGCGGTCAGCCCTGGTGGGTCGGTGTGCTCGCCGCGCTCGGTACGGGTTTGTTGGTCGGCGCCTGGCAAGGGTTCTGGGTGGCCTACGTGGGCATCCCGGCGTTCATCGTGACGCTGGCGGGCATGCTGCTGTTCCGCGGGCTCACGCTCGAGGTGCTCAACAACGTCTCGCTCTCGCCGTTCCCGGCCGAGTACACGTCCATCGCCTCCGGCTTCCTCAACGGGCTGCTCGGCGGCTACGGGTACGACACGTTCACGCTCCTGATCTTCGCGATCGGTGTGCTGGGCTTCGCGTACAACGCATGGCGCAACCGCCGCGCGCGCATCGCCTACAAGCAGACCGTCGAGGCGCCGGTGCTGTTCGTGCTCAAGCTCGTCGTGGTCGCGGCCGTCGTCATGTGGTTCGCGTGGAACCTCGCCACGTACCGCGGCCTGCCCGCCGTGCTGATCATCCTCGCGGTGCTGGTCATGGCCTACACGCTGGTCACGAAGCACAGCGTGTTCGGCCGCCACGTCTACGCCATCGGTGGCAACCTCGCCGCGGCGCAGCTGTCCGGTGTCCGCGTGCGGCGCGTGAACTTCTGGATGTTCGTGAACATGGGCTTCCTCGCCTCGATCGCGGGCATCGTGTTCTCCGCCCGGTCGAGCGCCGCCCAGCCGGGAGCGGGCAACATGTTCGAGCTCGACGCGATCGCGGCGTGCTTCATCGGTGGCGCCGCCGTGACCGGCGGCATCGGCACCGTGACCGGCGCGATGGTCGGTGGTCTGATCATGGCCGTCATGTCGAACGGCATGTCGCTCATGGGCGTCGACCAGTCGACGCAGCAGATCGTCAAGGGTGTCGTGCTGCTCCTGGCCGTCGCCTTCGACGTCTGGAACAAGAAGCGGGCGGCCGCCGCGCGCTGATCCCTCCCGGCGTTCGCGCCGACCCAGTGATCTGGCCCGGAACTCGCGTGAGTTCCGGGCCAGATCACTGGGTCGGCGCGGAACTCCGGTCCCGGGCACAGGTGGGCGAGAATGGCCGGATGGCTGAACCAGCTTCCCCGCCGCGCCGTGGGCGCCGTCCTGCCGGGCAGGACGCACGCGCCGAGATCCTGGCCGCCGCGCGCACCGAGTTCGTCGAGCGCGGGTACGAGGCCGCCTCCCTCCGCTCGGTCGCCCGGCGGGCCGGCGTGGACCCGGGGACGGTGCGGCACTGGTTCGCCGACAAGGCCCAGCTGCTGACGGCGATGCTCGGCGTCGTCGGGATCGATCCCGGTGCGGCCGTCGGCGAGGTGGCCACGGGCCCGGTGGAGACCCTGGGGGAGCGGCTCGTCGAGGCGCTGCTCGGCCTCTGGGACGAGTACGGGGCAGACACGGTCCGGGTGGTCGTACCGGCCGTCATGTCGGACGCCACGCTGCGCGGCCTGCTGTCCCAGTTCATCGGCGCGGCGATCCTCGGTCCGGTGGTGCGGGCGCTCGACGTGCCCGACGCCCCGCTGCGCACCTCTCTCGTGGCGTCCCAGATGGCCGGCCTCATGATGACCCGCTACCTGGTCCCGGTGGAGCCGCTGGCCTCGATGGGCCCGTCCGACGTGGCCGCGCTCGTCGGCCCGAACCTCCAGCGCTACCTCACCGGAGACCTTGCGGTGCGGCCGGGTCGGCGCGCATAATTCCTCACATGAGGAAAAACGCGGTGGTGATCCGTGGCCTCGGCGTCGTCCGCGGGGGCAGGGCGATCATCGACGGTCTCGACCTGAGCGTGCCCGCTGGTTCCGTGGTCGGGCTGATGGGGCCGTCCGGCTCCGGCAAGACGACGCTCATGCGGTCCCTGGTCGGTGTGCAGGACAAGGTGACCGGCTCCGTCGAGGTGCTCGGCAGCGCGGCGGGCAGCCCGGCCCTGCGCCGCAAGGTCGGCTACATGACGCAGGACGCCAGCGTCTACACCGACCTCACCGTCGTGCAGAACCTCAGGTACTTCGCGGCCCTCGCCGGCCTCCCCGACGCGGCGGCCGCGGTCGCCAGGGCGGTCGAGGCGGTCGACCTCGGCGGGCACGAGAAGCAGCGCGTCGGCACGCTCTCCGGCGGTGAGCGCTCGCGCGTCTCCCTCGCCGCGGCCCTGGTGGGCGGACCGGAGCTGCTCGTCCTGGACGAGCCCACCGTCGGCCTCGACCCCGTGCTGCGCCGCGACCTGTGGGCGGTGTTCCGCCGGCTCGCGGCCGGAGGGCGCACGCTCCTGGTCTCCAGCCACGTCATGGACGAGGCGGTGCAGTGCGACCGCCTGATCCTGATGCGTGACGGCGCGCTCGTCGCCGACACCACGCCCGACGAGCTGCTCGCCACCACCGGGGCGCCCGACGCCGAGCGCGCGTTCCTCGCCCTGATCGACGCCGCCCGGCCCGCGCCCGGCACCGAGCCCACGCCCGGCACCGAGCCCACCGAGGAGACGGCGCGATGAACCTGACCTTCGCCACCGCCGGCCGCGTGCTGTCCCAGCTGCGCGGCGACCACCGTACCGTCGCCCTGATCATCGTGCTGCCGTGCCTGCTGATCGGGCTCATCGCCTGGATGTTCGACGACCAGCCACAGGTGCTCGACCGGTTCGGACCCATGCTGGTCGGCATCTTCCCGCTCATCGTGATGTTCCTGGTCACAAGCGTGGCGACACTCCGGGAGCGGCAGTCGGGCACGTTGGAGCGGCTGATGACCACGCCGATCCGCAAGGGCGACTTCGTGGCGGGCTACGGTCTCGCGTTCGCCACGCTGGCCCTGGTCCAGGCGCTCGTGGTCGTGGGCTTCGCGACATGGGTGGGCATGGACGTGGACGGCCCGCTGTGGCTCGTGCTGGTCGTGGCCATGCTCGACGCGGTGCTGGGCTGCACGCTGGGCCTCGCCGCCTCGGCGCTGGCCCGCAGCGAGTTCCAGGCGGTCCAGATGATGCCGGCCATCCTGTTCCCGCAGCTCATCACGTGCGGCCTCCTGATGCCGCGCGACCAGATGCCCGAGGTCCTCGAGTGGCTGTCCCGCGTCTTCCCGCTCACCTACGCGGTCGAGGCGATGACGTCGCTCGCGGCTGGCGACGAGTGGGCGGGCGTCCGCGGGGCCGTCGGCGTCATCGCCCTGTTCATCGTCGGCGCGATGCTCCTGGGCGTCGCCACGCTCCGCCGTCGTACGGAGTAAGGCCAGATGGTCGGTAGAACGTCAGGAGGTCGGCAACCCGGGCTGCCGATCTCCTGACGTCCTACCGACCACGCGAGGCTTCGTCAGCGCAGGGCCAGGGCGCGCGCCACCTCAGCCCAGTGGACGTAGGAGAAGCCCGTCGCGTCGCGGTCCGGGTCGGCGTCCGGCCCCGTCTCGGGCTCGTCGTGCGTGACCAGCAGGCCGGACTCGTACTCGCCGACGGGCGCGTTGGACACCGCGAGGCCGTCCGAGCCGTTGACGTCGTCCACGCCGTCGCCGGCCACCCGGAAGGTGCCGAGCGACCGGTTGCGGCCGGTCAGGGCGTAGACGCCGTAGGAGTCGTCGCCCTGGCTGGACACGATCACGTAGCCCTGGCGGCCGGGGCCGTACCAGATGGCCACGCCCTCGGCGTCGGCCGTGAGGTTCGTGCCCCCGTACGACGGCGCGTCCGGGTCGACCGGAGCGCACTCCTCGGTCTCGGGGTCGTAGGCGTCGTGGACGCCGAAGTCCCTGACCTTGTCGACCAGGCGCGGCTCGCCGGAGCCGAGCGGGAGCGACACCCGCCACAGGCCCACGTCCTCCTGCGCCGCGTAGAGCGTGCCGGTGCGGCGGTCCACCGCCACGCCCTCGAGCTGCGGGCCCACGCCCGGTTCCTCGCACGGGACCCAGGTGGTGCCGTCCGGCAGGGGGAACTCGCCCGGCATCGCCAGGTGCTCGACGTCGGTGTAACCCACGCCGTCCGGGCCGGTCGTGAGGCGCGCCGTCGCGACGGTGGTGCGGCCCTCCTGCGTGATCACCGCGTACGTCGCGCCGTCACGCGGCTGGTAGACGGCCAGGCCGTACGCCGTCTGGTCCTCCGCGACCGTCGCCCGGTCGGGGCTGAACAGGAAGTCCAGCTCGGGCGCGGTCACCTCGGTGAGCGGCGCCTCGGCGTCGGCCCCGGCCGGGTCGATCGCGAAGAAGCGGAGCTGGTCGTTGTACCGGTCCGAGACGACGGCGACGTCGGTCGCCTCGCCGTCCACCTCCAGCCCGTAGGCGATGTCGACGTTGTTGTACCGGCCGGGCACCCCGTCGGCGCGGGGCGCCGCCGTGGCCGCGACCGACTGCAGCTCGGTCGCGGCCACGGAGTAAGCGCGCAGGCCGCCCTCCTTGGCCGTCGCGACGACGAGCGAACGGTCCGAGTCGTCCGGGTGCACCCAGATCGCCGGGTCGTCGCCCGAGGCGTTGCCGCCGGCCTCGTCGTCGTACAGCGGGGGCGTCTCCACCGAGGTGGTGACGGTCGCGGGGCCGGGAACCGGGCGGCCGGGCCCGGCGCTCGCGGCCGCAGAGGCCGGGACGAGCGTGGACAGGAGCAGCAGGGCGGCCGGCAGGGCGGCGAGGCGACGGCGCATGAGCACGAGGCTCCCGCAGCGAGGTGGAACCGGGATGAACGGGGCGTGTACTCCGCTGCGTGATCGGCAATAAGTCGCGTGATCGGCAGTACGTCAGGTGATCGGTAACTCGGGCTACCGATCACCTGACGAATTGCCGACCGCAGCAGCCCCGGCGCAGCAGCCACGGCGGGGCAGCCACGGCGGGGCAGCCACGGCGCTGGCGGTCAGTCCAGGTAGGGGTCCAGGCCCCAGAGGGGGAAGGCCGACCGCCGGGTGGCCTGGACCGACCGGTCCACCGCGTCGGCGGGGTCGTAGCCGTCGCTCCAGGGGCGAAAGGGCACCTCCGCGGAGCCCAGCGTCCGGGCGGCGTCCAGGTCCAGGGCCTCGACCGCCGCGCGCCACGCGGCGGGCAGCTCCGCGCCGCGTTCCAGCGGCACGTGCGCAGCCTCGGCGACGAGGGCCGCCCAGGCGAGCGGGACGACGTCGGACACGGCGTAGCCACCACCGCCCAGGGCGAGCCAGCGGCCCTCGGCGTGCTCGTGGGCAAGCGCGTGGGCCCACTTCTGCGCGGTGACCTGGGCGTCCACCGAGACGTTCAGGTTCGAGAGCGGGTCGCGCCCGTGGGCGTCGCAGCCGTGCTGGGACACGATCGCCTGCGGCCGGTGCTGCCGCACCAGCGCGGGGACGACCGCGTCGATGGCCCGCAGCCAGGCCGCACCCGTGGTGCGCGCGGGTACGGGGATGTTGACGACGCTGCCCTCCGCGGCACCGGAACCGACGTCGGCGGACGCGCCGGTGCCCGGGAACAGTGTGCGGCCGTCCTCGTGGATCGAGACGGTGAGCACGCGCGGGTCGTCCCAGAAGATCGCCTCGACGCCGTCGCCGTGGTGGGCGTCGAAGTCCAGGTAGGCGACGCGCTCGGCGCCCCGGTCCAGCAGGCGGCGGATGGCGGCGGCCGCGTCGTTGTAGACGCAGAAGCCCGACGCCGCGCCCGGCATCGCGTGGTGCATGCCGCCGGCGACGTTCACGCCGTGCGCGATCTCGCCGGCCCAGAGCGACTCGGCGAGGTCGACGGACCCGCCCAGCTGGCGCGCGGCGGCCTCGTGCATCCCGACGAAGAGCGGGTCGTCGTCGGTGCCGAGTCCGCGCGCCAGGTCCGGTTCCAGCGTGGTCCCGGCGTGCCGGACGGCGGCCACGTAGTCGGCGTCGTGCACCGTCTCGATGACGGCGTCGGGCGCGGGCTCGGCGTCCACCACCTCGAGCGTGGGCCGGTCGAGCAGGCCGAGCGCCTCGATGAGCCGCATCGTGAGGTCGAGGCGGGCAGGCGACATGGGATGCCCGGGTCCGAAGTCGTACTCGAGCAGTCGCGGACTCCAGACCAGCCGGGCGAGGTGCACCCGCCCACGGTAACGGACTGGTGCGGTGCGCGGGTTTCTGCCCGGCGCCGGTCCCGTGGCGTGGCAGAGTAAGGCGTCGATCGTCGAGAGCTGGGGGAGGGAGCGGGTCGGATGGCGCCGAGCTTGCGGCACCGGCTGTTCGGTCTCAGGGAGTACATCGACGTGCTCGCGTTCCGGGCCCCGGCCCGGCTGGCGGTCACGGTGTTCGCGGCTGTGATCGGTGTGTTCACGCTGCTCCTCCTCGCTCCGCTCGCGACGGCGGGCGAGGGCGGCGCACGCTTCGTCGACGCGCTGTTCACCGCGGTCTCCGCGGTGTGCGTCACCGGCCTGGTCGTGCAGGACACCGCGACCTACTGGTCCCTGTACGGGCAGATCGTCATCCTCGCCGGCATCAAGGTGGGCGGCCTCGGCATCATGACCGTCGCCTCCCTGCTCGGCATGATCGTGTCGCGCAAGATCGGGCTGACGCAGAAGCTGCTCACGGCGTCGGAGACCAAGACCAGCAAGCTGGGCGACGTCGGGTCGTTGATCCGGGTCATCATCGTCACCGCCACCACCATCGAGCTGTCGATAGCCCTGCTCCTCTTTCCCCGGTTCTGGGTGATCGAGGGCAACGCTGGCACGGCCGCCTGGCACTCGCTGTTCTACGGGATCTCGGCCTTCAACAACGCGGGCTTCGTGCCCACGGTCGAGGGCCTGATGCCGCACGTCGGGGACTGGACGCTCATGCTGCCGATCGCGCTCGGCGTGTTCATCGGCGCGCTCGGCTTCCCGGTCATCCTCAACATCCAGCGGTCGCTGCCGCGGCCGGGCCAGCGGTGGCACGGCTGGACGCGGCGGTTCTCCCTGCACACCAAGCTCACGCTCGTGACCAGCTTCGTGCTGTTCGCGGTGGGGGCGCTGCTGCTCCTGGTGCTGGAGTGGGCCAACCCGCACACGTTCGGTCCGCTGACCCTGGGGGAGAAGCTGCTGGCGGCGGTCTTCGCCGGCGTCATGCCGCGCTCCGGCGGGTTCAGCGCGGTCGATGTCGGGGCCATGACCCAGTCGAGCTGGCTCATCCAGGACGCGCTCATGTTCGTGGGCGGCGGGTCGGCGTCGACCGCCGGCGGCATCAAGGTGACCACCCTCGCCGTCATGATGCTCGCGATCTTCGCCGAGGCGCGCGGTGACCGGGACATCGAGGCGTTCGGCCGGCGCATCCCGCGCGACGTGCTGCGGCTCTCCATCGCCGTGGTGTTCACGGGTGCGTCCATCGTGCTGGTGTCGTGCGTCGCGCTGCTGGAGCTCACCGACCACAACCTGTCCAGGGTGTTGTTCGAGGTGCTGTCGGCGTTCGCGACCGTGGGCCTGTCCACCGGGATCACGCAGGGCCTGCCCGACGGCGCCAAGTACTGGCTGTCGGCGCTCATGTTCGTCGGGCGTACCGGGGCGGTGACGGTCGTGGCGGTGCTGGCGCTGCGCGACCGGCGGCGCATCGTACGCTTCCCCGAGGAACGACCCATCATCGGATAGGACGCCGCGGGACCATGGGTCACTATCGTGACGTGTAGGTCGGAGAACTGGCTGTTCACGTGGCTAGAGAGGGAAAACCGTGGCGGAGAAGAAGCCCGAGCGGGACGCGGGTGTGCTGGTGATCGGTCTGGGCCGGTTCGGGTCGTCGATCGGCGCGACCCTGGACCGGCTGGGCCAGGACGTGCTCGCCGTCGAACAGGACCCCACCCTGGTCGCCCAGTGGTCCGGGCGGCTGCCGCTGGTGGAGGCGGACGCCTCCAACCCGGAGGCCCTGGAGCAGCTCGGCGCCAAGGACTTCGGCGTCGCGGTGGTCGGTGTCGGCTCGTCGCTCGAGGCGTCGGTGCTGATCACCGGCAACCTGGTCGACCTCGGTACGCCCCAGATCTGGGCCAAGGCGATCTCCGCCGAGCACGGCCGCATCCTGACCCGCATCGGTGCGCACCACGTCGTCTTCCCCGAGGCCGACGCCGGCTCGCGCGTGGCCCACCTCGTGAGCGGCAAGCTGCTCGACTACATCGAGGTCGAGGACGGGTTCACCATCGTCAAGATGCGCCCGCCCAAGGAGGCGCAGGGCTTCACGCTCGCGCAGTCGAACATCCGCAAGCGCTACGGCGTCACGGTGATCGGCGTGAAGTCGCCCGGCGTGGACTTCGTCTACGCGACGCCGGAGACCCGCGTCTCGGCCAACGATCTGCTCGTGTGCTCCGGCCACGCCGAGCTGCTGGACCGGTTCGCCGCCCGGCCGTGACCGGGCCGGCAGGCCCCTGTCGGCGCAACTCACACCGCCGTCGATTACGGGGCGCGCGCCGGACCAGGTAGCCTAGGGAACGGACTCCCTTTCGTGTTGGTCGGCCATCGTCACTCTGGCGTCACTGTCCCGGACCAACCGTGGACCATTTCGCTGAGCGGCCCGTCGTCGGGCTGCCGCCGACCGATCGAACATTGCGAGGACCTATGGGCTCCGTCATCAAGAAGCGCCGCAAGCGTATGGCGAAGAAGAAGCACCGCAAGCTGCTTCGTAAGACGCGCCACCAGCGCCGTAACAAGAAGTGACGCCCGCGCCCTCCGGCGCGTGACGAGCAGGCCCGGCCCTTTGTGGGCCGGGCCTTCTTCGTGTCTCCGAGCTGTCTTTCCGCGGGTGCGGCCGGGTGGGCCGACCAGCGGACGGGCTAGCGGCCCTGCAGCCGCCGCCGGGCCGCGCGCAGCACCAGGCCGAGCACCCACGCCGCCCCCGCCCACGACGCCGTACGCACCCCGCGCCCCGCCGCCCGCTGGGACCGGCCGCGGAACTCCCGGATGGGCCAGCCCACCTCCTGCGCGTGCCGACGTAGCCGCAGGTCGGGGTTGATCGGGCAGGGGTGGCCCACCACGCGCATCATCGGCAGGTCGTTCAGCGAGTCCCCGTAGGCGTAGCTCTCGTCGAGGTCGATCTCGTTGACGTCGGCGAGCGTGACGATGGCGTCCGCCTTGGCCTGGCCGTGCATGAGGTCACCGGTGAGCCGGCCCGTGTAGAACCCGTCCTTGTGCTCGGCGATCGTGCCCAGCGCCCCCGTCGCGCCCAGCCGGCGGGCGATGAGCTGGGCGATCTCCACCGGCGTGGCGGTGATCAGCCAGACCTGGTGGCCCGCCGCGATGTGCTCGTCGAGCAGCCGGCGCGTACCCGGGTAGATCCGCAACGACAGCACGGCGTCCCACACCTCCTCGCCGAGGGTGGCGATCTCCGCGACGCTGCGGCCGGCGATGAGCGACAGGGCACGGTTGCGCACCTCGTCGATCTGCTCCTTGTTCTCGCCCCACACCAGGTAGCGCGCCTGGATGAGCGCGAATCTCAGGATGTCCCGCGTACCGAAGAACTTGCGCTGGTACGCCGACTTGGCCAGGTGAAAGGCGCTCGCACCGCGGATGATCGTGTTGTCGACGTCGAAGAACGCCGCGGTGGCGGACGAGGGGAGCGTCGACGGCATGGAGGTCACTCTATCCGCGTGACACGTCGCGCAAGTTCCCGCCGGGCGGCCCGGTGCGACCGTGACAAGACCAGGTGGTGACGCCTCGTCCGGCTGTCTTCCGGATACCGACCGCTCGCCGTCGCCCGTGTGACGTAACCTCATGGCGTGACAAGTCCTGCCGGAGCCCGGGTAGTCCTGTACACACGCGAGGCGTGCCATCTGTGCGAAGACGCACGCGCCGTCGTCGTGCAGGTGTGCGAAGGGGCCGGAGCCCAATGGCGCGAGGTCGACATCGACAGCGCGCCCGCACTGCGGGAGAAGTACGGGGAGTACGTCCCCGTGGTGGAGGTGGACGGGGTCCAGCAGGGATTCTGGCGCGTGGACGGTGCGCGCCTGGCCCGCCTCCTGGCATGATCATCCCGGCAGTGTGTGCGTACGCCCGCGACACAGTGGTCGCGGGGAGGGGAGCAGCACGTGGTCGAACTCAGTGACGGCACGGTTCCGGCGGCGACGGTAGGGAGGTTGCCGTACTACCTGCGCGCTCTGCGCGACCTCGCGGCCGAGGGGGTGGACCTCACCTCCTCGACGGAGCTCGCCGAACGCTCGGGCGTGAGCTCGGCGCAGCTGCGCAAGGATCTGTCGTACCTGGGTTCGTTCGGCACGCGCGGCGTCGGGTA
Source organism: Promicromonospora xylanilytica (assembly GCF_054782895.1). Taxonomy (NCBI): domain Bacteria; kingdom Bacillati; phylum Actinomycetota; class Actinomycetes; order Micrococcales; family Promicromonosporaceae; genus Promicromonospora; species Promicromonospora xylanilytica. The sequence continues at coordinate 124,429 of NZ_BAAGRP010000073.1, forward strand.
CGACGTCGAGTCGCTCGCCTCGTACATCACCGTCGCGCTGGGGCTCGAGACCGAGCACCGGCTCGCGATCGTCGGTATCGGTAACCTCGGGCACGCGCTCGCGAACTATTCCGGGTACGCGACGCGCGGCTTCCAGGTGGTGGCCCTGCTCGACGCGTCGCCCGACGTCGTGGGCACCCTCGTGGCCGGGGTGGCCGTCGAGCACGTGCGCGCGGTGGCCGAGGTCATCCAGCGGGAGCGGGTGTCGATGGTGGTGCTCGCGCTGCCGGGGCACGGCGCCCAGGACGTGGCGGACGCCGTGGTCGGCGCGGGCGTGCGCGAGATCCTCAACTTCGCGCCGGTGGCGCTCCAGGTGCCGGACGACGTGGTGGTGCGGTCCGTCGACGTCGGTGGTGAGCTGCAGATCCTGGCCTTCCACGCGGCGACGCGGGCGGCGGCGCTCTGAGGCCCATCTGTGCCTGACAGCAGTACAGCAGGCCGCGGGCGACCATGATCGTGGGGTTCATGGTCGCCCGCGGCCTGCTGGACGCGAGTCGGTAGGGGCCGAGAGCGGGTCAGCCCTTGGCGATCGCGCTGACGTCCAGCGTGATCTTGACCTTCTCGCCCACGAGGAAGCCGCCGGTCTCCAGCGAGGCGTTCCAGGTCAGGCCGAACTCCTTGCGGTTGATCTCGAGGTTGGCCTCGAAGCCGGCGCGGTCGTTGCCGAACGGGTCCTTGGCGGTGCCGGTGAACTCGGTCTCCAGCTCGACGCCCTTGGTGACACCGTTGATGGTCAGGTCGCCCGAGATGATGTACGCGTCGCCGTCGGGGCGGATGGCCGTGGACGTGAAGGTCCAGGCCGGGTTCTCCTCGGCGTGCCAGAAGTCCGCGCTCTTCAGGTGGCCGTCGCGGCCGGCGTCGCCCGTGTTGACCGACTCGGCGTCCAGCTCGGCGGTGACGCTCGACGACTCGAGGTCCTCGCCCACCGTGATGCTGCCGGAGGCCACGGCGATGGTGCCGCGCACCTTCGCGATGCCCGCGTGGCGGACGGAGAAGGCGGCGGTGGTGTGGGACGGGTCGATCTCGTACGTGCCGGTGGTGAGGCCGGCGGGAAGCGAGGTGGCCATGTGAGAGAGCTCCTTGATGATGCGGCGGTTTGGGTAGATAGTTGAGAGATCAACTAGTCACGTTCAGGTCCAACATAACTGGTCCCGTAACGTATTCCTAGAGGGTGCGCGAGCGGGTGAGCACGAGAGCGGTGGGTGACATGGCAGCAGAGACGATCGAGCAGCGAGACATCTGGCTGACCGAGGAGCAGCAGGGCTCCTGGCGGCACTACCTCGAGGGCACCGCCCGCTTCGTCGAGGCGCTCGGAGCCGTCCACGACCGGACCCTCGACCTCTCGCTCGGGGAGTACAGCCTGCTGGTGCAGCTCTCGGAGGCGCCGGAGCGCACCATGCGCATGTCGACGCTCGCCGACGGCCTGGTGCTGTCGCGCAGCCGGCTCACGCACACGGTCGCGCGCATGGAGGCACGCGGCCTCGTCGAGCGGAGCGCGGCGGAGGGCGACCGGCGCGGGGTGAACTGCACCATGACCGACGCCGGCCTCGCCGCTCTCGAGAGGGCGGCCCCCGGCCACGTCACCGCCGTGCGCAACATCATGGTGGAGGCGCTGGAGCCGGAGGAGTTCGCCATGCTGGGCCGCATCATGGCCAAGGTCGCCGAGTCCTCGAAGCTCTCCGGCGGCACGGAGGAGGGGCTCGCGGCGCACTGCGACTAGCGGTCCGAGCGCCCGGCGGCGGCCGAACCTGCCGCGGATCGGTGTGAGATGCGGCAACCCGCACCCGTTGGAGGTCACAGGCACCCTGGGTCGGGTGCGAGACTGGGCGCCATGGTTTCCACGACGGTTCACCTGCTGCGTCACGGCGAGGTGCACAACCCTGACGGTGTCCTGTACGGGCGGCTGCCCGGCTACCGCCTCTCCGACCGTGGCCAGGCGATGGCGAAGATCGTCGCCGACCACCTCACGAGCACCGGCCGGGACGTGGTCCGCGTCGTCGCCTCCCCGCTGCAGCGCGCGCAGGAGACCGCGGCCCCGCTGGTGCAGAGCCTCGGCCTGGAGCTCGCGACCGACGACCGCATCATCGAGGCGGGCAACCGGTTCGAGGGTCTGCCCGGCGGTGACGGCGGCGGAGCGCTCAAGAGCCCCCGGAACTGGCCGTACATGTGGAACCCGTTCCGCCCGTCCTGGGGCGAGCCCTACACCCACCAGGTCGAGCGCATGCGCCACGCCGTCGAGGACGCGCGCCGTGCGGCGGAGGGCCACGAGATCGTGCTCGTGAGCCACCAGCTCCCGGTGTGGCTCACCCGCAGGTCGTTCGAGGGCGGTCAGCTCTGGCACGACCCGCGCAGCCGCCAGTGCAACCTGGCGTCCCTCACGTCCCTGAGCTTCGAGGACGACCGGTTCGTGGGCCTCCACTACACGGAGCCGGCCGCGGAGCTGTACGACGGTGCGAGCAAGGTCGCCGGCGCGTGATGCGGGGCAGGACCTTCAAGGTCGTTCAGGTAGTCGTAGCGGTCGGCATCGTCATCGGCCTGGTCGCGGCGCTCACGGCGTGCACGCCCGAGGACTCCGGCGCGGGCGACGTCGTGGGACAGGGGTACGTCTCGGGGGACGGGTCCGTGCAGACCTACGACCCGGGCGAGCGCAAGGGCCCCGTCGCCATCCAGGGCACCGCCTTCGAGGGCGACGACGTCGACACGTCGAAGTGGGCGGGTGACGTGGTGGTCGTGAACACCTGGTACGCCTCGTGCGCGCCGTGCCGCGCCGAGGCCCCCGATCTCGTGGACCTCGCGAACGCCACGGACGGCGTGCGGTTCCTCGGCATCAACACCGAGGACGACGCCGGTGCCGCCCTGGCGTTCCAGCGCACCTTCGAGGTGCCGTACCCCAGCATCGAGGACCGCACGGGCGCCGTGATCGCCGGCCTGAACGGCGTCGTGCCGCTGCAGGCCGTGCCCACCACCGTCGTGCTGGACCAGGAGGGCAACGTCGCCGCGCGCGTCATCGGGCAGGCGGAGCACTCCACGCTCGAGGCCCTGATCGACGAGGTCCTGGCGGAGGCCGCCTGATGCTTCCCGGCAGCCCCCTCGGCGCCGTCGCGACCGCCGTCGGCGACGGGCTCGCGAGCACCGCGTTCAGCGGCTCCCTGCTCCTGGCGGTGCCGGTCGCCGTGCTGGCCGGCCTGGTCTCGTTCGCGTCGCCGTGCGTGCTGCCGCTGGTCCCCGGCTACATCGGCTACGTGAGCGGCATGGCCGCCGCCTCCATGAACACGACCGCCGGGGCGGTGAGCACGCGCACCAAGCCCGCCCGCTCCCGCGTCGTCGGCGGGGTGGCGCTGTTCGTGCTCGGCTTCACCGCCGTGTTCGTCTCGTTCGGCGCCGCGTTCGGCGGACTCGGCACCTACCTGGTGCGCTGGGAGGACGTCATCACCCGCGTGCTCGGCGCCGTGGTGATCCTGCTCGGCCTCGGCTTCCTCGGCGCCGTCCCGTTCCTGCAGCGCGAGGCCCGGTTCCACGTGACCCCGCGCGCCGGCCTGTGGGGCGCGCCCCTCCTCGGCGTCGTGTTCGGCCTGGGCTGGACACCCTGCATCGGCCCGACCCTCGGCGCCGTGCAGGCGCTCGCGATCGACGAGGCGTCGGCGGGGCGCGGGGCGCTGCTGGGCGTCGCCTACTGCGTGGGTCTCGGCGTGCCGTTCCTGCTCGTCGCTCTCGGGCTGCAGAGCTCCGAGCGGATGCTCGACTTCCTGCGCAGGCACCGCCTCGCGGCGCTGCGGATCGGCGGCGGGCTGCTGGTGCTCGTGGGGCTCCTGCTGGTCACCGGGCTGTGGACGCGGATCACCGGCGCCATGCAGCTCTGGATCGGCGGATTCGAGACGGTGATCTGATGGCCAGGGAAGGTAGGTACGTCCCCGAGGGCATCGCGGACGACTTCACGCAGGGCGCCCCGTCCAGCGAGCAGCAGCCGTCGCCGAAGCGACCCGGCGCGCCCGCGCTTGGCCTGGTGGGCACCTTGCGGTGGATGTGGCGCCAGCTCACGTCGATGCGCGTGGCGCTCATGCTCCTGATGCTGCTCGCCGTCGCGGCGGTGCCCGGTTCGGTGCTGCCGCAGCGCAACCAGGACGCGGCCGGCGTGATCGAGTACCTCGCCGACCACCCGACGGCCGGCGAGTGGCTCGACAAGGCCGGGTTCTTCGACGTCTACACGTCGGTCTGGTTCTCCGCGATCTACATCCTGCTGTTCGTGTCGCTGGTGGGCTGCATCCTGCCGCGGTCGATGGCCCACTACCGCGCCCTGCGCGGCCGCCCGCCGCGCGTACCGTTCCGGTTCACCCGGTTCCCGGCCCGGGCGTCGGCCACCACCGGCGTCTCGCCCGAGGAGGCCGCCGACGCCGTCGCCGCCCGCCTGCGGGGCAAGATCTCCTGGCTGCCCACCTTCCGCGTGGACAGGGGCGAGGAGGCCGCCCGGGGCACGCGGCCGGCGTCGGCCACCGTGAGCGCGGAGCGCGGCTACCTGCGGGAGACCGGGAACCTGGTGTTCCACCTGGCCCTGGTCGGCCTGCTGGTGTCGGTCGCGACCGGTCAGCTGCTGCACTACCGCGGCCAGGCGATCGTCACCGAGGGCCGCGGGTTCGCCAACGCCGTGGTGGACTACGACACGTTCGAGAAGGGCGCGTGGTTCCGGCCCGAGTCCCTGGTCCCGTTCTCCATGACCCTCGACCGGTTCGTGTCCGAGTTCGCGAGCGACACCGTGGCCTTCGCGCAGGCGCGCGACTTCACGGCGCACGTGACCGTGACGGAGCCCTCCGGCGAGCAGCGCCCCGAGACCGTGAAGGTGAACCACCCGCTCGTCGTCGACGGCGCCAAGATCTATCTGCAGGGCAACGGCTTCGCGCCCGAGATCACGGTGCGCGACGCCGAGGGCGAGACCGCGTTCTCCGGCCGCGTGACCTTCGTGCCGCAGGACACCATGTACACGTCCCGCGGCGTGGTGAAGGTGCCGGACGTGTCCCCGGGGCTCGAGCAGATCGGCCTCGTCGGCTACTTCCTGCCGACCGCGGAGGTCGAGCCCGACGGGTCCGCCCGCTCGGTGTTCCCCCAGCCCGTCGAACCGCTGCTCGTGCTCGAGGTGTACACGGGCGACCTGGGTCTCGACGAGGGCACCCCGCAGAACGTGTACGAGCTCGACACGGCGTCGCTCGACCCGGCCGTCGAGGAGTCCGGCGAGCGCGTCAAGGTGCTGGCCCGGCCCGGCGAGACGGTCGACCTGCCGGACGGGCTCGGCACCCTGACCCTCGGTGCGGAGCTGCCGCGCTACGTGGCGCTCGACCTGCGGTACGACCCCTCGCTCGGGTTCGTGCTCGTGTTCTCGCTGCTCGCTCTCGGCGGGCTCACCGTCTCGCTGTTCACGCCCCGGCGGCGCGTCTGGGCGCGGGCGTACGTCGCCACGAACGGCGCTACCGTGGTCGAGGTGGCGGGGCTCGCCCGCGGGGACGATGCCGGCCTGCAGGCCGAGGTCGACCGCGCGCTCGAGGCGGTACCCGGCCGGGAGGCCGTGCCTGACCCGGAGGTCGAGCCTGTCGAGACCCCGACAAGATCGGAAAAGGACTGAACATGGACCTGGCAAACCTGAGTGTGCTGCTCGTCTGGGGCGCCGCGACTGCTCTCGCCGTCGCGCTCATCGCGTTCGCGGTGGACCTGTCGCGCCTGTCGGGAGCGAAAGTCGACGCGCGGGACGCCGCCAGGAGCCGTGAGCAGGTGGCCGTCGGCTCCGGGGGCGCCGAGCCGGTGACGCCGTACGGACCCGGCCCGGGTGCGGGTGAGGCCGCTCCCGGAGCGGTGAACCGCAAGCTGGCCGGCATCGGGATGTCCGTGACCTGGCTGGCCACCGCGCTGCTGCTCGCCGCCATCGTGCTGCGCGGCGTCGCCGCGGGCCGTGCGCCGTGGGCCAACATGTACGAGTTCGCGCTGGTCGGCACGTTCGTGGCGATCGCCGTGTTCGTCGGGGTCAACACCCGCCGCGACGTGCGGTTCCTCGGTGCTTTCGTCACCGGCCTCGGCGTGCTGTTCCTCGTGCTGGCGCAGCAGCAGTTCTTCGTCGTGGCCACGGGCGTGCAGCCCGCGCTGCAGAAGTACTGGCTCGTGATCCACGTGGGCGTCGCCATCTGCGCCACCGGAATCTTCACCGTCGCGTTCGTGACGTCGGTGCTGCAGCTCCTGCGCGACGGCCGCGACAGCGGCTCGCCCGTGCTGGCCGCCCGGGGCTGGGGCTGGCTCGACCACACGCCGACGCCCCACGCGCTGGAGTCGCTCTCGTTCCGGCTGAACTCGGTCGCGTTCGTGCTGTGGACCTTCACGCTCATCGGCGGCGCCATCTGGGCCGAGGACGCCTGGGGGCGCTACTGGGGCTGGGACCCCAAGGAGGTCTGGAGCTTCATCGTGTGGGTGGTCTACGCGGCCTACCTGCACGCCCGTACCACGCGTGGCTGGTCGGGCACGCGCGCGGCCTGGTTCGTCGTGGCCGGCTACGCGTGCGTGCTGTTCAACTTCACCGGCGTGAACCTGATCTTCAACGGGAAGCACTCGTACTCGGGCCTGTGACGGTGCCCGTCCGCAGCCGGTCCCGGGAATGACCTGAGGCACCGCGTCCGAGCCGGATGCGGTGCCTCAGGTCATTCTCGCGGGGGCTCTTGCGCGGCCCGTGACGGCGGACCGGCTAGTTGTTCTCGGCCTCGTCGTCCTTGGCGTCCTGGTGGCTGCGGGCCTCGCGCTCACGCTTGCGCTTCTCCTGCTCCAGCAGCCAGAGGAACTCGGGGTCGTCGTCGGGGGCGACGGGGCCGGACGGGCGTCGCGGGCCGGGCCGGGGGGAGCGCGGGGGCGGTGTCGGGCGGCTGCCACCGCGGCCGGGACCCGAGGGGCCCGAGCTGTTCCGGTGGGCCGCGACACGCACCACGATCCACGAGATCGCGCCCAGCAGGGGCAGGAAGACGATCAGGATCACCCAGAGCCAGCGGGGCAGCCCACCGCGTTCGTCCTCGTCAGCTCCCCAGACGTCGGTCAGGGCATACGCCATGAGTCCGACGACGACCAGGATCAGGAGTATGCGTGCCATACACCCCAGCCTACGGCGGGTTGGCGGGGATCTCGCATACCGTTACGTGACCTTCGCCGCGTTGCCACGCGGCGGGGTACGGCCAGGTCCCGGCCTACCATGGGTGGGTGCCTCTCGTGATCTACACCCTGCTCCGTCTCGCGCTGTTCGGCGTGGCTTTCGGCCTGCTCTACGCGGTCGGTCTGCGGGGCTGGCTGCTCCCGATCATCGCCGTGGTGGTCGCGCTCGCCGTCTCCTACCTGACGCTGCGCAAGCCGCGCGACGCCGCGACGCGGTGGATGGCAGACCGCGCGGAGCGTCGTGCCGCCGCACGCGCTGCGACACCGAAGGTCGACGCCGACGCGGCCCACGAGGACGCGAAGCTGGACCGAGCTGACCGCGCCGACCGCGCCGACCGCGGCTGACCGCGGCTGACCGCGCCGACCGCGGCTGACCGCGCCTGATCGGTAGAACGTCAGGAGGTCGGCAACCCGAGCTGCCGACCTCCTGACGTTCTACCGACCACGAGCCCGGCCCGGCTGGGCTGGGCCGGGCCGGGCCGGTCAGAGGGACAGGCCGAACCAGAGGAGCAGGCCGTAGCCCAGCTCGTACAGTCCCGTGCCGGCAAGGACCGGGATCAGCAGCTTGCCGCGGGCCCCGGCCAGGATCGGGATGGTCAGCAGCGTCGCCGGCCCGAGCAGGAGCAGCACGACGAGCGACCACGGCGCCCAGAAGGCGCAGACGGTGGCCAGCAGCACCGGGACCCACAGCATCGCGACGTAGGCCCGGCGAGCCCGGTGGTCGCCCAGGCGCACCGCCAGCGTGCGCTTGCCGGCCAGCACGTCGGTGGGGATGTCGCGCAGGTTGTTCACCATGAGCAGCGCGCAGGCGATGAGGCCCACGCCGACGGCACCGAGCACCGCGGGCCACGTGATCCGGTCCGCCTGCGTGTACGTGGTGCCGAGCACCGCGACCAGGCCGAAGAACACGAACACCGCGATCTCGCCGAGCCCCCGGTACCCGTACGGCGTCTTGCCGCCGGTGTAGTACCAGGCCGCCGCCATGGCCACCGCGCCGACCGCGATCAGCCACCAGTGGCCCGACACCGCGCTCAGGGCGAGGCCCAGCACCGCCGCGACGCCGAAGGCCGCGAACGCCGCGCGCTTCACCGCGCCGGGGGCGGCGGCGCCGGAGGCGGTCAGCCGCATGGGACCCACCCGGTCGAGGTCGGTGCCACGCACGCCGTCCGAGTAGTCGTTGGCGTAGTTGACGCCCACCTGCAGCGCGAGCGCGACGCCCAGCGCGAGCAGCGCGGGCAGCCATGCCGCGGAGTCGACCTGCGCGGCCGCGCCGGTGCCGACCATCACCGGAGCCGCCGCCGCCGGCAGCGTGCGGGGCCGCGCCCCGGAGATCCACTCGGCGGCAGTCGCCATCAGGGTGCCCTTCGTTCGTGAGGTGTGTCCGGTTCCTCGGGACAGTCCGGTCCGAGACGCCGGGGCCGCACCTGTGCGCGGCCCTGGCGGAGGAACGAAGTCATGGTCGCACGGGTTCCCGGCCGGCCCGCCGCTCGGCCCGTACGACGGCGTCCCGTACCGCGCGGCGGTCCACCTTGCCCGGGCCGCGGGTCGGCAGGGCGGCGGTGACGTACACCCGCCGCGGCGCGGCCGGGGTCCCGAGCCGCTGCCCGACGGCGGAGCGCAGACCGGCGAGCAGCTCGCGACCGCCGTCGGACAGGCCCGGCCCGCCGGCAGCACCACCGCCCGCGCTGACGACGGCGACGACGGCCTGGCCCCACTCAGGGTCCGGCACGCCGACCACGCAGGCCTCGCCCGGCCGGCCGAGCCCCGCGAGGTGCTCGGCGATCGCGTCCTCGACGGCCGCGGGGGCGACGTTGACGCCGCCGGTGAGGATCACGTCGTCGGCGCGGCCGAGGATCGTGAGCCGGCCGTCGTCGAGGCGGCCGAGGTCGGACGTGCGGAACCAGCGGGTGCCCCCGGCGTCGGTGCGGAAGGCGGCGGCCGTGGCGTCCGGGTCGCCCACGTAGCCCTCGGCGAGCATGGGGCCGGAGAGCTCGACCACACCCGTCCCGGAGGCGGGAGCCGGGCCGGACCCGGGCTCGGCGTCGACCGTCCGGACGCGGACCCCGGCGAGCGGGACGCCGTCGTACACGCAGCCGCCGCTGGTCTCGGACATGCCGTACGTCGTGACGACGCGGACCCCGGCGGCCCGCGCACGGGCCAGGAGCGGCGCGGGTGTCGCTGCGCCGCCGACCAGCACGGCGTCGAACCGGGTGAGGGCGTCGAGGCCGGCGGTGTCGCCGTCGTCGGCCGCCGTGACCAGGCGGTGCAGCTGGGTGGGCACCAGGGAGACGTACGCGCGAGGTCCGTGCGCGAGGAAGTCGGTGAAGTCGGTGGCGACGGCGGCGAAGCCGGCCGGGGTGAAGCGCTCCGGCTCCGTCGGGTAGACCCCGTTGCCCGCGACGAGGGACCTGGTGACGACCTGGACCCCGGCGACGTGCGTGGGCGGCAGGACCAGCAGCCAGCGGCCCGGACCGCCGAGCCGTTCGTGGGTGGCCTCGGCGGAGGCACGCAGGGCGGCGGCGCTCAGTGCGACCTCACGAGGGTTTCCCGTGGAACCGGACGTGCGCAGCACGAGGGCGGTGCGGGGCGGCGGCGCGGCGTCGGACAGCCGGGGCTGCGGGACATAGGCGGGACCGCCGTCGAGAGCGGCGCGGACACCGCGGACGACGTCGGTCAGGGGGTCGGTCGGGGCCACCTCACGAGGGTAAGCGCGTCGCGGGCGTGCGGGACTACCGTGTCGGTAGGGTGTGCGCCACGCGGAACGGCCCCGAGTGAGTTCGGGGCCCGGGCGGAGGAGGTCGGATGACGGCACGCTGGACGACCGCGGTGCGGGTCACGGCCGCTGCCCTCGTGGCGGGGCTGGGGCTGGCCGGCTGCGGCCCGGGTGCGCCCGACGAGCCCCTGCCCACCCCCACCACGACCGTCGACGCCCCGGTGCGGGGTGACCGGGACCGCCCGCCGAAGCCGGACCTGCCCCCGGTGTGGCCCCTCACGGGTATGCCGACCAAGAAGGTGGCGGACCGGCCGGCGGTGTCGGTGAAGGTCGAGAACGCGGTGGAGGCACGGCCCCAGCGCGGTCTCGTGGAGGCCGACATCGTCTGGGAGGAGGTGGTCGAGGGCGGCATCTCCCGGTTCGTGGCGACCTACCACTCGAAGATCCCGGACGCGGTGGAGCCCGTGCGCTCCATCCGGCCGATGGACGCTGCGATCGTGGCTCCGCTCGACGGCATCCTGGCGTTCTCCGGCGGGCAGGGACCGTTCATCGCCGCGACGAAGCGGGAGGGCACGCAGACCGTGATCATGGACGACGGCGCCGGCGGTTTCACACGCGACCCCGGGCGGGTCGCGCCGCACAACGTGATCGGGAGCGTCCCGGCGTTCCTCGCACAGGCCGACGACCGCCGCACCAGCCCGCCACCGCCGCAGTTCGAGTACGCGCGGAAGGTGGGCGAAGGATCGGCCCCGCGGTCCGGGAAGCCGGCCCGGGAGGTGGACGTGCGCCTGTCCCCGGCGCAGCGCAGCGTCTGGACATGGGCCCCGGAGCGCAAGCGGTACCTGCGCAGCGAGGGCTCGGCGTCGTCCGTGGCGGCGGACGGTAGCAGGCACACCGCCCGGAACGTGCTCGTGCTGTCCACCTTCGTGTTCGACACCAAGTGGGTGGACCCGTCCGGAGCCGCCGTTCCCGAGCACCGGCTCGCGCGCAGCGGCGGCGAGGGCACGCTGGCCTCCATGGGGCACAGCGTCCCGGTGCGCTGGTCCAAGAAGGACCACCGTTCGCCGATCGTGCTGAAGCTGCCCGGCGGCGAGGAGGCGCTGCTCGACCCGGGCAACACGTGGGTCGAGCTGGTGCCCGAGCGGTCAGGGAGCTGGACGCCGCGCTGAGCGTGCGCCGGTCGCGACGTCTGCCGGCCGCGACGTCTGCCGGTCGTGCGCGCCGGGGCGACACCACTCGATGAGAGACCTTTCATCCCGGTCTCATGACGGGTTCATGGCGGCCTAGTTGAGTGACGGTGTCGCACCGTGCGTCCCTCGACAAGAAAGCGTGGCTGCCATGAGCATTCTCGACACGACCTCGCACCTGCGCGGCTACGCCCCGCGTCCCGTCGCCACCCCGCTGCGGGTCGGCACCGCCGATGTGGCGGCGCGTACGCCCGGCCCGCTCGTGCGGCGCCTGCTGCGGGCCAAGAAGGCCTACTCCACGCGGTTCGTCGCCGCGGCGGTCGAGGCGGACCCCGCCGCGTTCCACCTGACCGTCGACCCGGCCCGGGCGCCCCGTCCGGGCGACGTGGTCCTGGCCCGGGTCGTGACGATCGGCCAGCACCGCCGCCTGGAGTCCCCGGCCTCCCGCCGGCAGATCCTGTTCGAGGGCGACGAGATCCTCGTGGCCTACGGGTCCCGTTACGCGGCGGACCAGTTCCACGCGGTCATCCCGGAGGACCTCGGGCAGTGCCACCTCGCGGCCGCGGGCGGGCTCGCCTCGCGCGTCGTCGACCAGCACGCGACCATCAAGGACGCCACGGTGATCGAGCCCGTCGGTCTCCTCACGAACGCGGACGGCGTGGTGAACCTCGCCGCGTACGCGCCCCACCCGGTACGGCCCACGGCGCTGGCCGGCGGGGCGGCGACGCGCGTACCCGTCGTCGCAGTGGTCGGTACGTCGATGAACTCCGGCAAGTCCACCACGCTGGCCTGCCTCGCCCGTGGGCTCACCGCCGCCGGCCGCACCGTCCACGCGGGCAAGGCGACCGGCACGGGCGCGGGCAACGACGCGAACCACTACACCGACGCGGGTGCCGACCACGTCGTCGACTTCACCGACTTCGGCCTGCCCAGCACGTTCGGTCTCGGCTTCGAGGACGTGCGTGACGTGTTCGCGACGATGGCCGACGTGCTGGCGTCCCCGGCAGGGCACGGCGCCCCGGACGTCGTCCTGATCGAGATCGCGGACGGTCTCTACCAGGGCGACACGCGCCGCCTGCTCACCGACGACGCGTTCCGCTCGGTGGTCGACCGCGTGGTGTTCGCGGCGGGCGACGCCCTCGGCGCGAGCGGAGGAGTGGGGGCGCTCCGCGCAATCGGCTGCGAGCCGTCGCTCGTGTCCGGGGTGCTCACGGCGTCGCCGCTCGCCACGGCCGAGGCCCGTACCGCCCTCGACGTGAGCGTCGTGCCGACCTTCGACCTGTGCCTGCCCGGCGTCGCGCTGAGCGCCGCCGGACTGGCCCCTGCCGCGGGCCTGGCGCCGGCGTCGGGTCCGGCCGGGGACGGCTGTGCGGTCGCCTGAACCGGGCGAGCTGCCACGGGTCGGGACCGGGGCCCGCCGGAGCTGGCTGCTCGGCCTCGTCGCGCTGGGCCTCGGCCAGGGCGCGCTGGGCGCGGTGAGCGCCTGGGCGCTCACCCAGCTCCGGGCAGGCAGCCCGTGGCCCATGGCTGCCGTCATCGTCAGCATCGTGGCGGCGGCCGTGGCGCTCGGCGGGCTCCGGGTCGAGGAACGGATCGTCGCCGAGCGGCTCGGTCAGGACTACGTGCGGGAGGTGCGGCGAGACCTGCTGGAGGCCGAGCTGACCCCGGGCAGCCGCACCCACCTCGGCATCACCGTCGCCAGGACCACCAACGACCTCTCCAGCGTGCGGAACTGGGTGTCACAGGGCATCGGGCCGCTCGCGGCCGGCATCCCGCTGATCGCCGGCTCCGCCGTGGGCCTCATGATCATCGACCCCTATCTCGGCATCGGGTTCCTGTTCCCGCTCGCCGTCCTCGCCGCCGTCATGGTGCCCTGGGCCAGGATCGCCTACCTCAAGTCCCGCCGGCTGCGGCGCGCGAGAGGCCGCATGGCCACCCGGATCGCCGACACCGTCGGCGCCTCGCAGGAGATCATCGCGGCGCGCGGCGCGGGCCGCGAGCTCGGCCACATCGACTCGGCCTCCGACGTGGTCGTGGACCGGGCGGTCGACCGCTCGGTGATCGTCGGCACCATCCGGGCCGGCGGCACCGTCGCCGCGCTGCTGGCCACGCTGGCCGTCGCGACGACCGGCGTCGTGCGAGGCCTCGACCCCGGCGTCACCATGGCGGCCATGGCGGTCGCGGGGATCGCGTCGACCCCGATCATCGACACCGGCCGGATCGTCGAGTACCGCCAGACGTACCTGGCGGCGAGGGCCGTGCTGGGCCCGGCGCTCGCGGACGCAGCACGCCGCCGCACCGAGTACGAGGAGGCGCGCCACATCGCGGCGTCGGCCCCCGTGCCCGACGGCGTGGACGGCCCGGGTCTCGTGCACGTGGACGTCCCCGGGCTCACCCCCGACGGCTCGCCCCTGCGCGCGGCCGCCGGCGCCCGGATCCGCCTGACCAGTGCCGACCCGGAAGCCCCGCTGCGCCTGATGCACCGCGTGGTGGGGCTCGACGCCGCCCCGCCGGGCGCCGCCGACGAGGTCTGGGTGGCCGGCCAGAACCTGCGTGCCGTCGCACCCGCGCGCGGCCGCACGCTCGTGGGGCTGGCCGCCAGGGGAGCGGTGTTCGAGCGTGGGCCGCTGCGCCGCGCCCTGCGCTACCGGCGCCCGGACCTCGACGAGGAGACCGCCGCGGGCGTCTTCGCGGCCGTCGGCCTGACCGCCGACCGGTTCCCGGACGGGTTCCGCACCGAGCTGCGCGCCGGCGGTGAGCCGCTGACCACCGACGAGCGCGCCCGGCTCGCTCTCGCCCGCGCGATCTACGGCGAGCCGCCACTGCTCCTGATCGCTGACCTGGACCGGGACCTGGACCAGGAGGGGCGCGCGCGGCTGGAGCGGATCCTCGCGGGCTACCCGGGCGTCGTGGTGCTCACGGGACCGGACGACCTGGCGGCCGCCCTGGGAGCCGAGGAGGTCCGGGTCGAGGCAACGGCGGTTCCGGTTGCCGCGGACGGCCGCGCGGCGGACGACGACTGACGTGCCTCGTCGCGACACCCGCGTCGGGCCCGCTGCCGAACCGCAAGGTGTGTGTCGGTTGGGGCTCCGGCTGTTGTCGAACCGCAAGGTGTGTGTCGGTTGGGGCTCCGGCTGTTGTCGAACCGCAGGGTGTGTGTCGTCCCGGCCGCCGAACCGAAGGATGCACGTCGATCCGGGGCCGGGGAGACGCGCATCTTGCGGTTCGGCACCGAAGGTGAGGTGGAACCTGCGGTTCGGCGCCGCGGCCCTTTCCGGACTTCGCATTCGTTGCGGTTCGGCAGCCGCGTGCCGCCTTCGGCAGCCGCGTGCCGCCAGCGACGCGGCATCAGGATGTGCCGGCAGAAGCCGTCGTCAGTAGTAGTACGGGAAGCCGGACCAGTCGGGCTCGCGGCGCTCCAGGAACGCCTCCTTGCCCTCGACCGCCTCGTCCGTCATGTACGCCAGCCGGGTCGCCTCCCCGGCGAACACCTGCTGGCCGGCGATGCCGTCGTCGGCGGCGTTGAAGGCGAACTTGAGCATGCGGACGGCCTGCGGCGACTTGCCGGCGATGATCCTCGCGTACTCGAGCGCCAGCCCCTCCAGGTCCTCGTGGGCGGCCACCTCGTTGACGGAGCCCCAGCGCTCCGCGTCGTCCGCGGAGTACTCGCGGGCGAGGAAGAAGACCTCGCGGGCGCGCTTCTGCCCGAGCTGGCGGGCGAAGTACGCGGAGCCGTACCCGGCGTCGAACGAGCCGACGTCGGCGTCGGTCTGCTTGAACTTGCCGTGCTCGCGGCACGCCACCGTGAGATCGGCGACGACGTGCAGGGAGTGCCCGCCGCCCGCGGCCCAGCCGTCCACCACCGCGACCACGACCTTCGGCATGGTCCGCATGAGGCGCTGCACCTCCAGGATGTGCAGGCGGCCGGCCTTGGCCGGGTCGATCGAGTCGGCGTTCTCACCCTCCGCGTACCGGTAACCGTCGCGGCCCCGGATGCGCTGGTCACCGCCGCTGCAGAACGCCCAGCCGCCGTCCTTGGGGGAGGGGCCGTTGCCGGTGAGCAGCACCGTGCCGACGTCGGACGTCATGCGCGCGTGGTCCATGACCCGGTACAGCTCGTCCACCGTGTGCGGGCGGAACGCGTTGCGCACCTCCGGGCGGTCGAACGCGATGCGGACCACGGGCAGGTCGCGCGGCTCGGCGCCGGAGCGGTCGACGCCGCGGTGGTACGTGAGGTCGGTCAGCTCCTCGAAGCCGGTGACGGTGCGCCAGCGCTGCGGGTCGAACGTCTCGGAGACCTGGCGGGGGAGTTCGGTGCTCGTGCTCACGTGGGCAAGCGTAGTTCGGCCCGGTGCGGCCCGGCCCGGCCCGGTGCGGCGCTGGGCGGGGCGGGGCTGCGGCGTGAGTTCGGTCCTTTGCCATGAGATCGGTCAATCAACCGACCGATCTCATGGCAAAGGACCGAACTCGCGGCGTGGACCGTGCATCCGACCGATCTCACGTCGTGCCCGCCCGTGTGCGGCCGGCCGGGTCGATAGCCTGACCCTGTGCTGCTGATCGGTGAGCCCGTCGTCTGGTCCACGCCCCTGCGGACCCGCTTCCGCGGGATCGATGTGCGGGACGGTCTGCTGCTGCGGGGTCCCGCCGGCTGGGGCGAGCTGTCGCCCTTCTGGGACTACGACGACGAGGAGTCGTCCACCTGGCTGCGCGCCGCGCTCGAAGCGGCGACGGTCGGCTGGCCCGAGCCGGTCCGGCAGAGCGTCCCGGTGAACGTGACCGTCCCCGCCGTCGGGCCGGAACGGGCCCGCGAGATCGTCCTGGCGTCCGGCGGGTGCCGCACCGCCAAGGTCAAGGTCGCGCAGCGCGCTCCCGACGGGACGCTCGAACCCGTGGCCGCCGAGGTCGACCGGGTCGCCGCCGTCCGCGAGGCGCTGGGGCCCGACGGCGCGATCCGGGTCGACGCCAACGCTGCCTGGACCCCCGAGGAGGCGCTCGCGCACCTCGCCGAGATCGACCGCGCCGCCGGCGGTCTCGAGTACGTCGAACAGCCCTGCGCGAGCGTCGACGAGCTGGCCCTCGTGCGGCGCAAGCAGGACGTCCCTGTCGCGGCCGACGAGTCCATCCGCCGAGCCTCCGACCCGCTGCGCGTGGTGCGCCAGGAGGCCGCCGACATCGTGGTGCTCAAGGTCCAGCCGCTCGGCGGTGTCCGCGCCTGCCTCGAGCTCGCCGAGCAGGTGGGCCTGCCCGTGGTCGTCTCGTCCGCGCTCGAGAGCTCGGTCGGGCTCGCCGCGGGCGTCGCCCTCGCTGCCGCCCTTCCGGAGCTGCCCTACGCCTGCGGGCTCGCGACATCGCAGCTCCTTGCGCACGACGTCGTCGCGGAGCCGCTGCTGCCCGCCGACGGCGCGCTCGCCGTCCGTCGGACCGAACCCTCGCCCGAGGCGCTCGCGACCGCGGCCGCCGACGCCGTGACGACCGAGCGCTGGCTGGCCCGGTACCACCGACTCACCCGGACCCTGGAGGACGCATGACGATCCCGCCCGCCGTCTCCGCCGCCCGCGCGCTGGTCGCCGACCTGGTCAGCAGGGGTGTGCAGGACGTGGTGCTCGCTCCGGGCTCCCGCAGCGCGCCCCTCGCCTACGCGGTCGCCGAGGCGGCCGACGCCGGCCGCATCACCCTGCACGTGCGCGTCGACGAGCGGTCGGCGGGGTTCCTGGCGCTCGGCCTCTCGAAGGCCGCCGACGGGGCGCCGGTCGCTGTCGTCACGACGTCGGGGACCGCAGTCGCCAACCTGCACCCCGCCGTCCTGGAGGCGAGCCACACCGGCCTGCCCCTGATCCTGCTCACGGCCGACCGGCCGCACGAGCTGCGCGGTACCGGGGCGTCGCAGACGACGGACCAGGTGGGCATCTTCGGCGCGGCGGTGCGGTTCGCCGTGGACGTGCCGGCGCCGTCGGGCGCCGAGGCCGCCGGCGAACCGGGCGGCGAGGCCCCGAGCACGCCGGACCTGCGGGACCTGCGGAGCGTCACCGGGCGCGCGGTCAGCGCCGCGCTCGGGTTCCGGTCGGGGCACCCGGGACCGGTGCACCTCAACCTGGCGTTCCGGGACCCGCTGGCGCCGTCGGCCCCGCTGCCGGGACCCGCCCTCGACACCGCGCAGGAGGGCTACCCGAAGCCCGACCCGCCGCTCGTCGTCCCCGCCGTGCTGCAGCACTTCGCCTCGCCGGCGCTCCCCGGTGATCCCGCGCGCACCGTGGTCGTGGCCGGCGACGGCGCGGGCGTCGAGGCCCGGCAGCTCGCCGAGGCGCAGGGCTGGCCCCTGTTCGCCGAGCCGTCGTCGGGCGCTACGGGCGGACCCAACGCGATAGCCGCGTACCGGCTGCTGCTCGGGTCGGACGACCTCGCCGGGCACGTCGAGCACGCCGTGGTCCTCGGGAGGCCCACCCTCTCGCGCCCCGTACAGCGGCTCCTCGGCCGGCCGGACGTAGCGGTCACCGTCGTCGCGCCGGGTGCGGGCCCGTGGCCCGACGCCGCCCGGAACGCCGCCGTGGTGCTGCCGGGTCTGTCGCCCGTGTGGTTCGAGGCCGCGGTGGCGGAGCCCACCGAGTTCCTGGAGCGCTGGCGGGCCGCCGGGGCGCGCGCCGCTCGCGTGCTCGACGAGGTCACCTGCGACGACGCTGTCGTCGGCGGGCCGACCGCCCTCTCCGTGGCGCGCGCCGTGGCCGGCGTGCTCGATGCCGGGGACCTGCTGGTGGTCGGCTCGTCCAACCCCGTGCGCGACCTCGAGCTGGTGCTCGGCCTCGACGGTCCGGGCCCCGCGGTCCTCGCCAACCGCGGGCTCGCCGGCATCGACGGCACGGTGTCGACGGCGGTCGGCGTGGCGCTCTCCGCCGCTCGGCGCGGCCTGCGTACCCGCGCCCTGCTGGGCGACCTGACGTTCCTGCACGACGTCGGCGGCCTGCTCCGTGGACCCGACGAACCCTCCGTGGACCTCGAGATCGTCGTGGTGAACGACGACGGCGGCTCCATCTTCGCGACGCTGGAGCACGGCGCGCTCGCCGCGACCGGGAGCGCGGCGAGCGCCACGTTCGAGCGGGTCTTCGGCACGCCGCACGGGTCGAACCTCGCGCAGCTGTGCGCCGGGTACGGCGTGGACCATCAGCTGGTGCAGGACGTGCCGACCCTGCGTCACGCGCTGCAGGCGCCGAGCCACGGCATCCAGGTCATCGAGGTGCGGGTGCCGCGTGCCGACCGGCTCGCGGAGTCCCGGGACCTCGCGCGCCGTATCGTGGAGAGTGACGCCCCTTCTCGGTGAGCGCCCCGGCCGTGCGGCCCCCGAATGCTGGAGCCCCGAGGGCATGCAGCGAACTCACAGACTCGTCCAAGGCTGGGGCAAGGAAGGGGGTGTCAACTGGTTCTGACTTCAAGGAGGGTCACGATGACCGACGAGAACAGCACCACTCCGCAGCCGGATCAGCAGCCGTCCGCGGCGCAGCCCACCCAGCCGCTGCCGCCCATGACGCAGCCCACCCAGCAGCTGCCGGCCACCGGCCCGGCACCCGCGCAGGGTGCGGCGCCGGCGCAGGGTGCGGCGCCGGCGCAGGGTGCGGCGCCCGCGCAGGGTGCGGCGCCCGCGCAGGGCTCGGACGTTCCGCAGGCCTCCGAGACTCCGCAGACCCCGAACCCTGCCTCCGCACCGCCGCCGGGTCAGCACCCGCAGCCCACGCAGCACCCGCAGCACCCGCAGGGCGCGGCACCGGCCCCGAGCCCCGCGACCGGCTACGTCAACCCGTACGCCGCCCCGGAGAGCCCGTCGTCGTCGGACCAGCCGAAGGCGAAGAACCGTGCCTGGGTTCCCGTGGTCGGTGCCGCGGCGGCCGCCGCGCTGCTGGCCAGCCTGGGCACCGCGGGGGCCATCTCGCTCACGAGCGACTCGGACGGCGCGGCCTCCCTCGCGAACGTCGGGCAGTCGGCCGGCGAGAACGTCCCGGTGAAGAGCTCGACCGTCGAGAACCCGGACTGGACCTCGGTCACCTCCGCCGTGCAGGAGTCGGTCGTCGCGATCCAGGTGGCGAGCCAGGGCGGCGGCGCCGAGGGCTCCGGCGTCGTGCTGGACGCCGAGGGTCGCATCCTGACCAACAACCATGTGGTCGCCGACGCGGAGACCGTCCAGGTCACGCTGAGCGACGGCCGGGTGTACGAGGCCGACATCGTCGGCACCGACCCGGCCACCGACCTCGCGGTCGTGCAGCTGTCCGACCCGCCGTCGGACCTCTCGGCGGCGAGCTTCGCCGACTCGGCCGAGGTCGTGGTGGGCGAGCCCGTGATGGCGCTCGGCAACCCGCTGGGCCTGGCCAACACCGCCACGACGGGCATCGTGTCCGCCCTGGATCGCCCGGTCACGGCCAGCGCGGAGGACGGGTCGAGCCAGGTGGTCACCAACGCCATCCAGATCGACGCGGCGGTGAACCCCGGTAACTCCGGCGGCCCGCTGTTCAACGCGTCCGGCGAGGTCATCGGCATCACGTCCTCGATCGCCACCCTGTCGGGCGGCATGTCGTCGGGTGGTTCCGGCTCGATCGGCCTGGGCTTCGCCATCCCGTCCAACCTGGCGACGCAGATCAGCGACCAGCTCAAGGAGGACGGCACGGCCGAGCACGCGTTCCTCGGCGTCACGCTGCAGGACGCGACCGCGACGGCCGACGACGTCACCCGCCGCGGCGCCGGTGTCGTCGAGGTGGTGCCCGACTCGCCGGCCGGCGAGGCCGACATCCAGAAGGGCGACGTGATCGTCGCCATCGACGGTGACCCGGTCAACGGGTCGGCATCGCTCACGGCGTTCGTCCGGGAGAAGGACGCCGGTGCCGAGTCGGTGCTGACCGTGGTGCGCGACGGCAGCACCGAGGAGGTCACGGTCACCCTCGCGGTCAAGGAGGAGTCGTCGGTGCCGGGCTCGGGCGCTCCCGACCAGCAGTCACCGGGCCAGGACGGCGGCTCGGACTCGGGCTCCGGATCGGACCAGAGCGCGCCGAACAACATCCCCGACTGGATGCAGGAGTTCTTCGAGAACCAGGGCTGACCGCCCGTTCGAACGGCCGGGACAGGACCCGCTCGGGTCCTGTCCCGGCATATTCGCGTTCAGCGGGTGAACCTCGCCCCGCAGGTCTAAGTTAGGCCGCGTGTCTGGGACGTTCACCGTGGTCAGGACCCTCGGCCGATCGGATGCCGCGCACGACATCCTCGAAGAGCTGCCGGAATGGTTCGGCATCGACCGGTTCACGCACGAGTACGTCGAGGCGGCGGCCAAGTTCCCCAACTATGTGGCGGTCGCCGCGCCCGAGACCCCGTCGGCGTGGGCGGTATCGGCCGGCGCGGCGCCACCGATCGGGGCCGACGGCGACGAGATCCCCTCCGAGAGCGTGCTCGGCGTGCTGCTCCTCGACCAGCGCTATCCGACGTCGGCGGAGGTGCACCTGCTCGCCGTCCGGCGCAAGCATCACCGCGCGGGGATCGGGCGAGCCCTCATGGAGCGCGTCGAGCACGACCTCCGTGTCCAGGGCGTCCGGCTGCTCAGCGTCAAGACGCTCGGGCCGTCGGCGTCCGACCCAGGATTCGACCAGACGCGCGCCTTCTACACAGCCTGTGGATTCCACCCGGTGGAGGAGTTTCCCGACCTCTGGGCCGATGACCCCTGCTTGCTGATGGTCAAGTCGCTCTGAACCCGGGTCCGGCCGGTCGGGCGGGTTCACCGGCCGCACGTGCGACAGCTGGGCCGGGTGGCCCGGAACCGTGCGACGGAAGCGGCCGTGATACCGGCTCCCCACAGCAGATATGCCGACACGGAGGTCCACAGGAACCCGGCGCTGCTGACCCCGTCGCCGTACTCGGCCGTGCCGGAGACCAGCTCACCCGCCATCTGCGCCAGACCGAACCCGAAGTACAGGGTCATCATGCCGCCGAGCACGAAGCCTGGGCCCAGCACCAGCCATCGCGGCACGCGCCGACCGGCCAGCGGCAGCACCCAGGCGGGCCAGACGACGCCGAAGCGATGCACCAGCGCCAGCGGCAGCAGGGTGCCTGCCAGGACGAAGCCTGCTTCGAAGACGACCAGCGATGCCCCCGCCTCTTCCATGAGGTCGCCGAAGCCGACGGACAGCTGAGCCGCGATGCGCACCACGCACCCCGCGACGGCCAGGTAGGCCGCCCACCAGGCCCACCCCGGGGTCCGCTCGTCCCGGACGGTGGGTCGGGTCCGCCCGCACCGCTGGCAGCCTCCACGCATCTGGCGCTGGTACGACAGGCTCGCCGCCCCCAGCAGGAGCGCGCCGGACAGCATCCCGGCGCGGCTGGCGAGCGAGACCAGGTCGACCGGTATCCCCAGGCCGGCGAGCAGCCCACCCACGATGTCCAGCAGAACCAGCGGACAGGCCAGCAGGATCGCGCCGGTGACTGCCCAGCCGGCCGCCAGCACCGCCCGATTACCCGAGGTCAGACGCAAGGCGACGGCGGCCAGGCCTGCGGCGGCACACAGCGCGACCGCTCCCCAGTACGAGTAGAGCAGGAGATCCCGCGGCAGCGGTGAGAACGTCGGTGCGTTTCCCAGCGCGAAGTAGACCCGTACCGATCCGTACAGGACTGCCCACCCGACGATGACCGGTGTCAGCCTGCGCAGCACGGCGGGACGGGATGGTGGAACTGACGTGACGTCTTCGGCGACCATGCCTGCAACTGTCGCGAACTCGAACGTCGAAAGCCTGGCGCGCCCGGGGGATACCGCTCCCCCGGGAGGGGGATCTTTGGGCTGGTCGTCTGGTCGTCTGGTCGTCTGGTCGTCTGGTCGTCTGGTCGGCTGGTCGGCTGGTCGGCTGGCCGGCCGTGCCGGCCGATCGTGCGCGGACCGGAGCCTGGCTCAGAGGGCGGAAGGAACCCCGAACAGCGCCTCCGAGGCGCCCGGCACCACGGCGGCGACGACGCCACCGAGACTGCGCTCGAGGTAGCCGACCAGTTCCTCGTCGGTGAGGTCCGAGTTGATGCCGCCGTCGACCAGCGCCTGCTCGGCCAGGGCCACCCACGAGCGCACCGCGACCCGCAGCAGCTCCGTCTCCGGTACCCCGAGCTCCAGGAGCACGGCGAGGGCGCGCTCCGTCTGCTGGCGGCGCGCGTCCTCGATGACGGCGCGCACCTCCTCGTCACCGCTGGCCGCACCGCGCACCAGCGAGTAGAAGGTGGGGCCGTGCTCCTTGACGTACGCGACGAGCCTGGTCAGCGTCCCGGCCAGGCGCTCAGCCGGCGGGAGCTCCGGCTGGGGCTCCGAGGCGTGCAGCATCGAGTCGCGCGCGCGGCGCACGATCTCGTGGTGCAGGCCGTTCTTCGAGCCGAAGTAGTAGTAGACGAGACCCGTCGAGACACCGGCCTCTGCGGCGATCTCCTCGACGGTCACCTCGGCCAGCGGTCGGTCCGCAAGGGTTGCGACTCCCAGTGCCACGAGCTGGTTGCGGCGTTCCTCCGGGCGAAGTCGCGTGCGACGGGCTGTTGCCATGGTTCGAGCATATCCGTCAGGCTTTGCGACGCCGTCAGGAGCCGCCAATTGACGGTAACTCAGTAATCGCGCTAACGTCTCGGCGGGACGACGGCGTAGTCGTCCTCACATTGGCATCGAGGGGAACACCAATGAAGCTCAGCAAGCTCACGGGGTCGCGCAAGGGTCGCGTGGCTCTCGCAGTCATTCCGGTCACGATCGCCGCCAGCGTTCTGCTGGGTGGGGTCGCGCAGGGCGCAGTGCCCGTCTCGTTCGCCATCTCCGGCAGCCAGTTCAAGATCGGCGCGGACCAGCTCGCGGGCACCGGCTTCTCGCAGTACGCGGGCGTCGCCACCGCCTCCGACGGCACGCAGCACCCCGCCGCCATCGCGAACATCAAGGACGCGAAGCTCTACAACCTGTGCCAGTCGGTCGTCGAGGAGACGCCGCTCGGCAAGGTGGGCATCCTCATCTCCGCCGGCACGGGCGAGGAGCCCGCGAAGGCCACCGACCTGCAGATCGGCATGAACGACCTGTCGGGTACCGCGATCTTCAAGAACATCCGCATCGGCGTGGACGCCTCGACCGTGAACACGGCGAAGAAGGGCGACGCCGGCGACTTCGCGATGGACTCCGACTCGATCGACATCTCCAACCTCGAGCAGGTCTCCTGGAGCACGCAGGCCGCCGTCTTCCAGCTGACGGACCTCAGCCTCAAGATCACGGACGGCACCGAGTGCTTCTGAGTCCGGGTGACGGTCAGGCGAACGCCAGCCGCCCCGGACTTCGCACGAGGTTCGCTGAGTGGCGCAGGGACTTCCGTCCCTGGCGCAGGCAGCGACCGTTCGTCGGGGGTGTGCTCGTAGCGCTCGCTGGCCTGGAGATGCTCCTGTCCGGCCCGATCAAGCTGGACCAGCTCGGCATGAACGTCGTGCTGCAGTTCGGGGTCGAGGGCGCGCAGGCGACGATCCTGCCGCTCGCGCTCGTGCTGCTCGGGATCCTGTCGATCGCCCAGCCCGTCCACCGGATCTTCTACGGGGTGATCGCCCTCGCGATCGCCGTCTACTCCATCGCGGGAGTGAACCTCGGCGGCTGGGTCGTCGGCTTTCTGCTCGGCGTGATCGGCGGAATCGTCGTCGTGTCCTGGGCGCCCCCCGCCCAGGTCGCGGACGGCGACGGTGCGCGACCGGCGGACGCCGATGCGGCCGCTGACGACAGCTTCACCGGCCCCGGTCCGACCGGGGACGCCGCGGGCGCGGGCGGCGGTGCCGCGGCCGGGGACGCGAACACGGCGGCCGACGCCGAGAAGGTCGACGCCGAGCCCGAGTCGCCCGCCGCCCTGACGGACACCCTGGCACCCACGGCCGGGGTGCCCACCGCCGGGGCGGAGGCAGCCCCGGCGGACGGTGCGGCGCTGGATGGTGCCGCGCCGGACGGCGCCGTGCCGGACGGTGCCGCGCCGCGTGCGGATCACGAGCCGGCCGCCGACACGGAGGCGGTCCCGCAGGTCGAGTCGCTCAGCTCGGCGCTGCGCGCCCTGTCCCAGAAGTCGGCAGCCGTGGTGGTGGCGGGCGCGGTGGCGCTCGGCGGCGCGACACTGCCCGCCGCCACGGCGGACGCCGGGACCCAGCAGGACGACTCGTTCTGGTGCGTGGTCTTCGGCGCGTGCGACGACGGCACCGGCACGGACGACCCGTCCGCGTCCCCGTCGCCGAGCACGTCGGGCTCGGACACCGCGGAGCCGGGAGCCGGCGCCGACCAGGACCCGGTCGGTGACGTCACCGACGGCCTGACCGACCCGGCTGACGGGTCGGACGGTGCCGACGGCGACGACACGGCAGGCGACCCGGCCGACGGCGACGCGGGCGGGGCGAAGGACGAGGACAAGTCCGAGTGCCAGGAGCCCACGCAGGACGGCGAGGTACCTCCTGAGGCGGAGGGCAGCGCGCCGTCCGACCCCTGTGGAGAGGTCGACCCGCAGCAGACCATCGAGGAGGCCCTGCACACGGAGCTCGGCACCTGCGTCAAGGTGAGCTTCGGTGGCAAGTACGACCTCAACATCGACCTGCCGGGCCAGTGCGGCGCCAGGGAGGACGGCTCGGTCTTCTCGGTCCCGGCCGACCTGGAGAGCAGGGACCTGACCATCCCGCTCACGGGCATCAACGGCATCGGCCTGGCGAACGTGCCGGTCAAGGGCGCGGGCGAGCGCCGGGACGCCATCAAGATCTCGGCCGACAAGGTCGTCGTCGACGGCTTCTGGCTCAAGTCGTACGCCTATGACCACGGCACGACGGCGGGTACGGACACGCGGGCGAACTTCGTGTCGCTCGAGGGCGACGCGCAGATGTACGTGTCGTCCATCCACGCGGACCTGCCGGACGGGCAGGACCTCCTGGAGGTGGCGACGAAGGTGCTCGAGGGCGCTTCGCTCATCGAGCTCCTGCTGACCGCCACGGACGCGCGGATGGGTTTCCTCGGCGCGATGTCGGACGTCCAGGTGTGGGACGGCTTCCGCGAGCAGGTCTGGGGCGACCCGACCCGCCCGATCGGCAAGGGCCCGACGGCGGGCACTCCTTGACCCCCTGACCCCCTTGACCCCCTGGCGCCGAGGTAGTCACGTGGCGAGGTAGTCGTCTGGCGAGGTAGTCACTGAGCGCAAGTTGGGTGACTACCTCGCTGCACGACTACCTCGCCAGGCGACTACCTCGCCAGACGACTACCTCGGGGTGGGGGTGCCCAGGGCGTAGCGCATCGGCTCCAGCTTGGCCTCGGACTCCGCCAGCTCCGCCTGCGGGTCGGACGCCGCGACGATGCCGCAGCCGGCGAACAGCCGGATGTGCCGGCTGTCCGTCGGCGAGATCTCGGCCGAGCGCAGCGCGATGCCCCACTCGCCGTCGCCGTCGGCGCCGACCCAGCCCACCGGGCCGGCGTACCGGGCCCGGTCGAGACCCTCGATCTCCCGGATGAGGCTGCGGGCCGCCGTGGTCGGCGTACCGCAGACGGCAGCGCTCGGGTGCAGCGCGGCCGCGAGCGAGAGCGACGACGGCGGCCGGGGTCCCGACGCCGGGCTCTGGTCCGTCAGCACGCCCGTCACGTCGGTCGCCAGGTGCATCACGTTCGGCAGGTGCAGCACGAAGGGCGCCTCCGGCACGTTCATCGACGAGCAGAACGGCTCGAGGGCCGCCGCGACGGAGCGCACCGCGAACTCGTGCTCCTCCAGGTCCTTCGAGGACCGGGCGAGCTGGGCGGCGTGCAGCAGGTCGGCGTCGTCCCCGTCCCGCAGGGCACCCGCGGTATGTCCCACGTCCGCGCGGGCGGGAGCCGCCTGCGCCTGCGCGCTCCTGCCGTGCTCGCGCCGGATGGTGCCCGCCAGCACGCGCGAGGCGACCAGCCCCTTCTCGCTGCGGACCAACAGCTCCGGTGTGGCGCCGACCATGTTGTCGACGCTGAACGCCCAGCAGGCGTCGTACGCGGACGCGAGGCGGCCGAGCAGGTGTCGGGTGTCGATCGGGTGCTCGGCGGTGGCGACCACGTCGCGCGCGAGCACCACCTTCTCGAGCTCTCCGGTCTGGATCCGGCTGACGCCTTCGGCCACGACGGCCGGCCAGTCGGCGGCGCCCACCGCGCCGTCGGCCAGCACGACGCTGCCAGGCTCGGTGACGGGCTGGTGCGGGTAGGCGGACAGCAGGTCCTCGCCCACCGGGGCGGACCGGTCGCCCACCAGGGAGATCGTCGTCATCCAGGCCCGGTCGCCCCGTCGCCCGACGACGACGCGCGGCACGATCAGCACACCGCTCGCCCGCGCGGGGTCCTCGGACTCGTCGCCCGGAGACACGTCGTCGAAGGCGAAGCTGCCGAACGCGACCAGGCCGCTGCCGGGCAGTGCCACGTCGTCGTGCACGACGGCGCGGTCGAGCACCTGGCGCCAGGCGTCGTCGGCGTCTGCGAACCTGCCAGGGCCGAACGTCTCGAACCGCAGCGCCTCGCCCCAGCCCACGAGTCCGTCGCCGTGCCGTACCCACGCGAGGGCGTGGGTGTCGGGGAGGCGGTCGACGAGTGCGGTCGGGGTGTCCGGGAGGTCGTCGATCGCGACGGTGCGGACGACGAGCTGGGGTCCCTGGGTCGCGCCGGGCGGTGCCTCCGGGTTCGGCGGCGGTGCCTCGGCCACCCAGGTGTCGTACACGGTGGTACCGGGGACGCCGGGTGTGCCGGGCATGCCGCCGGCAGGTGAAGCGATCATCCCCCTCAGGATAAGCGCGCGGGCAGCGGCCGGAGGCGACCGGTAGCGGACGTCACAGCCACGGGCGCCTGGGCGGGTGCCAGGGCGGTGTGGTCGGCAACGTGTCAGATGGTCGGTCGCTCGGGCTGCCGACTACCTGACCGATTGCCGACCACGGTCTCGTATGCCGCGGGGTGTACGGCCCTGACATGAAACGATGGCGGCATGTCCCGCGCAAGCCTGGAAAAGAAGCCGGCCGAGGTCGCGTCGATGTTCGACGGGATCGCCGCCCGCTACGACCTGACGAACGACCTGATCTCCCTGGGCCAGGACCGGCGTTGGCGCCGGCTCACGGTCGACGCGGTCGCCGCGATGCCGGGCGAGCGCGTGCTCGACCTCGCGGCAGGCACCGGGACCAGCAGCGAGCCCTTCGCCGCGGACGGCGCGTTCGTGGTCCCGTCCGACTTCTCGACCGGCATGCTGCAGGTCGGCAAGGAGCGCCGGCCGGACCTGCCGTTCGTCGCGGGCGACGCCATGCGGCTGCCGTTCGCCGACGAGTCCTTCGACGCGGTGACGATCAGCTTCGGTCTGCGGAACGTCGCGGACACCAGCGTGGCGCTGCGCGAGATGCTGCGTGTCGTGCGGCCAGGGGGACGCGTGGTGATCTGCGAGTTCTCCACCCCCACGTGGGCGCCGTTCCGCACGGTCTACCAGGAGTACCTGATGCGCGCGCTGCCGGTGGTGGCGAACGTCGTGACCCGCGAGAAGGGCTCCTACGACTACCTGGCCGAGTCCATCCGGACCTGGCACACCCAGGTCGAGCTCGCGCAGCTGCTGCTCGGTGCCGGCTGGGAGCACGCCGCCTACCGCAACGTCTCCGGGGGCATCGTGGCGCTGCACCGGGCGGTCCGGCCGGCCTGACACCGACCGGGCGCCTGGCCGGGCCGGCCGGCCCGGCCCGACCCAACGCCCGACCCGGCCGGCGCGCTACCTGGACGAGCTGTTGGCGATCCGGTCCGCGCGCTCCTTCTGCTGTCGTGCCTTGGCCTCCTGCTCGCCCCTGAGCGTCCTCGACTCGAACCAGTCGAGGGTGCTCTCCGTGCCGAGCTCGCGAAACACCTGGCCGTACCGGATGCGGCTGAACAGGTCGGGCAGCCGATCGGTCAGGTAGCCGGCGGTGATCCGGCCGAGCAGCCACGCGGCGCCGAAGCCGTTGGCGAGCCCGACCAGCACCGTGAGCGTCGCCAGCCAGGCCGACGGCGAGGTCGCCAGCGCGACGACCATCCCCGCCGTTGGCACTACCGCGATCGAGATGATCAGCATCAGCACCCAGATGTGCACACTGATGTTCCCGACGGCGTCATTGGGGCCCACGCGCTGGCGCGGGTCGACGCCAGGCGACACACCGACGGCGGCCACCAGCACCGCGGCGCCGGAGGCTGCCCCGAACAGGGCAGGAAGCGCTGCCGACAGGATCGGGATCGCCCACCAGGCCTGGCTGAGCACCACGAACGCCGCGGTCACCACCAGCACCTTGGGCAGGAAGGTCAGCACAGCGCCCCACTGACGGCCCCGGACATCCGCCCGGACCGATGTCTCGTCCTGGCCGATGACGTCGAGCCACACCGCGCTGCCGTCCTGGCCGTACATGGTGCAGGCCGCGATGCCGAGCATGAAGGCCACGAACAGGCCGGCGAACGGCGCGATGTTCCTCAGGTCTTCGCTGGTCAGCGCGAATGCTCCGATGAGCACTCCGCCCCACACGGCGGACTGCACCTCGAGGAGCCGCCAGCCGTCCCGGCTCCACTGGCGCAGCTCCTTGGCGATCACCGCGCCCGTCTGCGTGCGCGGCAGGAATCCGCCACCGGCGACGAGGCCGGCGGACCGGCGCCGGCCACCGCGCCGCTGGGCACGCGGGCGGGTCGAGGGAACGAGGAGAGGAATGGCGGCTGCCACGACGGCGCCCGCGCACAGCGCGAGCGCGCCGAGCAGGAGGAGGGCGCCGGCCCAGTCCCCGCGTGCGGCGCTCTCGACCGCGAGCACCGGCCAGGAGGTGGGGCTCAGGTCCAGGCCGCGCGTCACCGCGCCGTCGGTGATGCCGGTCGCCAGCAGGTCCGGCGTGCGCTCGATGGCGATGGTCACAGGGATCCAGCCGGCGAACATCCCGGCGAACATCAGACCGAACTGGATCGACGCGATCTCGATGCCGACGCGCGAGCCCATCGCCGCACCGAGCAGGCCGTAGATCAGGCGGGACAGCGCGATCACGAGCACCCAGGTCAGCGCGGCTGCCGGGATCGCGATGACGAGCGTGACGGGGTCCAGCAGCACGGCGTGCAGCCCGACCGCGAGCAGCGCGGCGAGCACGATCGCGGCGGCGATGCTCACGTAGACGCTCACCAGGAGGCCCCGGCCGAGCGTTCGCCGGGGGATCGGCAGCAGCGCGAACCAGCCGGGGCGCAGGGTGCCGGCGCCGCTCATCAGGACAGGGCCGATGGCCGCGCCGACGCCCCAGAACAGGAGGGCCAGCGTGAGGATCGAGTGCCGGGCGTCGTCCCCGCCGGCGACGAGCACAGCGGTCCAGGTGGCCGCGACGAGCAGACCGCCGATCACCCACCCGGCCGGGCGCATGCCCGCCGCGGTGTGGCGCAGCGCGGTGAGCTTGAGCGAGATCAGCTCCCGATCCATGCCAGGTCCTCCTCCGCGAGATCGGCGGTACCGACCAGCTCGACGAACCGGTCCTCCAGGGTGCCCGCACCGCGGACCTCGTCGAGGGTGCCGTCGGCGAGCACCTGGCCCCGGGCGATGATCGCCACCCGGTCGCAGAGCTGCTCGACCAGGCTCATCACGTGGCTGGAGACGATGACGGAGCCACCGGAGTCCGTGAACCGGCGCAGGATGGCCGTGAGCACCCGGGCCGAGACCGGGTCCACCGCCTCGTACGGCTCGTCGAGGACCAGGAGGCGTGGCGAGTGCAGCAGGGCCGTCGCCAGCCCGATCTTCTTGCGCATGCCGGTGGAGTACTCGCCGACGAGCGTGCCGAGCCCTTCGGCCTCCTCCAGCTCGAGGACGCGCAGGAGCTCCTTGGCGCGGTCCGCCACGGTCCGTGCGGGGAGCCGGCGGAACCGCCCCCAGTAGGTGAGCAGCTCGCCGCCGGTGAGCCGTTCGGGCAGGGCGAGACCGTCGGGCAGCACGCCCAGCAGGCGCTTGGCGGCGATCGGGTCGTCCCAGACGTCCACGCCGTGCACGAGCGCCCGGCCCGCGCTCGGCCGCAGCAGGCCGACCGCCATCGACAGGGCAGTGGTCTTGCCTGCACCGTTGGGACCGACGAGGCCGAAGAACGATCCGGGCGGGACACGGAGGTCGATGCTGTCCACCGCCACCTTGTCGGCGAACTCCCTGCGGAGCCCGACGAGCTCGAACGCGGGGACCGCACGGGACGACGGAACGCTGTCCAGGGTCGAGGGTTCAGAGGTCATGGCGCCAGCCTGGTACGCGGCGGCCCGGCCCGCATCGGCCGATCGGCCAGTCCACGCCTCCGGGTTCGGCCGATCGGCCAGACCTGCTCGATCCCGTGGCAGTACCGCGCCGTGGGTACCTATTCTCGACGCATGGTCACCGCGGCGCTTCCGGTCGAGGGCGGACGACGGTCCGTCCGCGCCGGGCCGAGCCCGCTGCGAGGGTCGCGGACCGGCGTCCAGTGGCTGGTGGACTGGCTGCTCTTCGTCCTCGCGCTCCTGGTCTGGGCGTCGTACCTGGACCCGGCGCGGGACCAGACACCGGGGGTCACGGACTGGTTCCTGCCCTGGGACTATGCCATGGGCCTGCTGGCCTGTGCCGCGCTCTGGTGGACCCGCAGCCACCCGCTCCCGGTCGGCCTGGTGGTCTTCGTGCCGGCGGCGCTGTCGGCGAGCGCGGCGTTCGCGGTCGTCGTCGTGATCTACCGGATGGCGGCCTACCTGCGCCCGAAGGTGTCGGTACCGCTCGTGGGCGCCTATCTCGCAGCGGCGATCCCGTACCACGCGGTGTTCCCCATCCCCGGGGTCGACTGGCCCTCGTTCCTGATCGTGATCTCGCTCCTGCACCTCCTGGCGCTCAGCTTCGGGCTGCTCACGCGCTCGCGCCGGCTCGTGCTCGAGGGCCTGCGCGCCGAGGCCGCGCGCGAGCGGGCGCTCGCGGCGGCGCGGCTCGAGGGAGCTCGCCGGGGGGAGCGCGAGCGCATCGCCCGCGAGATGCACGACGTGCTGGCACACCGGGTCTCGCTGCTCTCCGTGCATGCGGGCGCGCTGGAGTACCGCACGGCCGGGGAGGTCCCGCCCACCCTCGACGAGGTGCGCGCCGCCGCGACGGTGATCCGGCACAACGCGCACCTGGCCGTCGAGGAGCTGCGGCAGGTGCTGGTCGTGCTGCGGGACCCTGCGGCAGTCCCCGCGCCCGGTGCGGAGTCGGAGGCCCTGCCCGAGCGGCCGCAGCCGCTGCTCCGCGACGTGCCACGGCTGGTGGACGAGGCGCGTGGCGCAGGGCAGCGGGTCACGGCGCGGCTGGACCTCGGCCCGCTCGCCGACCTGCCGGACAACGTCCAGCGCACCGTCTACCGGACGGTGCAGGAGGGGCTGACGAACGCGCGCAAGCACGCGGTGGGCGCCGTCGTCACCGTCACCATCGGCCTGGCGGACGAGCAGGTGTATGTCGCGGTGGCCAACCCGCTGCCCGTCGGGGTCACGGCCAGCGAGATCCCCGGCGCCGGAGCCGGGCTGACCGGGCTCGCCGAGCGGGTGCGGGTCGACGGCGGCCGCTTCGAGCACGGCGTCCGCGACGGTGAGTTCCGCCTGGCCGCGCACCTGCCGCCGGAGCGAGCGTGACGCCGGTCCGGGTGGTTCTGGTCGACGACGACCCGCTCGTCGTCCAGGGGCTGCGGCTGATGCTCACGGGGGCGCCAGGAGTCGATGTGGTCGGCGACGCGGACGACGGCGACCGGCTGGTGGGCCTCGTGCGGCGGGCGGCACCCGACGTCGTGCTGCTGGACGTCCGGATGCCGCGCGTGGACGGCGTCGCCGCGCTGCGCGCCCTCCGGTCGACTCCGGACGCGCCGCAGCCCGTGGTGATCGTGCTGACCACGTTCGACAGCGAACCTGTCGTGCTCGACGCGTTGCGCGCCGGGGCGTCGGGGTTCTTGCTCAAGCACACACCGCCGGCCGAGATCGTCCGGGCGATCAGGGCGGCGGCCGACGGTGAGCCGACGGTCTCGCCCGCCGCCCTGCGGCGGCTCATCGACCACGTCACGGAGGTGCCAGGGGCCACCGCGGGGGACCAGCCGGGCTCCGCTGTCGTGAGCCCCGCCGGTGCGGGGCACGACCCAGCGGACCGGCCCGGCGAGGAAGCCCTCGCGACGCTCACCGACCGTGAGCGGCAGGTCGCCGTCGCGGTGGCGAAAGGCCTTGGCAATGCGGAGATCGCCCGCCGCCTGTACCTGTCGCACGGTTCGGTCAAGGCGCACATCTCGAGCGCCCTCGCCAAGCTCGGCCTGGAGAACCGGACGCAGCTCGCCATCGCGGCGCACACGGCGGGAATCGTCGGCGCGGAGCCCCCGGCATCGCCCTCCAAGTAAGGGGAACCTTCCTACACAATCCCCCCTAAGTGTGGCTAGGGTGTCGGTGTTGTGACAGGGTTCACAAGGGCTTGTCAGGAAGCCGGACCGACCCCGCACAGCAAGGTCAGCAGCGGCCAGCAGCGGGTTCCCAACGGGGGTGAACGTGCGAACAGCAAGACGCGACGACGCGGATGTCATCGTGGTGGGCGCCGGCCCTGCCGGCTCGTCCACCGCGCACTGGTGCGCGGCCGCGGGTCTCGACGTGCTGCTGCTGGAGAAGGGCGAGTTCCCGCGCGACAAGATCTGCGGTGACGGCCTGACCCCGCGCGCGGTGGCCGAGCTGGTCCGCATGGGGGTGCCCACCCGCGAGGAGGACGGCTGGATCCGCAACCGCGGCCTGCGCGTCCACGGCGGTGGCCGCTCCTACGAGCTGGACTGGCCGAGCCTCACCACCTACCCGGGCTACGGCATGGCCCGTACCCGGATGAGCCTGGACCACACCCTGGCCCAGCACGCGCAGGCGAGCGGCGCCAAGCTGCTGCAGCGCACCAAGGTCACCGGACCGCTCCGGGACGACGACGGCCGCGTGGTCGGTGTCACGGCCCAGCCGCTCGACGCCCGCGGCCGGGCGGAGGGCCCCGTCACGGAGCTGCGCGCCCCGGTGGTCGTGGCCGCCGACGGCGTGAGCTCGCGCTTCTCGCTCGCGATCGGCCGCGAGCGGCGGGACGACCGTCCGATGGGTACCGCCGTCCGCGCCTACTACCGCACCCCGCGCCACGAGGACCCGTTCATGGAGTCCCACCTCGAGCTGTGGGACGGTGAGCCGGGCAAGAGCGCGCTGCTGCCCGGCTACGGCTGGATCTTCCCGCTGGGCGACGGCACGGTGAACGTGGGCCTCGGCAGCGTGCACTCGACGCCCGCGCGCCAGTCCAAGGCGGGCATCGACTACCGGCGCCTCATGGAGACCTGGCTGGCCAAGAGCGCGCCGGAGGGCTGGGACCTGCTGCACGAGCCGGAGCGTGGGCCGATCCGCGGCGCCGCCCTGCCCATGGGGTACAACCGCGGCCCGCTCTACGCGGACGGCGTGCTCCTGGCCGGCGACTCCGCCGGCATGGTGAGCCCGTTCAACGGCGAGGGCATCGCCTACGGGCTGCAGGCCGGCCGGGTCGCCGCCGAGGCGATCAGCCAGGCCCGCCACAAGAGCACCGACGCCGCCCGCGAGGCCACGCTCGGTACCTACGCCGACCGCATGCGCGAGGACCTCGGTGGCTACTACACGCTGGGCCGCTGGTTCGTGCGGCTCATCGAGCACCCCGAGATCATGCGGATCTGTGTGCGGTACGGGCTACCGCGCAAGGTCGTCATGCAGTTCACGCTCAAGCTCCTGTCCGACTGCTACGAGCCGCAGGGCGGCGACTGGGTCGACCGCGTCATCGCCGGCCTGACCAGGGTGGTCCCGAGCGCATGAGCATCACGTCCATGAAGGGCAAGCCGTCCATGAAGGGCACAGCATGAACCCGTACGTACCCATCCTGATCCTCATGGCGATCGGGGCGGTCCTGGCGCTCGGTGGTGTCGCCGCGAGCGCCGTCATCGGACCCAAGCGCTACAACCGCGCCAAGCTCGACTCCTACGAGTGCGGCATCGAGCCGACACCGCAGGCGGTGGGTGGTGGGCGGCTGCCGATCAAGTACTACCTGGTGGCGATGACATTCATCGTCTTCGACATCGAGGTCGTCTTTCTCTACCCGTGGGCCGTGGACTTCACGACGCTCGCGACGTTCGGTCTGGTGGCGATGCTGGCGTTCCTTGCGCTGATCACCGTGCCGTTCGTCTACGAGTGGCGTCGCGGCGGATTCGACTGGGTCTGACCAACGACTTCATGCGCGGCGCCGTCAGGCGCCGTGCAGCGACGCCGGGCGGGGCCCGGCAGCAAGGAGGGGACATGGGTGTCGAGGAAGCGCCGTCAGGTTTCCTGCTGACGACGATCGAGGATCTCGCCGGGTACCTGCGCAAGGCTTCGGTGTGGCCGGTCACGTTCGGCCTGGCCTGCTGCGCCATCGAGATGATGGCGGCGGGTGCGTCGCGGTTCGACCTCTCGCGGTTCGGCATGGAGGTGTTCCGTGCGTCGCCGCGGCAGGCCGACCTGATGATCGTGGCGGGGCGGGTGAGCCAGAAGATGGCCCCGGTGGTGCGCCAGGTGTACGACCAGATGAGCGAGCCCAAGTGGGTGCTCTCGATGGGTGTGTGCGCGTCGTCGGGCGGGATGTTCAACAACTACGCGATCGTGCAGGGCGTCGACCACGTGGTGCCGGTCGACATCTACCTGCCCGGCTGTCCGCCGCGCCCGGAGATGCTGATCAACGCGATCCTCGGGCTGCACGACCAGATCCAGAGCTCGCCGCTGGGCGTGAACCGGGTCGAGGCGGCACGTGCGGCCGAGGCCGCCGCGATGGAGGCAACGCCGACCTTCGAGATGAAGGGGCTGCTGCGATGAGCGATGTCACGCCCGGCGGTGACCAGCGGTCTGCGCTGCAGGCACCCGAGGACGCCACCACGCTCGAGGTCGTCGAGGTCAAGCGCGGCATGTTCGGCGTGTCCGGCTCCGGCGACACGTCGGGCTACGGCGGTCTGGTCACCCCGGTGGCGATGCCTGCGGCGTCGGCACGCCCGTACGGGAGCTGGTTCGACCAGGTCGTCGACGTGCTGACCGAGGTGCTCACCGACGCCGGCGTGCCGCCGGAACAGGCCATCGAGAAGGTCGTCGTCGACCTGCACGGCGCCGACAGCGCGGACGCGCAGCAGGCGGAGCTGACGATCGACGTCGCCCGCGAGCACGTCGTCGCCGTCTGCCAGGCGCTGCGTGACGACCAGGACCTGCGGTTCGAGCTGTCGCTCGGCGTGAGCGGCGTGCACTACCCGCACGACGCCGGCCGGGAGCTGCACGCGGTCTACCACCTGGCCTCGGTCACGCACTCGCGTCGGCTGCGGCTCGAGGTCACGGCGCCCGACGACGATCCGCACATCCCGTCGACGACGTCCGTGTACCCGTCCAACGACTGGCACGAGCGCGAGACGTTCGACTTCTTCGGGATCGTCTTCGACGGTCACCCCGCCCTGACCCGCATCGAGATGCCGGACGACTGGGTGGGCCACCCGCAGCGCAAGGACTACCCGCTCGGCGGTATCCCCGTCGAGTACAAGGGGGCCACGGTGCCCCCGCCGGACACGAGGAGGAGCTACTGATGAGCGCTCCGACAGACCACCGGCCGCACGCACCGCATGCGACCAGGCCCGCCGGGAACGAGGACATGTCGTCGACGGTGCGCGCCTTCGAGGCCTACGGCGACGGCGACTGGGACGACATCGCGCGCGAGGCGATCGGCGAGGAGCGGATCGTCGTCAACATGGGTCCGCAGCACCCGTCCACGCACGGCGTGCTGCGCCTCATGCTGGAGATCGACGGCGAGACCGTCACCGAGGCCCGTGCGGGTATCGGCTACCTCCACACGGGCATCGAGAAGAACATGGAGTTCCGGACGTGGACGCAGGGCACCACGTTCTGCACCCGCATGGACTACGTGGCGCCCCTGTTCCAGGAGGCCGCCTACTGCCTCGCGGTGGAGAAGCTCCTCGGCATCACCGACGACGTGCCCGAGCGCGCCTCCGTGATCCGGGTCCTCATGATGGAGCTCAACCGGATCGCCTCCCACCTGGTCTGCCTCGGCACCGGCGGCAACGAGATGGGCGCCACCACCGTGATGACCGTCGGGTTCACGGCCCGCGAGGAGATCCTGCGCCTGTTCGAGGCGGTCACCGGCCTGCGCATGAACCACGCGTACATCCGCCCCGGCGGCGTGGCCGTCGACGTGCCGGAGGGCTTCACCACCCAGGCCCGCGCAGCGCTCAAGAACGTGCGTGGCTACCTCAAGCAGCTCACGGACCTCATGCTCGCCAACCCGATTTTCAAGGCACGGCTGACCGGCGTCGGCGTCCTCAACCTCAGCGGCTGCATGGCGCTCGCGATCACCGGTCCCGTGCTGCGGTCCACCGGACTGCCCTACGACGTCCGCAAGGACAACCCGTACTGCGGCTACGAGACGTACGACTTCGACGTCCCCACCGCCAAGGGCGCCGACTGCTACGACCGCGTGGTGCTCCGTGTCGAGGAGTGCTACCAGTCCCTGAAGATCATCGAGCAGGCCATGGAGCGGCTCGACCGCACGGAGGGCGAGCCGGTCATGGTGGCCGACAAGAAGATCGCCTGGCCCGCCCAGCTCGCCGTCGGCGGCGACGGACAGGGCAACTCGCTGGAGCACATCAAGAAGATCATGGGCACCTCCATGGAGGCCCTGATCCACCACTTCAAGCTGGTCACCGAGGGCTTCCGCGTCCCCGTCGGCCAGGCATGGCAGACCGTGGAGCACCCGCGCGGCGAGCTGGGCGTGCACGTCGTGTCCGACGGCGGCACCCGCCCCTACCGCGCGCACTTCCGCGACCCCTCGTTCAACAACCTCCAGGGCGTTTCCGTGATGTGCGAGGGCGGCCAGGTGGCCGACGTCGTCGTCGCCGTCGCGTCCCTGGACCCCGTGCTGGGAGGTGTGGACCGATGACCGCAGAACCCGTGCAGACCAGGACCCGTTACGACGGCGAGACCCTGGCGGCACTGACGGCGGACGCCACGGCGATCATGGAGCGGTACCCCGACCCCCGTTCCGGCCTGCTGCCGATGCTGCACCTCGTGCAGTCCGTCGACGGGTACGTGAGCAAGGACGGCATCCTCTTCTGCGCCGAGATGCTCGGCATCACCGCGGCGGAGGTGTCCGCGGTCGCCACCTTCTACACCCAGTACAAGCGGCACCCCAACGGCACCTACACCGTCGGCGTCTGCACCAACACGCTGTGCGCGGTCATGGGCGGCGACGCCATCTTCGACGAGCTGAGCGAGCACCTCGGCGTCGGGCACGACGAGACCACCGACGACGGCGCGATCACGCTCGAACGCGTCGAGTGCAACGCGGCCTGCGACTACGCGCCCGTCGTGATGGTCAACTGGGAGTTCTTCGACAACCAGACCCCCGAGACGGCGACGGCGCTCGCGGACAAGCTGCGGCTCGGCGAGGACGTCGCCCCGACGCGGGGCGCCACGTCGGTGTGCTCGTTCAAGCAGATGAGCCGCGTCCTGGCAGGGTTCCCGGACGGGCGCGCCGACGAGGACGCCGGTACGGGCGAGCCGACGCTGGCCGGGCTGCGGATCGCGCGCGAGCGCGGCTGGACGGCCCCCTCCGGTCCGGCCGCGGGGGCGGACCAGGCGGGCGAGACCATCACGGGCGAGCCCGGGTCGAGCGCCGACCGCAAGCCGACGACGGCCGCGGACACCCAGGTGGGCAAGGACAAGAAGTCCGGAGAGGACGCGAAGTGACCCTCACACCGGTACTGACCGACACCTGGGACAAGGACCGTTCGTGGCGCCTGGCCACCTATGAGCGCGCGGGTGGCTATGCCGGCCTCAAGAAGGCCCTGAAGACGGAGCCCGCCGACCTCGTGCAGGCCGTCAAGGACTCCGGCCTGCGCGGCCGCGGCGGGGCGGGCTTCCCCACGGGCATGAAGTGGGGCTTCCTGCCCCCGCCCGACGGCGGCCCGCGCTACCTGGTGGTCAACGCGGACGAGTCGGAGCCGGGCACCTGCAAGGACATCCCGCTCATGCTCGCCAGCCCGCAGCACCTGATCGAGGGCGTGGCGATCACCAGCTACGCGATCGGCTGCGACCACGCGTTCATCTACGTGCGCGGCGAGGTGCTGCACGTCTACCGCCGGCTGCTGAACGCCGTCGAGGAGGCGTACCGGGCCGGCTACCTGGGCAAGAACATCCTGGGCTCCGGCTACGACCTCGACGTCACCGTGCACGCGGGCGCCGGCGCCTATATCTGCGGCGAGGAGACGGCCCTGCTCGACTCGCTCGAGGGGCTGCGCGGCCAGCCGCGGCTCAAGCCGCCGTTCCCCGCCGTCGCCGGCCTGTACGCGCGGCCCACCGTGGTGAACAACGTGGAGTCCATCGCCTCCGTTCCCGCGATCGTCGCCAAGGGCGCCGACTGGTTCTCCTCGATGGGCACGGAGAAGTCGCAGGGCCACGGCCTGTTCTCCCTGTCGGGGCACGTCACGAGGCCCGGCCAGTACGAGGCGCCGCTCGGTATCACGCTGCGCGAGCTGCTCGACCTGGCAGGCGGTGTCCGCGCGGGGCACGAGCTGAAGTTCTGGACCCCTGGCGGTTCCTCGACGCCGATCTTCACGGACGAGCACCTCGACGTGCCGCTCGACTACGAGTCCGTGGGCGCGGCCGGGTCGATGCTGGGCACGCGGGCGCTGCAGATCTTCGACGAGTCGGTGTGCGTGGTGCGCGCGACGACCCGGTGGACCGACTTCTACGCGCACGAGTCGTGCGGCAAGTGCACGCCGTGCCGCGAGGGGACGTACTGGCTCAAGCAGGTGCTGCACCGCATCGAGGACGGCGAGGGTCAGGACGGCGACCTCGAGCTGCTGCTCGACCTGTGCGACAACATCCTGGGCCGCGCGTTCTGCGCGCTGGGTGACGGCGCCGTCTCGCCGATCACCTCCAGCATCAACCTGTTCCGCGAGGAGTACCAGGCGCACATCGACGGGCACGGCTGCCCGTTCGACCCGAGCGCGTCGGCACTCTTCCCGTACACCCCCAAGACACGCACTCCGGGCACCCTCGCGGGCGCCGGCGCGGGAGGTCACCGATGACCGTCACGACGAACAACGCCCAGGCCGAGGCCGCACCGGTCGAGCTGGTCACCTTCACCATCGACGGCACCGAGGTCAGCGTGCCCAAGGGCACGCTGATCATCCGCGCGGCCGAGCAGGCAGGGATCCAGATCCCGCGGTTCTGCGACCATCCCCTCCTGGCGCCGGCGGGCGCCTGCCGGCAGTGCCTCGTCGAGGTCTCCATGCCGGACCGCGAGGGCAACGTGCGGCCCATGCCGAAGCCGCAGGCGTCCTGCACCATGACGGTCGCGCCCGGCATGATCGTCAAGACGCAGCACACCTCCGCCGTCGCGGACAAGGCGCAGCAGGGTGTCATGGAGCTGCTGCTCATGAACCACCCGCTGGACTGCCCGGTCTGCGACAAGGGCGGCGAGTGCCCCCTGCAGAACCAGGCGATGTCCAACGGCCGCGCCGACACGCGGTTCGTGGACGTCAAGCGCACGTTCCCCAAGCCGATCGCCCTGTCCACGCAGATCCTGCTCGACCGGGAGCGGTGCGTGCTGTGCCAGCGCTGCACCCGGTTCAGCGAGGAGATCGCCGGCGACGCGTTCATCGCGCTCCAGGACCGTGGCGCGCACCAGCAGATCGGCCGGTTCGACGAGGACGTGCTCGGGTTCGCCGGGGCGGAGTCGAGCACCGGGCCGGTGGACCGCCCGATCGGGGAGGCTACCACCGACACGTCCGGGCGGCCGTTCTCGTCCTACTACTCCGGCAACACCGTGCAGATCTGCCCGGTGGGCGCGCTCACCGGCGCGGGCTACCGGTTCCGGTCGCGGCCGTTCGACCTGGTCAGCACCGAGAGCATCGCGGAGCACGACTCCTGCGGTTCCGCCATCCGCATCGACCACCGCCGCGGTCAGGTGCTGCGCCGGCTGTCCGGCGAGGACCCGGTGGTCAACGAGGAGTGGATCACCGACAAGGACCGCTTCGCGTTCACGTGGCAGACGGCCGCCGACCGGATCACCACGCCGCTGGTCCGTGAGGGCGGCACGCTGCGCCCCGCGTCCTGGGTCGAGGCGCTCGAGATCGCCGCGGCCGGGCTGACCAAGGCACGGCAGGCCGGCGGCGTCGGCGTGCTGCCGGGTGGCCGGCTCACCGTCGAGGACGCCTTCGCCTGGTCGCGCTTCGCGCGCACGGCGCTGGCCACCAACGACGTCGACCAGCGGGTCCGGGTGCACTCCGCGGAGGAGGCGGCGTTCCTCGCCCAGGTCGTGGCCGGGTCGGGGATCGGCGTCACGTTCGGTGACCTGGAGCAGGCGCCGGCCGTGCTGCTCGTCGGCCTGGAGGCCGAGGAGGAGGCAGGCATCACGTTCCTCCGCCTGCGCAAGGGCGCCCAGGGGCCCGCGAGGACCAGGGTATTCTCCGTCGCCCCCTACGCGACGCGTGGCCTGTCCCGGATGGACGGCACGCTGCTGCCCGCCGCACCGGGCACCGAGGCGGAGTGGCTGACCGGACTGACCGCGAACCTGGCGCCCGAAGGCTCCGACGTCGACGCCCGAGCCCTGGCCCAGCCTGGCGCGGTCATCCTCGTGGGTGAGCGTCTGGCCGGATCTCCCGGTGCCTACGCCGCGGCGCTCGGCCTCGCCGAGGCGACCGGCGCACGCCTCGCGTGGATCCCGCGTCGCGCGGGTGAGCGGGGCGGTGTCGAGGCGGGTCTCCTGCCCGAGCTGCTGCCGGGCGGTCGCCCGGTCGCGGACGCCGCAGCCCGTGCCCAGATCGCCGAGGCCTGGGGCGCGGAGCTCCCGGACACCCCGGGTCGTGACACGGCCGGCATCCTCGCCGCGCTGACGGACGGCGCGCTGGGCGGGGCGATCGTCGGGGGCGTCGAGCTCGCCGACCTGCCCGACCCGGCCGCCGCGCGTGCCGCGCTCGACGCGGCGGGATTCGTCGTGAGCCTGGAGGTACGAGCCTCCGAGGTGACCGAGCGGGCCGACGTGGTGCTGCCCGTCGCGCCGCCCGTCGAGCGTGCGGGCTCCTACTGGAACTGGGAGGGTCGCGTGCGGTCCTTCGGTGCGGCGCTCGAGTCGAGCGCCCTGCCCGACCACCGCGTGCTGCACGTGCTGGCCCAGCACCTCGGCGTGGACCTGCAGGCGGCATCGCCGACCGAGGCCCACCTCTCCATCGCCATGACGCAGCACGGTGCCTGGACCGGGGACCGGCTGCGGGTCCAGGCCGGCGCACCCGCGGCACCGCCGCAGATCGGGGCGGGGCAGGCCGTGCTCGCGACCTGGCGTCTCCAGCTCGACGCGGGGCGCGGCCAGGACGGCGAGCAGTTCCTCGCCGGCACGGCCAAGCAGCCCGTCGCCCGCCTGTCCGCCGCCACGGCGGCCGGGTTCGGCGTGGCCGACGGCGACCAGGTCACGGTCAGCACGGCGCGCGGTGCCGTCAAGGTGCCCGCCGCCGTGACCGCGGGGATGGTCGACGGCGTCGTGTGGGTGCCGCTCAACAGCACGGGCTGCCGTGTGCACGACACGCTCGGCGCGGCCGCGGGCGACCTCGTCACCGTCACCCCCCACGGGTCAGACGCCCAGGTCACCCCGGTGACCCGCACGTCTGACAACTCGGAAGGGAACGCTCTGTGAATCCCCTGACTCTGGCTGCGGCGGCGCCCGGGGTGGCCGCCGACTTCTCGCAGGAGACCATCTGGGCCTCCATCGTGAAGGCCGTGCTGATCGTGGTGTTCCTGCTGACCAGCGTGCTCTTCGCGATCTGGTTCGAGCGCAAGGTCGTCGCGCGCATGCAGGTGCGTCCCGGCCCCAACTGGCACGGGCCGTTCGGCCTGCTGCAGTCGCTGGGCGACGCCATGAAGCTCCTGCTCAAGGAGGACCTGACGGTCACGCGGGCCGACCGGTTCGTGTACCTGCTGGCGCCGATGATCTCGGTGTTCTGCTCGCTGCTCGTGTTCGCCGTGATCCCGTTCGGGCCCAACCTGTCGTTCCCCTGGACGGACTGGACCACCCCGGCCCAGCTCACCGACTTCCCGGTCGCCGTGCTGTACGTGCTGGCCGCCGCGGCGCTCGGTGTCTACGGCATCGTGCTGGGTGGCTGGTCATCGGGCTCCACGTACCCGCTGCTCGGCGCGGTGCGCTCGACGGCGCAGGTCATCAGCTACGAGCTCGCCATGGGCCTGTCGCTGGTGAGCGTGTTCATCATGGCGGGGTCGATGTCGACGTCGCAGATCGTGGAGAGCCAGACGCAGATCTGGTGGTTCATCCCGCTGGCTCCCGCGTTCGTGATCTACGTGATCTCGATGATCGGCGAGACCAACCGTCTGCCGTTCGACCTCCCCGAGGCCGAGGGCGAGCTGGTCTCCGGCTACATGACCGAGTACTCGTCGATGAAGTTCGCCTGGTTCTTCCTGGCGGAGTACATCAACATGCTCAACGTCTCCGCCGTGGCGGTCACGCTGTTCCTCGGCGGCTGGCGGGCCCCGGTGCCCGACGCCTTCCTCGGCGGCGCCCTCAACGAGGGCTGGCTGCCCATCATCTGGTTCCTCCTGAAGCTCTGGGCCGTCATGTTCGTCTTCGTGTGGGTGCGCGGCACGCTGCTCCGCCTGCGCTACGACCAGTTCATGGTGTTCGGCTGGAAGGTGCTCATCCCGGTGGCGCTGGGCTGGGTCGTCGTGCTCGCCGTCGTCCAGTGGCTGCAGCGCGTGCAGGGCGTGACCTTCCAGCAGTTCATCCCGGTGATCATCGGGGCCGCCGTCGTCTTCATCGCGATCATGTGGTTCTGGCCGGAGAAGAAGGAAGCGCCACCGGGCGCGGAGCAGGACAAGGAGCCCGTCGACGCCTTCGCCGGCGGGTTCCCGGTACCGCCGCTGCCCGGCGAGAAGCTGCCCCCGTCCAAGCGGTTCGGAAAGGAGGTCCACGGTGAGTGAACGTCAGGAAGGCGAGTACCAGCCCCTGCGGCCGCAGCCCGGGACCATCGGGGAGATCTTTGCCCCCGTCGCGGGCTTCGGCGTGACGCTGTCGTCGATGTTCAAGCCCACGGTCACGGAGCAGTACCCCCGCAAGAAGGTGCCGACCCAGCGCCGGTTCCACGGCCGTCACCAGCTCAACCGGTACGCCGACGGGCTGGAGAAGTGCATCGGCTGCGAGCTGTGCGCCTGGGCGTGCCCGGCGGACGCGATCTACGTGGAGGGTGCGTCCAACGCGGCCCTGCCGCAGAACGCGGGGCTCCAGGTGAACGCCGACGACTCCAAGGGCGCGCACATGAGCCCCGGTGAGCGGTACGGCTCCGTGTACCAGATCAACTACCTGCGCTGCATCTTCTGCGGGCTGTGCATCGAGGCCTGCCCCACGCGCGCGCTGACGATGACCAACGACTACGAGCTGGCCGGCAAGACGCGCGCCGGCATGATCTACGAGAAGCAGGACCTGCTGGCCCCGCTCTCCGAGGGCATGCTGGCCGCGCCCCACCCCATGGTGGAGGGCACGACGGACACCGACTACTACAGCGGTGACGTCCTCGGCCCGACGGCGGCGCAGGTCGACTGGGTCCGCGAGCAGCGGCCCGACGACCCGACGCTGGACGCGGCCGAGGCCGTGGTGTCGGGCAAGGCGCCGGCTCCCACGCAGCGGCAGCACCAGCTCCGCCC
Source organism: Promicromonospora xylanilytica (assembly GCF_054782895.1). NCBI lineage: Bacteria > Bacillati > Actinomycetota > Actinomycetes > Micrococcales > Promicromonosporaceae > Promicromonospora > Promicromonospora xylanilytica. The sequence continues at coordinate 168,245 of NZ_BAAGRP010000073.1, forward strand.
GGACGAGGGACCCGGCGCGGCCGAGAAGTCGGCCGGCGCCGCGTCGGTCGGCTCGGTGCGGGTCCTGGCCGACGGTTCGCAGGTGAACGCCGTCGAGACCGGCGCGCGGGAGACCAGCGAGCCCGGGTCGACGACGGCGGCGGACCTGACCGCCGGCGCCTCGACGGGCCCGCGTACCGGCACGGAGGTGCGGGCATGACCCCCACCGCGCTGGTGATCTCGGGCGGCGAGACCGTCCTGTTCTGGGTGATCGCGCCGCTCATGGTCCTGGCCGCCGTCGGCCTGCTGTTCGTGAAGCGGGCCGTGCACGCGGCGATGTGCCTGGTGTTCGTCATGGTCAGCATGGCCATCCTGTACATCGCGCAGGAGGCGCCGTTCCTCGGCGTCGTCCAGGTCGTCGTGTACACGGGCGCCGTCATGATGCTGTTCCTGTTCGTGCTGATGCTCGTCGGCGTCGACGCGTCCGACTCGCTCACCGAGACCATCCGCGGGCAGCGCTGGATCGGCCTGCTCATCGGGGTCGGACTCGCGGTGATCCTCGGCGGCGTGGTCGCGAACGCGACCTTCCCGCCCGCCGCCGGGCTCAGCGGGGGCGACCCCGCCGGTGTGGCCAACCCGCAGGCGCTGGCCCGCGTGCTGTTCGGCGACTACGTGCTGGCCATGGAGGCCGTCGGCGTGCTGCTCGTGACGGCGGCGGTCGGCGCGCTCGTGCTCACGCACCGGCGCCGGCTCACGCCGAGGCAGACGCAGGAGACCGTGGCCGAGGCACGCATCAAGGCGCTGGCGGACGGCGTGGTGCTCACCCCGCTGCCGCCGCCCGGCGTCTACGCCCGGTCCAACGCGATGGACACGCCCGCACTGGGGCCGGACGGTGAGCAGGTGCCGCAGTCCGTGTCGCGCGTGCTGCGCATCCGTGGCCAGGAACGGCCGGCGCCCGAGGGGCCCGCGGTCGTGGTCCCGTCGAGCTCGCCCCACAGGACGAGCTCGATCCGTGGGACGACCGGCGCCGCCGGCGAGTCGGAGAGGGACGCCTGATGGACATCACCAACTACCAGGTCCTGGCCGCCGTGCTCTTCGCCGTCGGGGCGACGACCGTGCTGCTGCGCCGCAACGCGATCGTCGTGTTCATGGGCGTCGAGCTCATGCTCAACGCGACCAACCTCGCCTTCGTCACCTTCGCCAGGATGCACGGCGACGTGACGGGCCAGGTGCTCGCCTTCTTCGTCATGGTCGTCGCCGCCGCCGAGGTCGTCGTCGGCCTGGCCATCATCGTGACGATCTTCCGCACCCGCCGCTCGGCCTCGGTCGACGACGTCAACCTGCTCAAGGGCTGAAGGGTAGAGACGTGAACGACGTGATCGGGCTCGCCCCCTGGCTGGTCGGCATCCCGCTGATCGGCGCAGCGATCCTGCTGCTGGGTGGCAAGGCCACCGACCGCTGGGGCCACTGGCTCGGGGTGGTGGCCTCGGCCGCCTCCGGGGTCATCGGCTTCATCCTGATGTTCCGCATGATCGGCACGCCGGCCGAGGGACGCTCCGTCGACCACCACCTGTGGACCTGGCTGTCCGCCGGTGGCCTGGACGTGGACCTCGGCATCCGGCTGGACCCGTTGTCCATGACCTTCGTGATGCTCGTGACCTTCGTGGGATCGCTCATCCACGTGTACTCGGTCGCGTACATGGACCACGACCCGCACCGGCGCCGGTTCTTCGGCTACCTGAACCTGTTCGTCGCGGCCATGCTCACGCTGGTCCTCGCCGACTCCTACCTCATGCTCTTCGTGGGCTGGGAGGGCGTCGGTGTGGCGTCCTACCTGCTCATCGGGTTCTGGGACACGGGGCGGCCCTCCGCCCGGGAGAACGCGGTGGCGGCGAAGAAGGCGTTCGTCATGAACCGCATCGGCGACATGGGTCTCATCGCGGCGATGGCGCTGCTGTTCGCGGGCACCGGCGCCCTGGACTTCGCGACCACGCTGTCCGACGACTCCCTCGGCTCGCTGTCCCAGGGCACCGCCACCGCCATCGGCCTGTGCCTGCTGCTCGCCGCGTGCGGCAAGTCGGCGCAGTTCCCGCTGCAGGCCTGGCTGGGCGACGCGATGGCCGGCCCGACGCCGGTCTCGGCGCTCATCCACGCCGCCACGATGGTCACCGCGGGTGTGTACCTGATGGTGCGCTCCGGCCCGATCCTCGAGGCGGCGCCGACGGCGCAGCTCGTCGTGGTGATCGTCGGAGCCGTGACCCTGCTCTTCGGTGCCGTGGTGGGTACCGCGAAGGACGACATCAAGAAGGCGCTGGCCGCCTCCACGATGTCCCAGATCGGGTACATGATGCTCGCGGCGGGCCTCGGCCCGGCCGGGTACGCGTTCGCGATCTTCCACCTGCTCACGCACGGCTTCTTCAAGGCGGGGCTGTTCCTCGGCGCCGGCTCGGTGATGCACGCGATGGACGACCAGACCGACATGCGGCGCTTCGGCGGGCTGTCGCGGTTCCTGCCCATCACGTGGATCACCATGGGGCTCGGCTGGCTGGCGATCCTCGGGATCCCGCCGTTCTCCGGCTTCTGGTCCAAGGATGGGATCATCGAGGCGGCGTTCATCCCCGTGGACGGGCAGCCGTGGCGCGCCTGGGTCTTCGGGTCGGTCACGGTGCTCGGCGCCGCGATCACCGCCTTCTACATGACCCGCCTGTTCTTCATGACGTTCGGCGGACGCCGGCCGCGCTGGACGGAGAACCAGCACCCGCACGACCCGTCGCCCCTGATGTGGTGGCCGCTGGTCTTCCTCGGCGTCGGCTCGGCCGCGCTGGGTGCGGTGCTCGGTATCGGTGGCACGTTCACCACCTGGCTGGAGCCGGTGGTCGGCCACGCCGAGCACCACGAGCCGGTGCTCCCCGTGCCGGTAATCATGGGCGTCACGATCCTGGTCGTGCTGCTCGGCGCGGTGCTGGCCTTCCGGATGTACGCGGTCCAGCTGGTTCCCGAGGAGGCGCCGCGCGGCTCCTTCCTGACCCGCGCGGCCCGCAAGGACCTGTACCAGGACGCCACGAACGAGACGCTCGTGATGAAGCCCGGCTTCGGGGTCGCACGCCTGGTCCAGGTCGGCGACCGTGACGTCGTCGACCGTGGCTGGAGCCTGCTGCCCCAGACCCTGTCGCTGTTCGGCGGAGCGTTCCGCAAGGCGCAGAGCGGCTACGTCCGCTCGTACGCGGCCGGCATGGCGGGCGGCGTCCTCGTGGTCGCCGTCGTCGCGTGGCTCGTGGTCGGCCTCGGTGGTGCCCAGTGATCGGAGGAGAGATGTTTCCCTGGCTGACCGTGCTCATCGCATGGCCGCTGGTCGGCGCGGCCGTGGTGGGGCTGAGCGCGCTCGTCCGGTCCCGCACGGGCCCCGCGAGCGCGGGGGTGGGCCTCGCCCGCCCCGTGGCACTCGTGTTCTCGCTGGTGGAGGTGGCCCTGCTCGTCGGCGCCTTCCTCGCCTTCGACACGGGTGCGGCGGACGAGCACCAGCTCGGTGCCGTCCACGAGTGGATCCCGCAGATCGGTGCCTCGTACGCGGTAGGGGTCGACGGCGTCGGCCTGCTGCTGGTGGCGCTGTCGGTCGTGCTGGTGCCGCTGGTGCTGCTGGCCGCCTGGACGGAACAGGGCCGCGACGAGGTGCGGCTGCGCAAGTTCGTCGGCCTGGTGCTCCTGCTCCAGGCGTTCATGGTCGCGGTGTTCGCCGCCCGTGACGTGTTCCTGTTCTACGTGCTGTTCGAGGCCATGCTCATCCCGGCCTACTTCCTCATCGGCGGGTTCGGGCAGGGTGCCGGACGGCGCAAGGCGGCCGTCAAGTTCCTGATGTTCAGCCTGGGTGGCGGGCTGATCATGCTCGCCGCGGTGATCGCGCTGTACTTCCTCGGCATCGGCGCGGGCATCGACCCGAGCCGGGCGTTCCTCGTGGACGAGCTGGCCGCCGTCGACCTGGGTACCACCGCCGAGCGCCTGATGTTCGTCGGCTTCTTCATCGCCTTCGCGATCAAGGCGCCCATGGTTCCGGTGCACAGCTGGCTGCCCGACGTCGCGGCGAACGCCACCCCCGGCACGTCGACCCTGCTGATCTGTGTGCTGGACAAGGTCGGCACGTTCGGCATGCTGACGCTGTGCCTGCCGCTGTTCCCGGAGGCGTCCCGCTGGGCGGCGCCGCTCGTGATCGCGCTCGCGGTGATCTCGGTGCTGTACGGCGCGATCATGGCGATCATGCAGACCGACCTGCTGCGGCTGGTGGGCTGGACGTCGGTGAGCCACTTCGGCTTCATCATCCTCGGCATCTTCACCTTCACGCCGCTGGGGACCGCCGGGTCGAGCTTCATGATGCTCAACCACGGCCTGGCGACCGGTGCGCTGTTCCTGGTGGCGGGGTTCCTCGTGGCCCGGCACCCGGAGCGGTCCCAGCGGATCTCCGACTACAGCGGACTGCGGTCGGTCACCCCGGTGCTCGCGGGGACGTTCCTCGTGGCGGGACTCGCGACGCTGTCGCTGCCCGGCCTCGCGACGTTCGTCAGCGAGATCATGGTGCTGATCGGTGCGTTCGGTGGCGCGCCCGCCGGCTCGGCCCCGTGGGCGATCGCCGCGATCCCCGGCGTGGTGCTCGCCGCGATCTACGTGCTGCTGACCTACCAGAAGATCTTCACGGGGCCGCCGGCCGCGGGGCTCGAGGCCCTGCCCGACCTCCGGGTGCGTGAGCGCGTCGTCGCGGCGCCGCTCGTGGCCGGCCTCCTGGTGCTCGGTCTCGTGCCGGGCCTGGCCCTGACCTACGTGAATGCGCCGGCCGAGCAGACGGCGGCCCTCACGGTGGTCGACGAACCGGCGGATGCCGCCACGGAGACGGGGAGCGACAACTGATGTTCGAGGCACCCGAGATCGACTGGCTCGCCCTCGCACCACTGCTCGTGGTGCTGGGTGCGGGCGTGGTCGGTGTGCTCATCGAGGCGTTCGTGCCCGAGAGGGGCCGCCGCGCCACCCAGATCGTGCTGACCCTGGCCGCCCTGGCCGGAGCGTTCGCGTTCATCGCCGTGCTGTGGCCGCAGATCGTGGCGCAGCCCGTGCAGGTGGTGGGCGGCAGCCTGACCCTCACGCCGTTCGCGCTCGCCGCCCAGGGCATCATCGCCGTGCTGGCCTTCCTCGGCGTGCTCGTCGTGGCCGACCGCACGACGACCGGGCAGGACTCGTTCGCCCCGGCGGCGTCGGCCGTGCCGGGTACGCCGTACGAGGACCTGGCCCGGCGCGCCGGCCTGGAGCAGACGGAGATCTACCCGCTGCTGCTGTTCGCGGCCGGCGGCATGATGCTCTTCGCCTCCACCGACGACCTGATCGTCATGTTCATCGCGCTGGAGGTGCTGTCGCTCCCGCTGTACGTGCTGTGCGCGACGGCGCGCCGGCGCCGGCTCCTCTCGCAGGAGGCAGCCGCCAAGTACTTCCTGCTGGGTGCGTTCGCCTCGGCGCTGTTCATCTTCGGCGTCGCGCTGATCTACGGGTTCGCGGGTACGGTGCGCCTCCTGGAGATCGCCCAGAACGTGCAGCAGGGCGCCCTGCCGCTGGAGGGCATGAGCGTGCTGCTCGTGGCCGGCGTGCTGCTGGTCGTCGTCGGCCTGCTGTTCAAGGTCGGCGCCGTGCCGTTCCACGCGTGGACGCCCGACGTCTACACCGGCGCACCCACGCCGATCACCGGGTTCATGGCGGCGTGCACCAAGGTCGCCGCCGTCGCCGCGCTCGTCGAGGTGCTCTACCGCATCACGATCGGGGTGGGGAGCATCGACCCGGAGATCATGCGACAGCTGCAGATCGTCGTGGTCGTGGTCGCTGTCCTGACGATGGTCGTCGGCACCGTGGTGGGCATCGTCCAGACCGACGTGAAGCGGCTGCTGGCCTACTCGTCGATCGCGCACGCCGGCTTCCTGCTGGTGGGCATCGCGGGCTTCAACGCCCCCGTGCAGGCCTCGACGCTCTTCTACCTGATCGCCTACGGCCTCGCGACCATCGGCGCGTTCGGCGTGGTCACGCTGGTGCGGGAGCGGCGGGTCACCGCGGGCACCGGCGAGGACAACGGACCGGTCGGCGGGAGCGACGGCGTCGTGCTCGGCGAGGCGACGGAGATCGCGCAGTGGGCGGGGCTCGGCCGCAAGGCCCCGTGGCTCACCGCGGCGTTCGCGCTGTTCCTCCTCTCGATGGCGGGCATCCCGCTCACCGCGGGGTTCATCGCCAAGTTCGGCGCGTTCACCGGTGCCACGACGGGTGGTCTGTGGTGGCTCGCGGTCCTCGGCGTGCTCGCGTCCGTCGTCGCGGTCGCGTTCTACGTGCGGGTCCTGGTGGTCATGGTGTTCCAGAAGGCGCAGGACGAGCCGGAGGAGTCGCAGGCCACAGTCCGAGACGCGCAGGAGGCTCCCGCGGAGCCCGCGCCCGAGGAGGCCGCCGGCACCGGGGTCTCGGCGAGCGGGGCGGGCACCCTCACCAAGGTGCAGGTCACGAGCCCGCAGCGGGTGGTGGTCACCGTGGTCCGGTCCCGTGGGCCGGCCGCTCTGGCCATCGCCGTGTGCGCGATCGCGACGGTGATTCTCGGCGTGTTCCCGTCCTGGGTTCTCGGTCTGGTCGAAGAGGCAAGTAAGTTCGTGCCGTGACCTCCGTACCGCTGCCGCACGAGACGACGACGGGTACGTCGGCGTCCGTACCTCCGGCCGCTCCGACAGACCTGCCCGATCCGACCGCGCTCGGCCTGCCGATCACCGACCCGGAGCTGGCGTCGCGCCTCGCGGACCGGCTGACGGGGGTCGACGAGGTGCTCCTCGAGGCCGTCGCCAGCACCGACAAGCTGGCCGACGGCGCCTCCCGGCACCTCATCGACGCGGGCGGCAAGCGGTTCCGCCCCCTGCTCACCCTGCTGACGGGTGAGCTGGGGGACGGGTCGCTGCCGGGGGTCGTGGACGCCGCGGTGGTGGTGGAGCTGACGCAGGTCGCGTCGCTGTACCACGACGACGTCATGGACTCGGCGCCGATGCGGCGCGGCGCACCCGCCGCCCACATGGTGTGGGGCAACTCGGTGGCGATCCTGGTGGGCGACCTGCTGTTCGCGCGGGCGTCCGCGCTCGTGGCGGAGCTGGGGCCGGAGGCGGTGATCCTGCAGTCCAAGACGTTCGAGCGGATGTGCCTGGGACAGCTCCACGAGACGATGGGTCCGGACGACGGCGAGGACCCGGTGGACCACTACCTCCAGGTGCTGTCCGACAAGACGGCGGCGCTGCTGTCGGCGTCGGCCCGCCTGGGCGCGATGCTCGCCGGTGCGCCGGAGGCCCACATCGAGGCGGTGGGCGCGTACGGCGAGAAGGTGGGCGTGGCGTTCCAGCTCGCCGACGACGTGCTCGACATCGCCTCGTCCGGTGAGACGTCGGGCAAGACGCCCGGGACCGACCTGCGCGAGCACGTGCCGACCATGCCGGTGCTGCTGCTGCGCCAGCACGTCGCCACGGACGCGGCGACCGACGACGACCGGGACCTGCTCGCGACGCTCGACGGCGACCTGTCCTCCGACGAGGCCCTGACCGTCGCCGTGGAGCGGCTGCGCGCGCACGCGGTGCTGGCCGAGACCCGAAAGCTTGCCGTCCGGTGGGCGCAGGCCGCGTCGGCGGAGCTGGCTCCGCTGCCGGAAGGCCCGGTCAAGGAGTCGCTGGAGCAGTTCGCGCAGGTCCTGGCGGACCGGGCGGTCTGACCCGGGGCTGGCCGGGGCTAGATCGGTCCGGTGGCCATCCCGGGCATGGGGAGTTCTCCCCACCTGCGCGCGCCGACCACTGGCTAGGATGCAGCCTGTTGAAGGGGCGTTCGGTGGCAGAGGTCGAGGGCGGGTTCAGGGCGACGGCCGGGTTCGTGGTGTCGTGGGTACTGGTGGCGCTCTTCAGCGGTGCGCTGGTGGCCCTCGCGTTCCTGCAGGACGGCGAGGCCACGGCGGAGCTCGAGCTCAACGACTCCGGCGTCTGGGTCACGCAGACGGCGTCGGGCAAGCTGGGCCGCTTCAACGACGAGGCGGGCGCGCTCGACAGCACCCTCCTCGCCGGGTCCTCGACGTTCGACGTGCAGCAGGACGAGGGGCGCGTGCTGCTGACCGACGCCGGGGCGTCGTCGGCGAGCCCTGTCGATCCCGCCCAGCTCGCTCTCGCCGGGCCGGTGCAGGCGCCGAGGGGCGCCGCCGTCGCGTCCGGCGGTCCGGCCACCGCGATCCTCGACCCCGAGGACGGCCGTCTGTGGGTGCTTCCGTTCGACGGGGTGACCGCCTTCGACGAGGAGGAGCTCGAGCCGACGGTCGAGGTAGGCACGGGTGGACGGCTCACCGTCGCGACGGACGGGACGGTGTTCGTCGCCGTCCCGTCGGACGGGACGCTGTACCGGGTCGACACGGGCACCCAGGGTGCGCCGGGCGAGGTCACCGAGAACGACCTCCCGGTGGCGGAGGACGCCGAGGTGGAGGTCACCACCGTCGGTGACGAGCCGGTGGTGCTCGACCGCACCGCGTCCGCCCTGGTGCTGCCCGGTGGCGAGGTGGTGGACCTCCCCGACGGCGCGGAGGCGCGGCTGCAGCAGCCGTCGGACGAGAAGCGCTCCGTGGTGGTCGGCACACCCACCGGGCTGGTCGCGCAGCCCCTGGGCGGCGGGGAGTCGACGACGCGCGTGGCGGGCGGCGTCCCCGCCGCGCCCGTCCAGGTCGGTGCCTGCACCTTCGGCGCGTGGTCGGGCACCGGCCAGGTCGTGCGGGACTGTCCGGGCACGGACCGCGACGTGGACGAGTCCCTGGAGGGGGCGGACGGCGAGCTCGCCTACCGGGTCAACCGTGACGTCGTCGTGCTGAACGACGTCGCGGCGGGCACCGTGTGGATGGCCGCCGACGACTTCGAGAAGGTCGACGACTGGGACCTCACCATGCCGGAGGAGGCAGAGGGGGAGCAGACCGAGACGGAGACGACGACGCCCGAGCTGGTGGACCAGTTCGTGGCCGAGCGGGACAAGCCCAACCGGGCGCCGACGCCGGCGGACGACGACCTGGGCGTCCGGCCGGGGCGCACGACCGTGCTGAACGTGCTGGGCAACGACACCGACCCCGACGGCGACGTGATGACCGTGTCGGTGGCGCGACCGCCCGACAAGGCCACCGGCATCACCGTGCACCGGGTGCTGGACGGCCTGGCGCTCCAGGCCGACGTGTCGGCGGAGGCGTCGGGCTCGGCGACGTTCACGTACACGGTCGACGACGGCCGTGGCGGTACGGCCGACGCGAAGGTGCGGGTCCGTGTGGTGCCGCCGGAGGAGAACGAGCCGCCCGCGGCCGAGGGCGAACCGGTGCTCCGGGTGGCGCAGGGCGGCGAGGCGACGATCGACGTGCTGCCGTACTGGCGCGACCCCGACGGCGACGACCTCGTGCTGTCGAGCGCCGCCACCGGTGACACCACCGACGAGATCCGGTTCCGGCCGGACGGCTCCGTCGAGTTCCGCGACGGCGGCGACGCGACGGGCCGCAAGATCGTCGAGCTCACGGTGAGCGACAGCGGCGGCATGGTGGGCGAGGGACGGCTCCTGATCGACGTGGTCGCCGCGGAGCAGCCGCCGGTGGCCGTCGGGGACCACGTGGCGGTTCCCGCGGGACAGCCGGTGACGGTCTACCCGCTGACGAACGACACCGACCCCAACGGTGACCGGCTCCGGCTGGCGGACGTGGGCGAGCAGGCTCCGGCGACCATCACGCCGAACTTCGCTGCGGGCTCGTTCCGGTTCGTGAGCCAGGAGCCCGGCAGCTACGACCTGACCTATCAGGTGAGCGACGGCCCGGAGGCGACACTGGGGCTCGTCCGCGTGGACGTGCTGCCGCCGCCGCAGCAGGACGGCGCGCCGGTGACGGTGACGGACACGGTGCTGCTGCCGGCCGGCGGCTCCGCGCTGGTGGACGTGCTGGCGAACGACACCGACCCGTCCGGCGGCGTGCTCGTCGTGCAGTCGGTGACCGTGCCCGACGGCGCCCCGGTGACGGCGGCGGTGCTGGACCACCACGTGCTGCGCCTCAGTGAGGTCAGACGTCCCGAGGGGCCGGTCACCCTCGAGTACACCGCGGCGAACGGTACGGGCACGTCGGTGGGCCAGGTGCGGGTGGTGCCGGTGCCCGCCGCGACGAAGCTGCGCCCGCCGGAGGCCGCGGCGGACGAGGCGACGGTGCACGCCGGCGACGTGGTCACCATCCCGGTGCTGGCCAACGACTCCCACCCGGACGGGCTGGAGCTCACGCTCGCCGAGGACCTGGTCGAGCGGCCGGAGGCGGGCGAGGCGTTCGTCTCCGAGGACGCCGTGCGGTTCAAGGCGGGTGCCGGCCAGGGCGGCACCGTGCACCTGGTCTACGAGGTCACGGACCCCCACGGCCAGAAGGACTCCGCCCAGGTGACCGTGACGGTCGTGGACGACGACGAGAACGCGGCCCCCCAGCCGCCCGACGCCACGGCCCGGGTGCTGGCCGGCGCGAGCACCCGGGTGTCGCTCCCGCTGGAGGGCAGCGACCCCGACGGGGACCACGTGCGGCTCGAGGCCATCACGTCGGCGCCGACGATGGGCACCGTCGACATCGTCGACGGGTACCTGGAGTACGAGGCCTCGGCGAACGCAGCGGGTGAGGACCTGCTCACCTACTCCGTCACGGACACGCGCGGCGCGACCGCCACCGGCACCGTCCGCGTCGGGGTCGCGACACCGCCGCAGGTGAACCAGGCGCCGCTCGCCGTCGACGACGAGGTGTCGGTGCGTCCGGGCCGGACGATCGGCATCGACGCGCTGGCGAACGACTCCGACCCGAACGGCGACCAGGTGGGCCTGGTGCCGAAGTCCTTCGACGGCACCGCCGAGCTCACGCCAGAGGTGGTGGACGACCTCGTGGTCGTCACGGCGCCCGACGGCGAGGCGACCCATACGTTCTACTACGGCATCGAGGACTCGTTCGCGGCGCGGGCGACGGGTGCGATCACGGTGGAGGTGGCCAGGGACGCGCCGCTGCTACGTCCGGTCGCGCGGGACGACGCGGTGGCCCCCGAGGACGTCACGTCACCCACCGTGACCGTGGACGTCACGGGGAACGACGTCGACCCGGACGGGCTCGCCGCCGACCTCGAGGTCACGGTGCCGGGCCAGGGACCGGACGGTGCCACGGTGACCGACGACGGGGAGGTCGTCGTGCCGCTCACTGCGCACGCCCAGGTCATCACGTACGAGGTCACCGACCCCGACGGCCTGACGGGCAAGGCGTTCCTCCGGGTGCCGCGGGACGGCACGCTGCCCCGGCTGCGCGAGGACCTGGCGCCGGTCGAGGTGCCTGCGGGTGCGCCCACCGCGCTGGACCTCACCGAGTACGTGGTGGTGGCCGAAGGACGTACGCCGCGGATCACCGAGGAGGCGAAGGTCGCGGCCACCGAGGGGGACCACGAGGTCACGGGACCGGCGGCGGTCACCTACACCCCGCACGAGGACTACTCCGGCCCGGCCGCCCTGACGTTCGAGGTCACCGACGGCACGGGCATCGACGACCCGGACGGGCGGACCGCCCTGCTCACGCTGCCGATCATGGTGCTGCCGGGGGCGAACGAGCCGCCCGAGATCACCGGCACTCCCGCCCTGGAGGCCGCGGCGGGCGAGGAGACGGCGCTGGACCTCGCCCGCTTCGTCACCGACCCCGACGACGACCCGCTGACCGTGACGGTGGACGGCGCGGACGGGTTGAGCCTCGCGACGGAGGGCACGACCGTCCTGGCCACCGCGGCACCGGACGTGCCGAAGGGCACCAGCGCCACCGTCGGCTTCACGGTGTCCGACGGCGCGCACCCGCCCGTCGCCGGCCGGCTCGACCTCACGGTGGTGGCCTCGACGCGCCCGCTCGCGCGCGCCACGACCGACGAGGTGCCGGACGCGCACCAGGGCGAGCCGGTCACCGTGGACGTGCTGGAGAACGACGTCAACCCGTTCCCGGAGGACCCGCTGCGGCTCGTCTCCGCCCGGCTCGAGTCGGGCCGGGGCACCGTGGAGACCGCGGGGGACGGCGTGCGGGTCACCCCGCCCGCCGACTTCCACGGGGTGGCCGTGGTGCGCTACCGGGTGACCGACGCGACGGACGACCCCACCCGCGAGGTCGAGGGCACGGCCCGCGTGACGGTGCTCGGAGCGCCCGAGACGCCGCGCCCCCCGACCGTCGAGGAGGTCCGGTCCGAGACGGTCGTGCTGAGCTGGGACCCGCCGTCGGACAACGGGGCGGAGATCACCGAGTACCGCGTCCGGCCCAGCCGGGGTGGCACCACGACCTGTCCCACGACCACCTGCACGATCACGGGTCTCACGAACGACCAGACGTACACCTTCACGGTGACGGCGAAGAACGAGGTGGGCACCTCGGGGGAGTCCGAGGCGTCCGAGGAGGCGCGCCCCGACGAGAAGCCGGACCCGCCCGCGGCGCCGGCGCTCGTGTTCGGTGACGAGCGGCTGACGGTGACGTGGAAGAACCGCTCGTACACCGACCGGTCGCCCATCGAGTGCGTCAACCTGGAGATCAGCCCGGCGCCCCCGTCCGGCCAGGTGCAGAAGACGTGCCTCGACGGCACGCGGACCGTGTGGGACGGGCTGCGCAACGGCACGGCCTACACCGTGCGGGTGCAGGCGCGGAACGCGGCACCAGACCCGTCGGACTGGTCCGACCCCTCGGCGCCGGAGACACCGGCGGCCCCGCCCGCCCGTCCCGCCGCCCCGACCGCGTCGCGCCTGGACACCGCGGTGGGCGGGCAGATCACCGTGCGCTGGACGGAACCGGTGACCAACGGCGCGGCGGTCGAGACGTATCACCTCGGCGTATACCAGAACGGGAGCAGGAAGCGCACCGTACCGGTGACCGGCACCTCCAAGAAGCTCCAGGGACTCGACCAGCGGTCCTCCTACCAGTTCACGGTCGTCGCGGAGAACAAGGCGGGTGACTCCCCGGAGAGCCCGCGGTCGGCCGCGCTGGAGCCGTACGGCATACCGGTGGTGCCCGGCACCCCGCGGGCGGCGTTGATCACGGGCAACACGGACGGCAAGGCCAGGGTCTCCTGGGGCGAGATCGACGAGTTCCGTGGCAACGGCCCGTACTACGAGCTGCGGGCGGACGGCTCGACGGAGAAGCGGGCCTCAGGCTCCCCGAACACCTTCAGCGGCCTGGAGAACGGGCGGGACCACACCTTCGACGTGCGGGCGTGCAACGCCTACGCGTGCTCCGCCTGGACGGACCGGTCCAACGCCGTCGACCCGTACACCGTGCCGGGCCGCCCCAGCATCGACTGGACGGGGGACCTGACCGACGACGGCTACTTCACGCTCTACCGTGCGAGCAACGACGGCGGGCGCGACGTCACGGAGACGCGGTGGGTCCTGAGCGGCGACGCGAACCGCGAAGGGATGTCCCCCATCGCCGAGCGGCGGGTCACCGTCCCCACCGCGCCGAACAAGAGCTACACGCTCAGGGCCCGGAGCTGCAACGAGGCGGGGTGCGGCGACTGGGTCGAGAAGTCGGGGACCACCGGATCGAGCGAGACGAACCGGTCGGTGCGCACGGCCAAGGGCAGCAGCGCGGGCAACGGGGAGAACTACCTCAAGGTCGTGGTGCGCAACGGTCGCCCCGACACGACGTTCGGGGTGCAGTGCTACGCCGACGGCGCGGGGTTCTACCCCGACCGGTTCAACGAGGGCAGAAGGTACTTCGAGAACGACGACCGGTTCGGCAACCGGCTCACGCTGGACTCGAACGGGGCCATCGACGCCGAGATCGCCTGTTCCTGGGGCCGGTCGGGGTCGGACGTCTGGATCAAGACCGGGGCCTGGGGGGACGCCACGCACATCACCTGGTGATCCCGGTGCGACCCGAATTCACCCCCGCGCCCTGGTCCGGTCGCCCACCGCGTGTCAGAGGCCGCCGCTAGGCTGCCGCCACCGTCGTTGACCAGAAGTGAGGAAGAGCTGTGCCCGGACTGAAGCTGCCGACCCGCTCGATCGTCTCGGGCGGTGTCGTGGCACTCTTCGCCGGAGCACTGGTGCTCCTCATGCTGCTGCACGAAGGCGAGGCCACGGCCGAGGTCGACCTGGACGACTCCGGCGTGTGGGTCACCAAGACGTCGGCCGGCCTGCTCGGCCGGTTCAACAGCGAGGCGCAGGCGCTCGACGGCACGCTGCTGTCCGGCTCGTCGACCTTCGACGTGCAGCAGGCCGAGTACCGCGTGCTGATGACCGACCCGGGCACCGCGACCGCGAGCCCGGTCGACCCGGCGCACCTGGCACTGCAGGGCACCCTGACGATGCCCGCGGGGGCCGTGGTCGCATCGGGCGGTCCGACCACCGCCGTCCTCGACCCGGAGGACGGCCGCCTGTGGGTGCTCCCGTTCGACGGAGCCGTCCAGTTCAGCGAGGCGGACCTGGAGCCGACGGTGGAGCTCGCCCCGGGCGCTCGCGTCGCCGTCGGCACGGACGGAACGGTGTTCGCGGCGGTTCCCGCGCAGGGCCGGCTCGTCACCGTGGCGACAGGGGCCACCGGTGCCGCCGGCGAGGTGTCCGAGTCGGAGCTGCCCGTCGGCAAGCGCGCCGAGGTCGAGGTCACCGCGGTGGGCGACCGGCCGGTGGTGCTGGACCGGACGGCCTCGGCGCTGGTCCTGCCCGGCGGCGACGTCGTGGACATGGCCGACGGCGCCGAGGCGCGGCTGCAGCAGCCGTCGTCGAAAGCGGCGGCCGTCGTCGTCGCGACGCCCAAGGGCCTGGTCACGCAGCCGCTCGGCGGCGGAGACGCCACGACCCGCGTCGGACAGGGCACCCCGGCCGCACCGGTCCAGCTCGCGGGCTGCACGTACGGGGCCTGGTCGGGCACCGGGCAGGTGGTCCGCGACTGCGCCGGCACCGACCGTGACGCCGACCAGCGCCTGGAGGGTGCGGAGGGCGAGCTCGCCTACCGGGTCAACCGCTCGGTGATCGTGCTGAACGACGTCGCGGCGGGCACGCTGTGGATGGCCTCCGACGACTTCGAGGAGGTCGACGACTGGGACCTCACGATGCCCGAGGACGCGGAGGGTGAGAAGACCGAGTCGGAGACCACCACGCCGGAGATGGTGGACAGCTTCATCGCGCAGCGCGACAAGCCGAACCGGCCCCCGGAGGCCAAGGACGACGACCTCGGGGTGCGGCCGGGCCGGACCACGGTGCTCGACGTGCTCGGCAACGACATGGACCCGGACGGTGACGTGCTGACCGCGTCGGTCGCCCCGGCCGCTCCGGGCAGCGGCCCGGCGGCCGCGCGAGGCGCCGAGGTGTCGGTGGACCGGGTGCTCGACGGCGCGGCGCTCCAGGCGAACGTGCCGGAGACGGCGACGGGCAGCACCACCTTCGCCTACACGGTCGACGACGGGCGCGGTGGTACCGCGGAGGCGCAGGTCCAGGTGCGCGTGGTGCCGCTCAGCGAGAACGCGGCGCCCGTTCCGAAGGGTGAGCCGGTGCTGCGGGTCGCGCAGGGCGGCGCCTCGACGATCAAGGTGCTGCCGTTCTGGCGCGACCCGGACGGGGACGACCTCATCCTGTCGAGCGCCACCACGGCCGACCCGATGGACGAGGTCCGGTTCCGCCCGGACGGCACCGTCGAGTTCCGCGACGGCGGCACGGCCACCGGCCGCAAGATCGTCGAGCTCACCGTGTCGGACGGGCTGGACCAGGTGGGCGAGGGAAAGCTGCTGGTGGACGTGATCGCCACGCAGGAGCCGCCCGTCGCCGTGGCCGACCACGTGTCGGTCCTCGCGGGCGATCCGGTCACCGTGCGGCCGCTGCGCAACGACACCGACCCGAACGGCGACCAGCTCCGCCTGGTCAGCGTCTCCGAGCAGGCGCCGGCCACGATCACCGAGAACTACCCGGCGGGCAGCTTCCGGTTCGTGAGCCAGGAGCCGGGCAGCTATGACCTCACCTACCAGGTCAGCGACGGTCCGGAGTCCACGATGGGGCTGGTGCGGGTGGACGTGCTCGCGCCCCCCGACGCCGCGGGCCCACCGGTCGTCGTCGCCGACACCGTGCTGCTCCCCGCCGGCGGCTCGGCCCTCGTGGACGTGCTGGCGAACGACACCGACCCCGCCGGTGGCGTGCTCGTCGCCTCGTCGGTCGACGCCGATCCCGGCGTGACCGCCGTCGTGCTGGACCATCACGTGCTGCGGGTGGCCGAGACGGAGCGGCTCGACCGCCCGGTGACGCTGCGGTACACGGCGTCGAACGGCACGCAGACCGCAGTCGGCCAGGTGCGGGTGGTGCCGGTCGCCGCACCCACCAAGCTGCGTCCGCCGGAGGCGGTGGCGGACGACGCGACGGTGCACGCGGGCGACATCGTGACGGTGCCGGTGCTGCGGAACGACTCCCACCCGGACGGGCTGGAGCTCACGCTGTCGCCGGAGCTGGTCGAGGAGCCGGAGTCCGGCGAGGCCTTCGTCTCGGAGGACACCGTGCGGTTCAAGGCGGGTTCCGACGCCGGCACCGTGCACCTCGTCTACGAGGTGCGGGACAGCAACGGTCAGAAGGACTCCGCACAGGTCACCATCAACGTGACGGACACCCTGGAGAACGCGCCGCCGCAGCCGCCGGACACCACGGCACGGGTGCTCGCCGGAGCGGTCACGCGCATCGCGCTGCCCCTGGACGGCAGCGACCCGGACGGCGACCACGTGACGCTCGACGGGCTGTCCGCCCCGCCGGAGCAGGGCACGGTCCGCGTGGTCGACGGGTTCCTCGAGTACGAGGCGGCCAAGGACGCCGCCGGCGCCGACGAGTTCCGGTACGCCGTGACCGACACGCGCGGCGCCTCCGCCGAGGGCACGGTCGCCGTCGGCGTGGCACAGCCCCCCGGCGTGAACCAGCCGCCCACGGCGGGCGGCGACGAGTCGCTGGTGCGCCCGGGCCGGGAGGTCGCCGTGGACGCGCTGGCCAACGACTCGGACCCGGACGGCGACCAGGTGGGCCTGGTGCCGAAGTCGTTCGAGGGCGCTGGTGAGCTGGACCCCCGGGTGGTCGACGACATGGTCGTCGTTACCACGCCCGACGACGAGGGCACCACCACCTTCTACTACGGCATCGAGGACACCTACGCGGCCCGGGCCACCGGCTCGGTCACCGTCGAGGTCGCCGAGGACGCCCCGCTCCTGCGCCCGGTGGCCCGCGACGACGTGGTCTCGCCCACCGACGTCACCTCCGACTCGGTGACCCTCGACCTGCTGCGCAACGACACGGACCCCGACGGCGTCGCCGCGGACCTGGAGGTCGCCGTGGTCGACGAGCGCGGCGAGCTGCCCGAAGGCGTCACCCTCGGCGACGGCGGTGACGTCACGGTCGCCCTCACCGAGGACCCGCAGGTGCTCACCTACACGGTGACCGACCTGGACGGGCTGACCGCGAAAGCCTTCCTGCGCGTCCCGCGCGACGGCTCGCTGCCGCACCTGAAGCAGCCCGTCGAGGCGCTGGAGACGTTCGCCGGCGAGACGTTCGAGATCGACATCACCGAGCACGTCGAGGTGGCCGACGGCCACGAGCCGCGGTTCACCGTCGAGGAGAAGGTCACCGCCGTCGAGGGCACCCGCGAGGTCGTCGGCCCGACGGAGCTGACCTTCACGTCCTCCGATGACTACGTGGGGCCGGCCTCGGTCACGTTCGAGGTGACCGACGGCGACGGACCCGACGACCCGGAGGGCCGCACCGCCGTGCTCACCCTGCCGATCGACGTCCGGGCGAGCCGCAACCAGCCGCCCGAGATCAAGGGCACCGCCCTGCTCGAGGTGGCGGCCGGCGAGGAGGCCGCGCTCGACCTGTCGCGTGTGGTCGTCGACCCGGAGGGCGACCCCCTGACCATCGAGGTCACGGGCCAGGCCGAGGGCATCACGCTGGGTACCGAGGGGGCGACCGTCCTCGCGCAGGCACAGCCGTCGGTCCCGAAGGGCACACGGGCGGTCGTCCCGTACACCGTGTCCGACGGCGGGCACCCGCCCGTCGCAGGCGAGCTGGCCGTCACCGTCGTGGCCTCCACCCGCCCGCTGGCCCGCGCCAACCCTGACGAGGTGGCCGACGTGCACCAGGGCGAGCCGGTTCCGGTGGACGTCCTGGCGAACGACGCCAACCCGTTCCCCGAGGAGCCCCTGAAGGTCGTCGGGGCCGTCGTCGAGACGGGCAACGGCACCGCCGAGCCGTCGGACTCGGGCGTGCTCGTGACGCCGTCGGACAGCTTCGTGGGCACCCTGGTGGTGCGCTACCGCGTGGCGGACGCGACCGCCGACCCCGGCCGGGAGGTCGAGGGCACCGTCCGGCTGACGGTGCTGGGCAGGCCGGAGGCGCCGCGCGCCCCGCAGGTCGAGGAGGTGCGGTCCGGAACCGTGGTGCTCGCGTGGGATCCGCCGGCCGACAACGGCGCCGAGATCACCGGGTACACCGCGCGGTCCGGCAAGGGTGACACCACGCAGTGCCGGTCCACGACGTGCACCGTGACCGGCCTCAAGAACGACGTGGTCTACAACTTCACGGTCACCGCGACCAACGAGGTGGGGGAGTCGGAGCCGTCGGGGCCGTCGGAGGACGCGCGCCCCGACGAGAAGCCCGACAAGCCCGAGCCGCCGACGCTGACGTTCGGCGACTCGGCCCTGACCGTCGACTGGCAGAACCGCACGTACACCGACCGCTCACCCATCGAGTGCATCAACCTCGAGATCAGCCCGGCGCCGGCCGACGGCGTGCTGCAGAAGCAGTGCGTCACGGGAGCGTCGACCGTCTGGGACGGGTTGTCCAACGGCACCGCGTACACGGTGACGGTGCAGGCCGTGAACGCCGCACCGCAGCCGTCCGACTGGAGCGACGCCTCGGCGCCCGAGATCCCTGCCGCGCCGCCGGCCGAGCCCGCGGCGCCGACCGCCCAGCGGGTGGACAACTCCCTCGGCGGGCAGATCACCGTCTCGTGGACGGAGCCGACGAACAACGGCGACCCCGTCGAGAAGTACCACCTCGACGTGTTCGAGAACGGGGCCAAGAAGGAGACCCAGACCGTCACGGGCACGTCGCAGGTGGTCTCCGGGCTGTCGTCGGAGGCGTCCTACACGTTCTCCGTCACGGCGGAGAACAAGGCAGGGAAGTCCCCGGCCAGCGACCGCTCGGCCGCGCAGGTGCCGTACGGCACGCCGCAGGTGCCCGGTACACCGACGGCGGAGCTCGGCAGCAACACGAGCGGCCAGGCGATCGTGCGGTGGGACGGCATCTCCTCCGACAGCTTCCGTGGCCCGGCGCACCGGTACGAGGTCCAGGGCAACGGGGTGGCGGCACGCGCCGCGACCTCGCCGCACACCGTCACCGGCCTGGCCAACGGCTCGCAGTACCGGTTCCAGGTCCGTGCCTGCAACCAGTACACGTGCTCGGCCTGGACGGGTAGCTCGAACCCGGTCACGCCCTACACGACGCCGGGCGCTCCCGGCGTCACCTGGGCGCTGCGGTCCTCGTCGGAGGGCCGGTTCACGGTGTCGCCGCCCGGCAACAACGGCGGCAGGGCCGTCGACTCGATGCGGTACCGCGTGAACGGTGGCGGTTGGCAGAGCATGGGGGCGTCGGGCGGCACCGTCGACGTCGGACCGGCGTACAGCACCACCTACACGGTCGAGGCACAGGCCTGCAACGCCGCCGGGTGCGGCACGTCGGCGTCGGCCAGCGGGCGCACCAACCCGAACCCGGCCCACCGCAGCTTCACGATCTCGAAGGGTGCCGACGGGTCGAACTCGTCCGGCTGCAACCAGGGCTCCGCGTGCCGCTGGATCAACATGAACATCACCGGCTGGGAGCCCAACGCGGCGTTCACCATGCGTTGCCTGTCCACCCAGCACGACCCGTCGGGTCAGGTGTACTTCCCGCGGTGGGAGGACGGGAACTGGTGGGGCCAGGCGTGGGGTGTCCCGCTCCGCACGGACGCGAACGGCAACTGGTCCGGTCAGTCGGACTGCATGCACGGGTATACCGGCGAGGACACCTGGGTGGAGACGCAGGAGCTGGGATCGTCCAACCGCCTGCGTTGGTGACGCCGCGGGTGACCGCCACGGGGCGGTCACCCGCTGAACACCAGACAGATCCGAACAAACCGGGCGACCGCCATGGGTAGTCCTGCCCACCAAAACTTCAGGACGATTCACCCGACCTCCCGGTAAGGTGCTCCCGTTGCGCCTGTGTGTGCGGTCCGGGCGAACAGACTTCGCTGGAGTAACGAAGAGGAGGACGCATGAGCTTTGTCTCACGCGTGTACGAAAATCGCCGGTCAGTGGCATCGATCGGTGCGGTAACCCTCTTCGGTGCAGGCCTCGTCGGCTTCGCGCTCCTCTACGAAGGCGAGGCGACGGCCGACGTCGAGCTCAACGACTCCGGCGTCTGGGTGACCCAGATGGCGTCGGGCAAGCTCGGGCGGTTCAACTACGAGGCCAAGGCCCTCGACGGCACGCTGTTCGCCAACTCGACGAGCTTCGACGTGGAGCAGGACGCGCAGCGTGTGCTCCTCGACAACATCGGTGACTCGTCCGCCAGCCCGGTCGACCCGGCACTGCTGGCGCTGGACGGCACCATGAAGTTCCCCGCGGGTGCGAAGACCGCGGCCGGCGGCGCCACGACCGCCGTGTACGACGGCGAGACCGGCCGCACCTGGGTCATCCCGTTCGACGGCGCCGTGGCGTTCGACGAGAAGGAGATGAAGCCGGTCCTCAAGGCGGGCCCGGGCGGTGAGGTCGCGGTGAGCAACGACGGCACCGTCTTCGTCGCCGTCCCGTCCGACGGCACGCTCTACACGATCCCCACCGGCACGCAGGGCGTCGCGGAGGAGCCGGAGGAGTCCGAGCTCCCGGTCAAGCCCGACGCCGAGGTGCAGGTCTCCGCGGTGGGCGACGAGCCGGTGGTGCTGGACCGGTCGACGGGGACGCTCGTGCTCCCCGGCGGCGACACCGTGGAGATCGACGACGGCACGCAGGGCATGCTCCAGCAGCCCTCCGCCGACTCGTCCGACGTGGTGCTCGCCACGACCAAGGGCCTGGTCTCCCAGCCGCTCGGCGGCGGTGAGTCGACCACGCGCACGGCGTCCGGCAACCCCTCGGCGCCCGTGCAGCTCGGTGACTGCACCTACGGCGCGTGGTCCCAGTCGGGCCAGGTCGTCCGGGACTGCCCCGGGCCGGACAACGACGTGGACCAGATGCTGGAGGGCGTCGACGCCGCCGCGAACCTCGTCTACCGCGTGAACCGGAACGTCATCGTGCTGAACGACGTCGGGGACGGCGCCCTGTGGATGGCCGCCGACGAGTTCGAGAAGGTCGACGACTGGGACCTCACGATGCCGGAGGACGCCGAGGGCGAGAAGACCGAGTCCGAGGACACCACGCCGGAGCACGTCGACCAGTTCGTGGCCAAGCGCGACCAGGCGAACCGCCCGCCGGAGCCCAAGCCCGACACGTTCGGCGTGCGGCCCGGCCGCACCACGGTGCTCAACGTGCTGGGCAACGACTTCGACCGCGACGGCGACGTGATGACGGCGTCGGTCAAGGGTGAGCCCAAGGGCGACATCGCCGTCGACCGTGTGCTCAACGGCGCCGCGCTGCAGGCGAACGTGCCGGCCGACGCGACGGGTACCACCAGCTTCGAGTACGAGGTCGACGACGGGCGCGAGGGCGGCACGGCCACCTCGTCGGTCGACGTCAAGGTGGTGCCGCTCGAGGAGAACAACCCGCCCGTCCAGACCGGCAAGCCCGTGCTGCGGGTGGGCCAGGACGAGCTCGGGACCATCAAGGTGCTGCCGTACTTCCAGGACCCGGACGGCGACGACCTGTTCCTGACGAACGCGAGCACCGCCGACAAGCGTGACGAGGTGCGGTTCCGCCCGGACGGCTCCATCGAGTTCCGCGACGGCGGCGCCGCGACCGGCAGCAAGATCGTGGACGTCACGGTGTCGGACGCGGAGGGACTGCCCGTCGAGGGCACGCTCCTGATCGACGTGCTCGCGTCCAACGTGCAGCCGGTCGCGGTGCAGGACCACGTCACCGTGCTCGCCGGCGAGCCGATCACGATCGACCCGCTGAAGAACGACTTCGACCCGAACGGCGACAAGATCCGCCTGACCAGCGTCGCCGAGGTGCGCGACGCCACGATCGAGCAGAACCCGACGGCCGGTACGTTCAAGTTCGAGAGCGACAAGCCGGGCTCGTACGACGTCACCTACCAGATCACCGACGGGCCCCTGCCGACGATGGGTCTGGTCCGGGTGGACGTCATCCAGCCGTCCGACGAGGCGCGATCGCCCGTGGCCGTGTCGGACCAGGTGCTGCTCCCGACCGGCGGCACGGCACTGGTGGACGTGCTGGCGAACGACACCGACCCGGCGGGCGGCGTGCTCGTGGTGCAGGGCGTCGACGTGCCGGCGGACGCCCCGGTGAGCGTGTCCGTGCTCAACCACCAGATCCTGAAGGTCTCCGAGATCAAGCGCCTCGACCAGGCGGTGGTGCTGGACTACACCGTGGCTAACGGCTCGGGGACCAGCACCGGCCAGATCCGCGTGGTGCCCATCCCCGCGCCGGCTCAGCTACGTCCCCCGGAGGCCGGGGCCGACGAGGCGACCGTCCACGTGGGCGACGTCGTGACCATCCCGGTGCTGAAGAACGACACGCACCCGGACGGCCTCGAGATGAAGCTCACCGACGAGCTGCAGGAGGCACCGCCCGCCGAGGCGGGCGAGGCGTTCGTCTCGGAGGACACCGTGCGGTTCCGGGCCGGGCAGGAGGCCGGGACCTACCACGCGGTCTACGAGGTGGAGGACAGCAACGGGCAGAAGGACTCCGCGCAGGTCACCATCAACGTGGTGGACGACCCGCAGAACGGCGCCCCGCAGCTGCCCGACATCGAGGCCCGCGTGCTCAGCGGCGGCATCGTCCGCATCCCGCTGCCGCTGGACGGGACCGACCCCGACGGCGACTACGTGACCCTGAGCTCGATCTCGGGGGCGCCGAGCCAGGGCACCGCCACGATCGTGGACGGGTTCATCGACTACCAGGCGGCGGACGACGGGAGCGGCCTGGACACGTTCACCTACCAGGTGATGGACACGCGCGGCGCCCCCGCCGAGGGCACGGTGCGGGTCGGCATCGCGACGCCTCCCGCGACCAACCAGGAGCCGCAGGCGATCGACGACGAGACGCGCGTCCGCCCGGGCCGCACCGTGGCGGTGGCCGCGCTCGACAACGACTCGGACCCCGACGGCGACCAGATCGGCCTGGTGGCCAAGGGCTTCGAGGGCAACGACGACGTGAACCCGAAGGCCGTGGACGACGACGTGGTGGTCGAGGCCCCGGGCGAGGAGGGGGCCTACTCCTTCTACTACAGCATCCAGGACACCTTCAAGGCTCGCGCGAGCGGCGCCATCACGGTGAACGTGGACGAGGAGGCGCCGCTGCTGCGCCCCGTCGCGCACGACGACGTGGTGACGGCCGACGACGTGGAGGGCGCCTCCAGCGTGACGGTCAAGGTGCTCGACAACGACGTGGACCCGGACGGCGTCGCGGCCGACCTCGAGGTGTCGGTCGACGACTCCCTCGAGGGCGTGCGGGTCACCGACTCGGGCTCGCTCGAGGTGCAGCTCACCGAGAGCGCGCGGGTCGTCACCTACACGGTGACCGACATGGACGGGCTGGAGGCCAAGGCGTTCGTGCGGGTGCCGGGCGACCAGTCCAGGCCGCACGTGAAGCCCGGCCAGGGCCCGCTCAAGGCCACGAGCGGCGAGCCGCTCACCATCGACCTCGCCGAGTACGTGGTGGTCCGGGAGGACCGCGAGCCGCGGATCACCGAGGAGGACACGGTCAAGGCGGTCGAGGGCACGGTCACCGTGACCGACCACGACACCGTGGTCTACACCTCGGCCAAGGACTACGCGGGTGCCGCCTCGGTCAGCTTCGAGGTGACCGACGGCGACGGTCCGGACGACGACGAGGGCCTCACGTCCGTGCTGACGCTGCCGATCGACGTGAGCCCGGCCAAGAACATGCCGCCGAAGATCACCGGCACGCCCGTGCTCGAGGTGGCCGCCGGTGAGGAGGCGACCGTCGACCTCTCGCGGTACGTCAAGGACCCGGACAAGGACCCGCTGACGTTCGAGGTCACGGGCGGCGAGGGCATCACGACGTCGGTCTCCGGCGCCACGGTGACCGGCCAGGTCGAGCCGTCCGTCACGAAGGGCACGTTCCGGGAGCTGCCGCTCACGGTGTCCGACGGCATGAACCCGCCGGTCGAGGCCAAGCTGACCGTCGAGGTGGTGGCGTCCACGCGGCCGCTGGTGCAGACGACGGAGGACGTGGTGCGCGACGCCCACCAGGGCGAGGCGGAGACGATGTCGGTGCTCGACAACGACACGAACCCGTTCCCGGAGGACCCGCTCACGCTGTCGGGTTCCCCGACGATCGACACGGGCATGGGACAGGCGGTCTACAGCGGCAACCAGCTCGTGGTGACGCCCGACGAGGACTTCACCGGTGCGATGCTTGTGCGCTACCGCGTGCAGGACGCCACGAAGGACCCGGACCGTGAGGTGGACGGCATCGCGAAGCTCACGGTGCTCGGCAGGCCGGAGGCGCCGCGCGCCCCGCGCGTCGAGGAGGTGCGGTCCGAGACCGTCGTGCTGACGTGGGACCAGCCCAACAACAATGGCTCCGACATCACGGGGTACACCCTCAGGACCAACACCGGCCAGGAGCACGCGTGCTCCACGACCACGTGCACGTTCGACGGGCTGCAGAACAACGTGAAGTACACCTTCACGGTGACGGCCACCAACGACGTGGGTGAGTCCGACCCGTCGCCGGCGTCGCGTGAGGCGCGACCCGACGAGAAGCCGGAGAAGCCCGCGCCGCCGTCGCTGAAGTTCGGTGACAGCGAGCTCACGGTCACGTGGAAGAACCGCACCTACACCGACCGGTCGCCGATCGAGTGCGTCAACCTGGAGATCAGCCCGCCGCCGACCAACGGCGTGACCCAGAAGACCTGCGTGGAGGGCGGCCAGACCGTCTGGGACGGGCTCTCGAACGGCACCGCCTACACCGTCAGCGTGCAGGCGAAGAACGACGCCCCCGATCCGTCGGACTGGAGCGAGCCGTCCGCGCCGGAGACGCCCGCCGCGCCTCCCGCCGCCCCGGCGGCACCGAAGGCCACCCGGGTGAACACGGCCGTCGGCGGCCAGATCACCGTCACGTGGAACGCGCCCGCGAACAACGGTGACGCCATCGACAAGTACTGGCTGGGCGTCTACAAGGACGGTCAGCTCGACCGCGCCATCGACACCACGGCGACGGAGCAGACGGTCCAGGACCTCTCGACCGGTTCCTCGTACACGTTCCGGGTCCGGGCCACGAACAAGGCGGGCGAGGGGCCCGCGAGCCCCTTCTCGAACGAGGTGGTGCCGTACGGCACCCCGGACAGGCCCGGCCAGCCGACGGCCAGGCTGGGCTCCAACACGAGCGGCCAGGCCGACGTGCAGTGGGGCGCCATCGGCGAGTTCCGGGGCACCGGCCCGCGGTACGAGGTGCAGGCCAGCGGCATGCCCTGGAAGAGCGCGGGCAACGCGACGTCGTACACCTACACGGGCCTGAGCAACGGCACGTCGTACACGTTCACGGTGCGCGCGTGCAACGCGTACACGTGCTCGGAGCCGTCGGCCCCGTCCAACGCGGTGACGCCGTACGGGCCGGTACCCAAGCCGTCGATCAGCGCCACCGGTGGCGACCGGCAGGTGACCTTCAATTGGGATGCGCGTGCCACGAACGGCCGGGCCACCACCGTGGTGGTGAGCGGTGCGATCACCAGCACGCAGAAGAGCGGGACCAAGTCCGCCTCTGCGGGCTACAGCGAGGTGAAGCGCGCCTGCGTCACCGTCACGGACTCGGAGGGGCAGAGCAATCAGAGCTGTGCCGAGGCCAGGTCCGACGCCCAGCCCGACCCGCAGGCGTGGGTGACGCGTGGCAACTCGGTCAACGACCCCGACTGCAGCACCAGCGCGTGCGCCTACTTCAAGCTCAACTACCAGGACTTCCCGAGCGGTAGCCACCGGATCGAGTGCTGGTCGGGCACCAACCCGGCGACCTCCGGTGACCACAACATCCTCGAGCCGTCGCGGAGGACGTACGGCGGTGCGAGTGAAGGCACCCGGTCCTTCTCCGGAAACGGATCGGTTCAGCTCCGCTGCTTCTACGGCTATGGGGGCACCCAGGTATTCGTCTACATCGACGGCAAGCGGTACGCGTCGAGGACCTGGTAGAACCACCGCGTGCCCGGCCGCCGCGCCGCCGCCGGCCGGGCACGCCATCATCGACACAACTTCACCCGACGAACGAGCAGTAACGAGCAGTAGGGAAACATGAGATGACCACGATGACCCCCGAGCAGGCAGCCTGGTTCGCCCAGACCTTCGACCGGCTCGTCGGTAACGTCGGCCAGGCGGTCCTGGGCAAGGCACCGGTGGTGCGCCTGGCGCTCACCTGCATGCTCGCCGAGGGCCACCTGTTGCTGGAGGACGCACCGGGCACGGGCAAGACCATGCTCGCCCGCTCGATCGCCGCGTCGGTCCAGGGCACGCACAACCGCATCCAGTTCACGCCCGACCTGCTGCCGTCCGACGTCACCGGTGTGACCATCTACGACCAGAAGGCCGGCAAGTTCGAGTTCCACCCCGGGCCGATCTTCAACTCGATCGTGCTGGCGGACGAGATCAACCGCGCCTCGCCGAAGACGCAGTCGGCGCTGCTGGAGGTCATGGAGGAGGGCCGCGTCACCGTCGACGGCGTCGCGCACTCGACCGGGCGCCCGTTCATGGTGCTGGCCACGCAGAACCCGATCGAGCAGGCCGGTACCTACCGTCTGCCCGAGGCCCAGCTCGACCGCTTCCTCATGAAGACGTCGGTGGGCTACCCGGACCACGCGTCGACGGTGGAGATCCTGTCGGGTGCGTCGGTGAAGGACCGCAGCAAGTCGCTGCAGCCGATCATCACGACCAAGGCCGTCACCGAGATGGCCGACCTGGCCATGACCGTGCACACCGACACCGCCGTGCTCGAGTACGTCAGCCGGCTCAGCGAGGAGACGCGCAACGCCGCCGAGGTGCGGGTGGGCGTCTCGGTCCGTGGCGCGCTGGCCCTGGTGCGCTGCGCCAAGGTGTGGGCGGCCGCGCACGGCCGCAACTACGTGCTGCCCGACGACATCAAGGAGCTGGCGCAGCCCGTCTGGGGCCACCGGTTCGTCCTGGACCCGGAGGCCGAGTTCGCGGGCTCCCGGCCCGACGTCATCCTGGCCCGGATCATGGCCGACGTCGCAGCTCCGCAGGAGCGTGCCTCGGCATGACGGCCACGGGCATCTCGTCCGGCGGAGCGTCGGGCACCGCGTACGGGAAACGTCAGGAGAAGCCGCGCGGTCTCGGCGGCGTGGTGGCCGCCGGCCGCGCGCAGGTGCTGCGCGGCCGGCGCGCGGGCGTGACCTTCACCGCCGCCGTCCGTTCGCGGGCGGCGGCGGTCGGCCGCGTCCTGGCGCCGGTGCGCCGTACGTTCAGCACGTTCGGCATCGCCGTCACGCTCACGGCGGCGGGCGCCTGGGTCGCCGGGCTGCTGCTCGGCTGGCTCGAGGTGCTGGTCGCCGCCATCGTGCTCACCGTGACGCTCGTCTGCGCCATCGTGTTCGTGCTGGGCCGGTTCAAGTACGACGTCGTGCTCGACCTCGCGCAGGCGCGTGTGACGGTCGGCGACCGCGCCGTCGGGCGGCTCGACGTGCGCAACGCGTCGAGCCGTGCGCTGCTGCCCTCGGTGATGGAGCTGCCCGTGGGTACCGGCACCGCCGCGTTCCCCGTCCCGCGCCTGCCCGGTGGCGGGTCGCACGAGGAGATCTTCACCATCCCCACCCGGCGCCGCAGCGTGATCACGGTGGGCCCGGTCAAGTCCGTCCGGGCGGACCCGCTCGGCCTGCTCCGCCGCGAGATGACCTGGACCAACGAGCAGGAGGTCTTCGTGCACCCGCGCGTCAAGAACCTCACGGGCTCGTCGACCGGCTTCCTCAAGGACCTCGAGGGCCGGGTCACCAACGACATCACCAGCTCGGACGTGAACTTCCACGCCCTGCGTGACTACGTGCCCGGCGACGACCGGCGGCACATCCACTGGAAGACGACGGCGCGCACGGGCCAGCTCATGGTGCGCCAGTTCGAGGAGACCCGCCGCTCGCATCTCGCGGTGCTGCTGTCCACGCGCGCGGAGGACTACGCGAACGACGAGGAGTTCGAGCTCGCGGTGAGCGTCTGCGGTTCCCTCGGCCTGCAGGCCATCAAGGAGGACCGTGGCGTCACCGTGCTCGTCAACGAGGCCGCGCTGCGCGGTGACCACCGCACGCGCCTCATGGACGACCTGTCGCGGATCGAGCTCGAGTCCCGCAAGTCGAAGCTCGTGGACCTGGCCCGGTCGGCCGCCATGGCCGCCGCCGACTTCTCGGTCATCGCGTTCGTCATCGGCAGCCGGGTGACGCCCACCGAGCTGCGCTCGGCGTCGGCCCGCGTCCCCGCAGGGGTGCAGGTCATGGCCATCCAGTGCGTGCCCGGCGCGTCGCTCGGCCGGCACGCCATCGCCGAGCTCGGGGTGCTCACCCTGGGTCGGCTCGCAGACCTTCCCCTTGCCCTGAAGAAGATGAGCGACGGATGAGCGACGAGAACACCCGCGGGAACGTCCCGGTCGGAGCGGGCGGCTCCGGCCGGCCGTCGTCCCGCACCCGGGGCACGCGCACCGGCTACGGCACGGGCACGGGCCGGGGCACCACGCGCCGCAAGGAGGCCGAGCGCCCACGGGCGCTGACCTGGTTCGCCCTGGTCGACGTCGCGGCGCTGGGCGTGATGCTCGGCGCCGTCGCGGTCGGCTTCGGGCCCGTCTGGGGGTCGCTCGGTTATGTGCTGCCCACGGCCGGCGGCGCCGTCGTCGGCCTGCTGGTGGCCTGGGTGGGCGCCTGGCGCCGATTCCCGGCCGTGACCGTGACCGCGCTCGCCGTGCTGGGCTACCTCCTGTTCGGCGGCGCGCTCGCGCTGCCGCACACGACCGTCGCCGGAGTGCTGCCCACCCTCGACACGCTGCGAGAGCTGCTGCTCGGCGCCGTCGAGGGCTGGAAGCAGTTCGTCACCACCGTGCCGCCCATGCGGTCGTTCCCCGACCTCGCGGTGGTCCTGTTCCTGCTCATGCTGCTCGTCGCGCTGATCGCCGGCACCATCTCCTGGCGCGCGAAGCACGCGGTGTGGGCGCTGGTTCCCGTCATCGCCGGTCTGGTGGGCGCGATCCTGCTGGGCACCCTCGACGCCGCGCTGCCGGTGGTGCAGGGCCTCGTGATCGCCATCGCGGCCCTCCTCTGGGGCGCCGTTCGCGTCATGGAGGCGCGCGTCGGTACGCACTCGATCAGCACGGAGGCCAGTCGGGAGGCCACCCGCCGCCTGCGCTGGTACCGCATCCGCACCGGCGCCGTCATCCTGGGCGTCGCGGCGCTGGCCGCCGGCTTCACCGCACCGATCCTCATGCCGGACCAGCCCCGCACGGTCCTGCGCGAGACGGTCGTGCCGCCCTTCGACATCCATCAGTTCACCAGCCCGCTCGTCGCCTTCCGGCACTACGCGAAGGACGCCCGCGAGGACGAGCTGTTCACGGTCAGCGACCTGCCCGAGGACGGCCGCGTCCGGCTCGCCACGCTCGACCAGTACGACGGCGTGGTCTTCGACGCGTCGGGCGACGGCGGCGACACCGGCGTCTACACGCGGGTGGGCGAGCAGATCGCGACCGCGCAGGAGGGCACGCCGACGCCGATCGAGGTCACGGTGCACGGCTACGACGGTGTCTGGGTGCCGGAGATCGGCGACCTCACCGGTGTCGAGTGGACCGGCCCGAACGCCGAGGCGCAGACGGACGGGACCTACTACAACTCGACCACCAGGACCGCCCTCACCACGGCCGGCATCAAGTCGGGCGACACATACCGGCTGAGCACCCTCGTGACGGAGGAGCCCGACGAGGACACCCTCAAGAAGGGCACGATCCTCGAGGCCGACCTGCCCGAGACCGAGGACAGCGCGATGCCGCCCGGGCTGCCTGCCAAGGCGACGCAGTTCACGGGCGAGGAGACCGACGCGGCCACCAAGCTGTTCCTGATCCGGGACGCCCTCCAGGCGTCGGGTGTGCTGTCGAGCGGGCTGGACGGAGAGGTGCCGTCCCGGCCCGGCCACTCGGCCGAACGCATCGACACGCTCGTCGAGGAGGAGAAGATGGTCGGCGACGACGAGCAGTTCGCCGTCGCGCTCGCCCTCATGGCGCGCCAGGCGGGCATCCCCGCACGGGTCGTCATGGGCTTCTACCCGGACAAGGACAGCGCGTACGAGGAGGGCGAGCCCTGGACGGTGCTCGGCAGCGACGTGCACGCCTGGATCGAGGTGCCGTTCGAGGGCCACGGGTGGGTGCCCGTCGACGCCGTCCCGGAGGAGAAGCCGCAGATCCAGCCGGAGCCGAAGAGCCAGGAGGTTCCGAAGCCGCCGGTGCTGCAGGACCCGGAGCCGCCGGAGGAGCCGGACAAGGCCAAGGCCGGCAGCGTCGAGGACGACGAGAAGGACGAGGCCGAGAACGACCTCTTCGACTGGGGTCTGCTCGGCGTGATCCTGCTGGCGGTGGGCATCCCGCTGCTGCTCGTCCTCGGCCCGGTCATCGCGATCCTCGCCTACAAGGCGCGGCGCCGCGCGCTGCGCCGCAGCGCGGAGCAGCTGGCCGACCGGGTCAGCGGCGGGTGGCACGAGGTGGTCGACGTGGTGACCGACCTCGGGACCACGGTGCCCCGCGGGGCGACCAGGCGGGAGAGCGCAGGCGTCATCGCGGGGGCGCACCAGGTACCGTCGACGCTCGTGCTCGCGCACCGCGCGGACGCGACGGTCTTCGGCAGGGAGCAGCCGACTCCCGCTGAGGTCGAGGCGTTCTGGGTCGAGGTGGACGAGCTGGTGGGCGGGCTACGCTCCACCGTGGGCACGCGACGGAGGGTGCGGGCAGCGTTGTCGCTCCGCTCCGTCTGGGCACGAATCGGTGGACGCCGCGGGATCCTCGCGGCACTCGGGGGACTCGGGTCCCGTCGGACGAAGGAGAGTCGATGACGGACGTGGTCTGCGCTGGATGCGGGTCGACACAGGACGGGAGCGTCCCGTACTGCGGCGTGTGCGGCCGCCCGTTCCCACGTACCCAGACAAGTGATGTAGGGACCACGGTCCCCGAGTCCCTCTCGCACACGCGGGTGGGCGTCTCGGCGGTGCAGCCGGAACCGGTCGCGTACGCGGGAACCGGTCGCCGCTTCCTCGCCGCGCTCCTGGACGCCGCGGTGGTCGGGGTCGTGGCCTGGGTGATCCTCATGATCGGGCTCGCCAGCGCAGGCGGGACCGGCGCCCTGCTGATGACGCCGGAGGCCATCGCCTCGGCGATGACGGTGCCGCAGCTGATCAGCGGCCTGCTCGCGCTCGGCTACTGGCTGGGCGTCTCCGCCTGGGAGGGCAAGACCGGCAAGACGATCGGCAACCTCGTCTGCAAGATCCGTACGGTCGACGCCGCGGCGTACGGCCCGATCGGGTTCGGCCGGGCCTTCCTGCGCTGGCTCATCGTGGGGCTCGGCTCCCTGGTGTGCCTGGTGGGCCAGATCCTGGTGCTCGTCTCCCCGGCGTTCGACGGCCAGGGCAAGCGCCAGGGCTGGCACGACAAGCTCGGCCGCGCGGTGGTGCTCATGGCGTCCGACCCCGCGGTCGCCCCGGCCGGTACGCCGGCCGGTAGCGGCACGAGGTCGGTCGCGGGTACCGCCGCGAGGTCGGCCGCCTCCACGAAGGCGCCTGCGGGTACCTCCCAGGTGTGGACGGGCGCCGGCAACGGCGCCCCGGCCCCCGTCCAGCAGGCTCCGGGGCAGCAGGCCCAGCCCGTGGCACCGGCGCAGGCGAAGGACCCCTGGGACTTTCCCGACTCCTCGGCGAACGGTTCCGGCGCGGGCGTGATCACCGGGATCCCCGGGCAGGCGCCCGCCGGCCCCGCGGAGGCGCTGCCCGACCACGAGGAGCCCGCGACGGTTCGCAGGCCGCACCCTGGGTCCGGCAGCACGCCGCACCCGGGCCGGCCGGCACAGCCGCCGGTGCAGCAGGCCCCGATACAGCAGGCCCCGGTACAGCAGCAGCCGGTGCAGCAGCCGCCCGTGGAGCAGGTCCCGGTGCAGCAGGCACCGCCCGCCACCCCCGCGGCGCCGGTGCAGCCGCCCGTCCAGCAGCCGCCCGTCGCGCCGGCCCCTTCGGTGCACCACGTGCAGCAGCCCGAACCGGAGCAGCGGGACTCGGCGCCGGTCGACATGACGCGCACGCACCTGAGCCGCCCGCTCACCCCGGCGCCGGTGGCGACGGTGGTGCTGGAGGTCGAGAGCGGCGAGCGCTACGTCGTCGACACCAAGGCGCTCGTCGGTCGTAACCCGCAGGCACCCGACGCGTCGGGCTGGATCCTGATCAAGGTGGAGGACCCGACACGGTCCGTGTCCAAGACGCACGCGGAGCTGGGTGTCGACACGGCCGGTCTGTGGCTGACAGACCGCGGGTCGACGAACGGCACGGTGGTCTCGGCGCCGGGCCTGCCGCCACGCGTGGCCGAGCCGGGCGCCCGGGTCCGGGTCCCGGTGGGATCCACCATCCACGTGGGCGACCGGCGCGTCGTCGTGCACCCGCAGGCGACCGCATGAGCGAGGAGGCACTGACGCTCGCCTGGGGAGCTGCCTCCGACCGAGGGCTGCGCCGGCAGCTCAACGAGGACGGCTACTTCGCCGGTGGCGGGGCCTTCTTCGTGGCCGACGGCATGGGCGGGCACGCGGCGGGCGAGGTCGCGAGCGCGACCGCCCTGGACGCGCTCCGGCCCCTGTCGGACATCGAGCGCGTCGAGCCGCACCACGTGGAGGCGCTGCTCGAGACGGCGCAGGAACGGGTACGGGCCATCGACACCGCCGGCGCGGGCCGCGGCGCGGGCACGACCCTCACCGGTGCCGTGGTCGCCTACCTCGACGACGCGCCCTACTGGCTCTTCGTGAACGTGGGCGACTCCCGCACGTACCTGCTCTCCAGCGGGGTGCTGGACCAGGTGAGCATCGACCACTCCGAGGTACAGGAGATGGTCGACGCCGGTACGCTGACCGCCGAGGAGGCACGCGACCACCCGCGCAGGCACGTGATCACCCGTGCGCTGGGCGGGCGGGACGAGGCACGGGCCGACTTCCGGTACATCCCGATCGGCGCGCACGACCGGATACTGGTCTGCTCGGACGGGCTGACGGGGGAGCTCGACGACGCGCGGATCACCGAGATCATGCTGGGCCACCCCGATCCACAGGTGGCCGCGGGGCGGCTGGTCGAGGCGGCGATCGCGGCGGGTGGCCGGGACAACATCACGGTCATCGTGGTGGACGCGACCGGCGTGGCGCACGAGACAGCGGGTACGAGCACCTCGCCGCGCGGAGGGTTCGCGGACGAGGACACCGTGCCACGTGACTGAGCCGAGCGGGACCGCCGGAGCGGTCAATAGAGTCTGACAGCAGGACTGTGGCAGGGGCGGGACACGAGCAGGGCAACACACCTAGGAGGCGACCATGAGCACCTCGGACGCTGGACAGCGAACCGGGATCCGGTACACGACGGGGAAGGCCCGCGTCATCGTGCGCGGCGACGCCGTCGTCGTGCTGCCAGGGGAGGGCACCGGGGTTGACGAGAACGAGCCGGCGGCCGGCCTCTGGGCCGATCTGGCCGCGCCCGGCGCGGGGGTGGCGGAGGTTCTCGGCGCGCTGACGGCGTCCGCGGTGGGTGGCCTCAAGGGTGTCCCGCCGTTCGCGGTGGTGGTGCTCACGGGAGCAGGTACCGGCGAGCCGGCGAGCGCGCACGTCGTCGCACGCGGGGACGGGCTGACCGTCACGATCGAGACGGGTGAGGAGTCGCAGACCGTGTCCGGCGCGGGCGTCATCTCGTGGACCGAGCGTGTGGTCGAGGGCGTCACCGCCGTCGAGGTGGCGACGGGGGTGTCGGGTTTCGGCAGCTTCGCGGACGGCCTGCCCGTCGAGTCGGGCGTGGTCCTGGCCGGGGTGGTGCGCCACCAGGTGGTCGAGCCGGCGGAACAGGTCTCGTCGCCGGCGGAGCCTGCGCCGCTCGTGGACTCCGCGCCGTCGGCCCACCCCGTCCCGCCGCCGCCCGTCGAGACCTCGGCGCCGCGGAGCCAGGCCCCCGTGCCGGACGACTCGGAGGCGCTGCTGGTCGACTCCGTCGAGACCCAGGGCGCGACCTCCGAGGCCCCGGTCGCGACCGGCGGCTCGGCCGCCGAGGCGCTCGTCGAGCCCGGTTCCGAGACCGTCGCCCCGATGGGCACCGTCACCATGGTCCCGGCGTCCGAAGAGACCATCGCGCCCGACGAGGACAACGGCGGCGAGACGCCGGCGCCCGAGCCGGAGGCACCTGCGGACGAGGCCCCGGACGAGGACGACTACATGCACCTGTGGGGCGCCACGGTCGCCCACGGTGTCGAGGCGGCCGCCGTGCGGCCGGAGAGCGCCGAGGAGGAAGAGGACGAGCCGGCCCCCGTGTCGGGCGCCGTCCCGTCGGCACCGCCGCCCCCGCCGGCCCCAGCGCCTCCCGTCCCGGCCCCCGCGCTGCCGGAGCCGTCGGCATCCGGCGCGGACGACATGATCTCCGGTGTACCGATCTCCGGCGTGCCCGGGTGGTCGGGCGCCACGCCCGCGGCCGCGCACCGCGCGGCCGCAGTCGGCGCGGAAGCGGAGACGGAGGCCGGGGCGGACGACGACGACCACGACGGTCACACCGTGATGTCGTCGGCGATCGCCGACCTCAGGGCCGCGGCGTCCGCGCCGTCCGCCCCGAAGTTCTCCGCGCCGGCCAACCCGAACGCGCCCAAGATCCTTGCGGTGACGTGCGAGAACGGCCATGCCAACCCGACCGCCCGCGAGAACTGCCGGGAGTGCGGCAGCGCGCTGTCCGCCGAGGCCGAGCTGGCGACGCGCCCGTCGCTGGGGCGCATGGTCGTGAGCTCGGGTGCCGCCACGTCAGGGGCGGCGGGGATCCGTGGCGGTCAGGTGGTCGAGCTGGACCGTCCGGTGATCGTGGGCCGCCGGCCCCGCACCAACAACACGTCGGCCGACCAGATGCCGCGTCTCGTGACGGTGTCCAGTCCGCAGCAGGACATCTCGCGGTCCCACACCGAGGTCTCGCTCGAGGACTGGCACGTGCTCGTGTCGGACCTGGCCACCACGAACGGGACCACGCTGCTGCGTCCGGGCCAGCCGCCACGGCGTCTGCACCCGAACGAGAAGGAGCTCGTGTCCGACGGTGACGTCGTGGACCTGGGTGACGGCGTGACCCTCACGTTCGAGGGCATCTGGTGACGGCCCGGACAGGCCGGACCAGCGCAGAGACAGGCTCGACCACCGACGAAGGAGCAGTGTGAGCAGCAAGAGGAAGCCGTCCCCGCCACCCGAGATCGAGGGCTTCGAGTACCGCAAGCTCATCGGCTCGGGTGGTTTCTCGGACGTGTTCCTGTACGAGCAGCAGCGACCCCGTCGGCAGGTCGCGGTGAAGGTGCTGCTCAAGGAGTGGTCGAGCGAGACGCAGCGCGCGGCGTTCGACGCCGAGGCGGACCTGATGGCCACGCTCGGCAACCACCCGTCGATCGTCACGATGTACGAGGCGGGTGTCGCCAACGACGGCCGCCCGTACCTGGCCATGGAGTACTGCTCACGCCCGAACCTCGGTGCGCGCTACCGCTCGGAGCGGTTCTCGGTGGCGGAGGCCCTGCGCATCACCATCCAGATCGCGGGCGCCGTGGAGACGGCGCACCGGCTCGGCATCCTCCACCGTGACCTCAAGCCCTCGAACATCCTGGTGACGCAGTTCGGCCACCCGGCCCTGACGGACTTCGGCATCTCGTCCACGGTCGACGAGGCCGCCGCCGCGGAGGGCATGTCGATCCCGTGGTCGCCGCCGGAGTCGTTCGGCGACCCGCCGATGTCGGGTATCGCGACGGACGTGTGGGCGCTGGCCGCCACCTGCTACACGCTGCTGGCCGGGCGTACCCCGTTCGAGACGCCCGGCGGGTCCAACACCTCGGCGGACCTGGTGCGCCGCATCGAGCAGGACGAGCTGCCTCCCGTGAGCCGCAGCGACGTCACGCCGTCGCTGGAGCGTGTGCTGCGCATCGCGATGTCGAAGCTGCCGTCCTCGCGGTACCCGACGGTGCTGGCCTTCGCGCGCGAGCTGCAGAAGGTCCAGGTCGAGCTGTCCCGCGACGTCACCCCCATCGACCTGCTGGACGAGTCCGGCGCGATGCAGGAGGACGAGGCGGAGGCCGACGGAACCCGGCTGCGCCAGGTGGTCACCATCGACCCGGCCGGCGCGAGCGCCGCCGGCCCGAGCGCGTTCGGTCCGGGTGCGAACGGCTTCGGTCCCGGCGGCGCGGTGCAGGCCGCCGCGAGCGGCGCCTACGCGCCCGCGGCGCCCGCGCCGACCACCGCGCCGTCGGACGACACGGTGTACCGCAGCTCAGCCGACCCGGCGACGCAGGGCACCCGGGCGACCCCTGGCGCCGTCGGGCAGCTCGCGCCCGCCGCGCCGGCGCCCGACCAGGACGCCGAGCAGGAGGAGCAGCCGCGCCGCGGCCTCCTCGCGCTGGTGGTCAGCGTGGTGGTCGTCGCGGTCGTCGGGGTGTCGGCGTGGGCGCTGACCCAGGACGGCGGCGGCGACCCGGAGGGTGAGCAGACGGCCACGACCTCCGCCGTCGTGCCCCCGGCTCCGGCCGGTGGGTATGTGCCGCCGGTCCGGGACGTCACGGTGGAGGTCAAGGGCAACGAGGCGGTGTATTCGTGGACGCCGCCCAAGTCCGTGGAGGAGGGTGACTCCTACGCGTACCGCGTGCTGGAGCTGACGGGCGACCCCGTGTTCCAACCGGTGCCGAGCGGTACGTCCGTGACGGTGCCGCTGAAGGGTGAGACCTGCGTCGAGATCGTGGTGGTGCGGTCGGGCAAGCCGTCGAAGCCGCAGGAGAACGCCCAGGACAGCTGCGTCAGCCCGCAGGGCTGACCAGAGCCGGACCGACGACGTAGCTCCGAGCGCACCTGCTCGGACCGCACACGGGGAGGTGAGTGGATGAACGGCCTTGCGATCGAGTTCGCCGGCGAGTGGTTTCGGCCGTCCGAGGAGGGCGCGGCCTTCGACATCGGCCGCGAGGGTGACCTCGCGATCGACGACAACCCGTACCTGCACCGTCGCTTCCTGCGCATCGCACACGAGGACGGCATCTGGTGGCTGTCCAACGTGGGCTCGCTCATCT
Source organism: Promicromonospora xylanilytica (assembly GCF_054782895.1). Lineage (NCBI taxonomy): Bacteria > Bacillati > Actinomycetota > Actinomycetes > Micrococcales > Promicromonosporaceae > Promicromonospora > Promicromonospora xylanilytica. The sequence goes on from NZ_BAAGRP010000073.1 coordinate 205,735, forward strand.
CCGCGACCGTGTGCGACGCCGGCGGCGGCGTGCAGTCCTGGCTCCCGCCGGGCAACCGCCTGCCCATGGTGTTCCCGACGACGTCGATCGTGTTCACGGCCGGGCCGACGACGTACGAGATCACCGCTCAGCTCGACAACGCGCCGTACCACGAGATCCGGTCCGAGGACGATGACGACTCCGGTGCCACCACGATCGGCGCGATCAGCTTCACCAAGAGCCAGAAGCAGCTCATCGTGTCGCTCGCCGAGCCCATGCTGCGGCGCGAGGGCACGGGGCTGAGCGAGATCCCCTCGTCGGCCTCGGCCGCCCGCCGGCTCGGCTGGGCGAGCACGCGCTTCAACCGCAAGCTCGACAACGTGTGCGAGAAGCTCGACCGCATCGGCGTGAAGGGGCTGCGCGGCGGCCCGGGTGCGCTCGCGACCAACCGGCGCGCGCGGCTCGTCGAGTACGCGGTGGCATCGCGCCTGGTGACCCAGGCCGACCTTCCGCTGCTGGACGAGGCGGAGGCCGAGAAGGGGGCGACCGCATGAGCAACCTGCGGAGCACACCGGAGCTCGTGGTGGCGGGAGCCATCGGCGGCGGACTGATCGCCTGGGTGATCGTGGTCTTCGGGACGGTCCTGTTCACGGGCACCGGTACCGGCGACTTCCTGGACCCGTGGCGCGCTCTCGGGCGCGTGCTCATGACGGGATCGACGTGGCTGGTCGCGGCCGGTGGCGCCGTGGTCGGCGGGGTGGTGGGCGCCGTCATCGGCGGCCGCCGGGACAAGAAGAAGTGACGGGGGAGGATTCATGCGCGTCAAGGTGACGCTCGTACGTTCGGACGGTAGCCACGACGACGTCGTGGTGACGGCCGACGCCGGTGCTCGGATCGGCGAGATCGCCGACACGATCGCCCGGGTGGACCCGTCGGCGCCCGGCGCCCCGGGCAGGTCCCGCACGCTGGAGGCGCAGCTCCCGGGCCAGGACCGGCCGGTCCGCCTGCCCGCGGACGCGGCGCTCGGTGAGGCGTGGATCGGCTCGGGGGCCTTCGTGGCCTCGGTGGAGCAGGCCATGCCCGGCTTCGACTACCCGGGCTCCGACGCCGTGCGTGCGGCGGTCCGGATCGAGGGCGCCGGCACCGTGGAGCTCACGGAGGGTTCGTGGGTGCTGGGCCGCTCGCAGGAGTGCGACGTCGTCGTCGACGACTCGATGGTGTCGAAGAAGCACCTGCGGCTCGACGTGTCGGACGAGGTCGAGGTCGTCGACCTCGGTTCCGCGAACGGCATCCTCGTGGACGGCGAGCACGTGCAGCGCCTGCGCATCGAGGGCTCGCAGCGGGTGGTGCTCGGTGACACGGCCGTCACGATCGAGACACGCAGGCCCGCCACGATCACCGGCGTGACGCCCAAGGCCGGCCCGGTCTCGTTCACCCGTTCGCCCCGCGTCGAGGCGCGGTACAACGGTGAGGAGTTCGACTCTCCCGAGGCTCCCAAGGAGACCGAGCCCCGGGAGTTCCCGTTCCTCGCCCTGCTGGCGCCGGTCCTCATGGGCGGCGCGATGTTCATGATCACCGAGCGGCCCGCCTCCCTGCTGTTCGTGGCGATGGCCCCGATCATGATGATCGGCAACTACGTGACCCAGGGCAGGCAGGCGAAGAAGCGCCTGGAGCGCGACGTCGCCCGGTTCGACGAGAAGCTCGCCTCGCTGCGCGAGGTCCTCAAGGAGGAGAAGGAGACCGAGCGTTCGGTCCGCCTCCGTGAGGCGCCCGCCACGCAGCACGTCTACGTGGAGGCGATGCGGCACGGGCCCCTGCTGTGGACGCGCCGTCCGGAGCACTGGAGCTTCCTCAACGTGCGCTTCGGGCTCGGCACCATGCCGTCGCGCAACACGGTGAAGACCGCCGGCAAGGGCCACCTGATCAAGGAGTACCAGGAGCTGCTCGACACCCTGGTCGACCAGCACAAGGACGTCGACGGCGTGCCCGTCGTGGAGAACCTGTACGACGCGGGTGCGCTCGGTTTCGCGGGCCCGCCCGCGCGGGTGATCGGCTCGCTCAACGCCGTGCTGCTGCAGCTCACGGGCCTGCACTCGCCGTCGGAGCTCGTCGTGACCAGCATCGTGAGCCCGGTGTGGACGCAGCACCTGCAGTGGCTCACCTGGATCCCGCACACCTCCTCGGCCCACAGCCCGGTCGAGGGCCACCACCTCGCGGACTCCGCCTCCGGTGCCCAGCGTCTGCTGGCGCAGCTCGAAGAGCTGATCTCCACCCGCCTGAAGGCGGTACGGGGCGGCCAGCGCCGTGGCGCGATCGGCGAGGACAAGGCAGCGCTGGAGCGCGGCAGCGACGTCGGTGACCGGAGCATGGCGGACACGGGCACCAAGTCGCCCGTCCCCGCGGTGGTCGTCGTGATCTCGGACGACATCGACGTGGACCGCGCCCGGCTGATCCAGCTCGCCGAGATGGGGGCCGACGCCGGCGTCTACCCCCTGTGGATCTCCGCCGACACGTCGGGCCTGCCCGCGGCGTGCCGCACCTTCGTCGAGGTCGGCCAGCAGGGTCCGCGCGTCGGCATGGTGCGGCTCGGCCGCTGGGTCGACGACATCGTGCTCGAGGAGGTGGACGGCAAGACGGCGCTGGAGTACGGGCGCCGGCTGGCCCCGGTGTTCGACGCGGGCGCCATCGTCGAGGACGCCTCCGACCTGCCCCGCTCCATCACGATGCCGGCGCTGCTGGGTCACGACCTGTTCGAGAGCCCCGACGCGGTCATGGAGCGCTGGCGCCAGAACCTGTCGGTCTACGACCGCACGGGCCAGGGCGTGCAGCGCAAGCGTCCCGGCACGCTGCGTGCGATCGTCGGCTCGGCCGGTGTGGACGCCCAGCACCTCGACCTGCGGACCCAGGGCCCGCACGCGCTGGTCGGCGGTACCACCGGTGCGGGTAAGTCGGAGTTCCTCCAGGCCTGGGTGCTCGGCATGGCCGCCGAGTACAGCCCGGACCGCGTGACGTTCCTGTTCGTCGACTACAAGGGCGGTTCGGCGTTCGCGGACTGCGTCCAGCTGCCGCACTGCGTGGGCCTGGTGACCGACCTGTCGCCGCACCTGGTGCTGCGGGCCATCACGAGCCTGCGGGCCGAGCTGCACTGGCGCGAGCACCTCTTCAACCGCAAGAAGGCGAAGGACCTGCTCGAGCTGGAGAAGCGCGGGGACCCGGAGACCCCGCCGGCCCTCGTCATCGTGATCGACGAGTTCGCCGCCCTGGTGGGCGACGTGCCCGAGTTCGTGGACGGCGTCGTCGACGTCGCCCAGCGTGGCCGATCGCTCGGTATCCACCTGATCATGGCCACCCAGCGCCCGGCCGGTGTCATCAAGGACAACCTGCGCGCCAACACCAACATGCGCGTGGCCCTGAGGATGGCCGACGAGTCGGACTCCTCCGACGTCGTCGACGTGAAGGACGCCGCGTACGTGGACCCGTCGATCCCCGGTCGCGGGCTCGTCAAGACCGGGCCGGGCCGCGTGCAGGCCTTCCAGTCCGGCTACGCCGGCGCGTGGAGCACGCGGGCGCCCGAGCGCGCCAAGGTGGAGGTCGCGCGCCTGCACTTCGGCCGGGAGGAGAAGTGGGAGGAGCCGGTCGTCGAGTCGGACGTGTCGGTCGAGGAGAAGGACCTCGGCCCCAACGACCAGCAGCGGCTCGTCGCCCGGGTCCAGGAGGCGTTCGAGCGCGGTCGTCTGCCCGTCCCGCGCCGTCCGTGGCTCGACTCGCTCGCCGACGTCTACGACCTGACCCGCCTGTACCAGCGCACGGACACCGAGCTCCTCATCGGCGTCGCCGACATCCCGGAGCACCAGGCCCAGGCGCCGCAGTACTTCCACCCGGACCAGGACGGCCACCTCGGCGTCTACGGCACCGGTGGCTCCGGCAAGTCGACGGCGCTGCGCACGCTCGCCGCGGTCGCGGGCATCACCCCGCGCGGCGGCCCCGTCCACGTGTACGGCCTCGACTTCGCGGCCGGCGCGCTGCGCATGCTGGAGGCGCTGCCGCACGTGGGCACGATCGCCAAGGGCGACGACACGGAGCGCGTGGTCGGCGTGATGCGGATGCTGCGTGACGAGCTGGTGCGCCGCGGTGACGCGTTCGCGTCCGTGAACGCCGCGAGCGTCACGGAGTACCGGCAGGTCACCGGCCGCCAGGACGTGCCGCGCATCCTGCTGCTGGTGGACGGTTTCGCGAACTTCCGCGACGAGTACGAGGTGGGTGCGGGCCGGGCCGAGTGGTTCGAGGCGTTCCGCGACATCCTGAACGACGGCCGTGGGCTCGGCATCCACGTCGTCTTCACGGCCGACCGGTCGGGCGCGGTGCCCACCTACGTGCGGTCGCTGGTGCAGCGCAACATCCTGCTGCGCATGACCGACGACGGCTACCTCGCGTTCAACGCGCCGCGGGACATCGTCACGGCGACGTCGCCCGCCGGGCGCGCCGTCGTCGACTCCCTGGAGGTCCAGGTCGCGGTGGTCGGCGGGACGAAGTCGGTCCAGGAGCAGGCGGCCGCGACCGACCGGCTCGCGGAGTCGATGCGTCGGGCCGGCGTGCGCCCGGCGCCCTCGGTCCGGGTGCTGCCCGGGGAGTACTCCTCGCGGGAGCTGCCCCCCTCGGTCGAGGGCCAGCCGGTGCTCGGCCTGGACAACATCGCCCTGCAGCCGCTGCCCTTCGACCCGACGGGCACGCTGCTGGTGGGTGGCCCTCCCGCGTCCGGCCGCTCGAACGCCCTGGTGCACATCGCGCAGGCGGTCCAGCGTGCGAACCCGAACGCGCGCCTCTACCTGTTCGCGCAGCCGCGTTCGCCCATCGCGGGCGAGGTCACGTGGGAGGACGTCGCCGTGGGGCCGGACAAGGTCGCCGACATGGCGAAGGACCTGCTCGCGGCAGTGCAGGACGAGGACACCGCACCCGGCGTCGTCGTCATCATCGAGGGGATCAACGACTACCTGCAGACGCCCGCCGACAAGGCGATCCAGGACCTCACCAAGGCGATCAAGAAGTCGGACCACCTGCTGGTGGCCGAGGCCGAGACGGGTTCGTGGGGCGCTACCTGGCCACTGCTGTCGGAGGTCAAGAGCGGTCGCCGTGGCCTGCTGCTGCAGCCGGAGAACATGGACGGCGACATGATCCTCAAGACCGGGCTCCCGCGGGCCGCGAAGGGCGAGTTCCCGCCCGGACGCGGCGCCTGGATCGCACGCGGCAAGAACGTCCGGGTGCAGGTACCGTTCGTGCTCGGGGCCGAGGGCTGATCGCCCGGGGGTCCTGACCGGAATGCTCGCGGGGCGGCCATGGGGAGTGCTCCCCATGGTCGCCCCGTGACGGTCGCCGGTACGGTTCTGCTCAGGTGAGAAACTGACCGGAGAAAGCAGGGGGACGATGGCTGGCTACGATCTCTCGATCGACATGAATCAGCTTCTGACGCTGAGTGAAGATCTCAAGTCGATCACCAGCGAGCTCGAGAACGCCGACGGGAACGCGCAGGGGGTCGCTGACGCTACCGGCCACGACGAGCTGCGCGACCGCGTGAACGAGTTCGCCGACAAGTGGGAGATCAAGCGCGGCGAGATGCTCGAGAACGTCAAGAAGCTGTCCGGGATCATCTCGCAGATCGCGGAAGCGTTCGACGAGGTCGACACCGGGCTCGCGAAGGCCCTCGAAGACGCGGCTGCGAAGTAGGAGAGACCGATGAGCGACACACAGTGGCAGGAGCTCGAGGGCGAGCCCAACACCGTCGAGGCCAAGGGCCGCAGGTACACCGAGCTGGCCGAGGCGATCGCTCGGTCCGTCTCCTCTCTGCAGCAGATCGTCGACGACACCAACACGACGGCGAAGTCGATGGACAAGACGCGCAAGCTGGCCGGCGAGGTGCGTGAGGACATCGAGAAGGCGCGTGAGCGCTACTCCTACACCGGTGAGGCACTGACGGCGTACGGCGCGTCCTTGCGCGCGGCCAAGAACGAGGCCGACCCCGCCGCAGCCAGGCTCCGGACGCTCCGCGCCGACCTCGAGACGGCACAGGCCACGGCGTCGAGCGCCGAGAGTGGCGTGGACGACCTGCCGAAGGACGCGAGCGACGCGGACAAGTCCGACGCGCAGCGTGCCCAGACGAACGCGAACAACGCCGTCAACGACCTCCAGAGCCAGATCACCCAGGCCGAGGCCGAGTGGAACAGCGGGCACGGCGACAAGAACTCGGCGGCGAGCACCGCGATCTCCCAGATCGAGGAGGTCGTGTCGGGCGACAAGGTCAACGGGCTCGAGGACGGCTTCTGGGACGGCGTCGGCGAGGTCTGGGAGTCGGTCGGCAAGTGGGTCAAGATGGCCTGCGACATCGCCGGAATCCTGGCGATCTTCCTCTCGTGGGTCCCGATCCTGGGGCAGATACTCCTCGTCATGGCCGCGATCGGCTCGATCATCGCGATCATCGAGGGAATCGTCAAAATGGCGAACGAAGGTTTCTCCTGGGGTGCGCTGTTCGGCATAGGGATGGGCGTGATGGGCCTGTTCGGCGGAAAGGCGCTCGGCGCCCTGGGCAAGTACGCCAAGGCACGCGCGATCACGCAGACCCGGAATGTCAGGGGGATCACGGAGGCGCGCAAGATCGCGACCGTCAGCGAGCTGGTCGAGGCGAGTGGCACGAAGCTGAGCACGCGTGCCCTCGACACCCTCAAGTCTCCGTTCGTCCGCAACGCCACGGACGGCGAGATCTGGCGGATGGCGCAGCGTGGTACCTATGGCGAGGCCTTTTCCACCTGGCGTGGTGCGAAGTTCCCTATCCCGTACAAGGATGGCGGAATGCGGTTCGCGCTCGGGAACGACGACGTGATGGACATGACGAAGTTCTTCAGTCAGACGGGCGTCCAGCTCGACGGCTTGACGAGCGCTGCCCAGGCGATCGCGATCACGGGCTCGGTCACGCACAACGCCGCGAAGATGGGGCAGATCGCGGCCGGCCTCGGTACCGGCATCAGCGGCGGCGACGGCTGGGGCGTGGCCAGCAGCGGAAGCTCTGCCGTCACGAGCGGTGCAGGCGGTTCCTACGGCACCCTGATGGGCAACAGCATCAACATCGGCAAGGGCCTATTCGGCTGAGACAGGAGGCGCGGTGCCGCACATCGTGAGGTTCGACCTAGGTTTTCCCGAGGCCTGGCATCTGGTTCCGAAGGAGTTGACCGACCCTCACGAATGGGCCAGGTCGACGGCTGTCGAGCTGGTTGCCGGTCCGGCGGCAGGGGACCTGGACGCCATGACGGAGGACGCTGTCGAGGTCCTCGCCGAGCAGCTCGACGGCGTCGTGCGAGTCGTTCAGGACGCGGCGATCGCAGGTCTCCGAACGGCGTTCCTCGTGCGTCACCCGGAGAACGGGGTGGTCGACGCGATGCTCACCGTCGGTGCGCAGCGGGATGTCTCGCCGGACGGCTACGCGGCGGAGCTGAAGGAAGTTGTCGAAGCCTCCGAGACGCATGACTTCGCCTATGCGGAGGCGATCGAGGGCACGACGGCGATCGGGTCCGTCACCGGTCTGCATGCCATGATCGCGCATCCTGGTGAGCTCGGTGAAGGTAGCTCTGCCGTGCTCGAGGAGAGGGTCGTCGCGGGTGTCTTCCCCGAGGGGACCCCGGACATGGTCGAGGTCACGGCTATCGCTCGAAGCGTGGGCTCGTTCGACGACATGCCGCAGCAGATCGTCGACCTGCTCGCTGGGCTCACCGTCGAAGTGGGTGGGTCATGACCGCGCAGCCGCTCGCCAGGGAGTTCGGGCGAGACATCCGCATCATCGTCCCGGGGACCTGGGTGGATATCCCTGTCGACGACCCCGCACGGTCGGTCGCCTTCGTGAAGCGCCTCGTCAGGCAGCAGGTAGGTCCCGCGGACCGTCTCGCGCGAGTGCGCCGTGAGGCCGTGCAGGAGCTCGTCATGACGGCGAGGCAAGCGGCCGAGGCCGGTGTGCACACCTATCTGATGTCGTTGGAGCTGGCGCCATCCGTGCCGTTTCCGGCCGCCATCATGATGTATGACGCCGAGTGGCCCGAGTCAGCGCGTCAGCTCGCGGACGAGGGGGACATCGAAGGTGCCCTCCGCGCCATTCCGGACGGCGAGGTCGCGACTCAGAAGTACGGGCCGGTCGCGCGGGTGGCCGAGATGGCGCAGGGCAAGACGAGCGAGGACGGTATCGAGATCCTCACGATGCGGCTCGTCTACTACATGCCCTACCCGGACGAGCAGTCGAAGCTGCTCGTGATCCGCGTCAACGTCCCGAACATCCCGTCGGCCGAGCCGTTCGCGATGCTCTTCGACGAGATCGTCGACTCGATCACTTTCTTGGACGCGGACGAGCCGGAGTAGAAGGCGGGTCAGCTCTGCCGGTTGTGGGCGTTCATGCGCCTGACGGTCAGCAGGCTGCCGATGATGACGGCGACGACGACCACGATGATGGCGGTGACCCAGCCACCAGCGCTCTGGAACAGGTCGGGGGCCGCACCGCTGAGGATGCCGGCGACGAAGAGGACGACGACGCTGAACCCGACGACGACGGGAATCGGCTGCAGGCTCCGCTTGGTGCCGGAGTCGAGGTTCTCAAGTTCTGGCCGGTGCTCGCGGTAGTCGCTCATGTTCCTGCTCTCTCCTGGACAGAGGCGGTCTGGTACACACCCTATGGGCAGCTATGTGGATGACGACAGGCGAACTAGCATCTGGCGCTCCGGCCGGGTGCGTCGCGGCGATGCGGCGGGCGCCTGAGGCCAAGCCGGACGTGGACGCTGTCGAGAGGACGTCATGGAGGACATCGTTGCTGGCGAGCGGCGTGGAGCCGCGCCGAAGGGGGTCTCGCCGCGTCCGTGGAGGGTGGCGCTGAGGCCGTTCGGGTACCTGCTGGTGGGCCTGACCTGGCTGGCGATCTGGGCGCTCGTCGTCGCCCTGGGCTGGGGCATCCTGGCGTTCGGTGTGATCGCGGGGAACCTCACCGTCGCGGAGTTCACCGAGCCGGCTACGGCGTCGGTCGGGGCGTTCATCGGCATGGTGTTCCTCGCGGCCCCACTCCTCGCGGTCATCGCGGGCCCGGTGGTGCTGTGGTGGCTGCCGAACTGCAGCTGGCCCCTTGCGTTGCTCTCGTTCGTGTACGTGGCACGCTCGCTGAACCCCGCGTACCGCCACGAGAAGCTTTCGTTCACGGCGAGCGGTGTACGCGGCAGCGTGATCGGGCCGCCGACCGCGACAGACGTCGCGCTCTCGTTGCAGCCCGTACGCAACACCACCCTCACTCGATTCCTGATGCGCTTCTACGTGGCCGGGTGGCAGGCGTCGGGACCGTGGTTCCTTGCGATGCTCCCCGCGGGAGTCGGCTGGCTGCTGCTCTTCCCCGCGATCGCGGCGGACGTCTCCGAGGCGACGAACGTCGTGTGCGGCGTGCTCGGCACGGGCCTGATCGTGTGGTCGTACGCGTGGGCGCTACGGATCGCGTGGCGGCAGACGTCGCCGGCCAAGGACACGTCGGGACCGTCCAGGTAGTTCGTGCTGCTCGTGATGGGTACCGCTCCCCATCGACGCCCCATCCAGGTCCCAGTACTGTCGTGGTCAGTCGGATCGGCCGTGGGGGCCGGCCGGGATCAGATCGAGAAGGGGATTACTCATGGCGAACATGAATGTGACCTACGAGGAGCTTCGGGGTACCGCGGGTCAGCTGCGTAACGGTCAGCAGCAGATCATGGACACGCTGCAGAACCTGTCCTCGCAGGTGAACAACCTGGTGGCCTCTGGTTTCCAGACGGACCAGGCCTCGGGCAAGTTCCAGCAGTCCTACGAGGAGTTCACCACGGGTGCCAAGCAGGCCATCGA